>VSIX01000173.1 GCA_008086245.1 Candidatus Mcinerneyibacterium aminivorans
ATTAATCTGAGAGTTTGATCCTGGCTCAGAGCGAACATTGGCGGCGCGTTTAACACATGCAAGTCGAGCGGGAAAGCTACCTTCGGGTAGTGAGTATAGCGGCGAACGGGTGAGTAACGCGTGAGTGACCTGCCCTTAAGCGGGGGATAGCCACGGGAAACTGTGGGTAATACCGCATGAGGTATCTAATGTTAGAGGTTAGATATCAAAGGTTGGACTTATGTCCGATCGCTGAAGGATGGGCTCGCGTTCAAATAGTTAGTTGGTGAGGTAAAGGCTTACCAAGACGATGATTGATAGGGGATGTGAGAGCATGGTCCCCCACATTGGGATTGAGATACGGCCCAAACTCCTACGGGAGGCAGCAGTGGAGAATCTTGCACAATGGGGGCAACCCTGATGCAGCGACGCCGCGTGAATGAAGAAGGCCTTACAGGTTGTAAAGTTCTTTTATGCAGGAAGAACGGCATTGTATCGAACAGGTGCAGTGCGTGACGGTACTGCATGAATAAGTCACGGCTAACTCCGTGCCAGCAGCCGCGGTAATACGGAGGTGGCGAATGTTGCTCGGAATCACTGGGCGTACAGGGCACGCAGGCGGATATTCAAGTCAATAGTGAAAGTCATATGCCTAACGTGTGAATTGCTATTGAAACTGGATATCTAGAGTTTTGCAGAGGATGACGGAACACCTGGAGTAGCGGTGAAATGCGTAGATATCAGGTGGAACACCGACGGCGAAGGCAGTCATCTAGGCAAAAACTGACGCTGAGGTGCGAAAGCTGGGGGAGCGAACAGGATTAGATACCCTGGTAGTCCCAGCCGTAAACGATGAGTGCTAGATATATGAGTGTTAGAACTTATGTGTCGCAGCTAACGCATTAAGCACTCCGCCTGGGGACTATAATCGCAAGGTTGAAACTCAAAGGAATTGACGGGGGCCCGCACAAGCGGTGGAGCATGTGGTTTAATTCGAAGCAACGCGAAGAACCTTACCAGGGCTTGACATGTTGGGAAGCTTTTAGAGATAAGAGTGTGCCTCTTTATAGAGGAGCCCGAACACAGGTGGTGCATGGCTGTCGACAGCTCGTGTTGTGAGATGTTGGGTTAAGTCCCGCAACGAGCGTAACCCTTTTCGTTAGTTGCCAGCAAGTGAAGTTGGGGACTCTAACGAGACTGCCTGCGCAAGCAGGAGGAAGGTGGGGACGACGTCAAGTCATTATGCCCCTTATGTCCTGGGCTACACACGTGCTACAATGGGTACGACAAAGGGCAGCTAAGCAGTGATGTGAAGCGAATCCCACAAACGTATTCGTAGTTCGGATTGCAGTCTGCAACTCGACTGCATGAAGTTGGAATCGCTAGTAATCGCGGATCAGCAATGCCGCGGTGAATGAGTTCCCGGGCCTTGTACACACCGCCCGTCACACCACCTGAGTTGGTATTACCCGAAGCGATTGGCCCGTAAGGGAGGTCGTTAAGGTAAAGCCGGCAAGGGGGGTGAAGTCGTAACAAGGTAGTGGTACCGGAAGGTGCTGCTGGATCACCTCCTTTCT
>VSIX01000175.1 GCA_008086245.1 Candidatus Mcinerneyibacterium aminivorans
TTTGGATGGAGAGTTTGATCCTGGCTCAGAACGAACGCTGGCGGCGT
Organism: Candidatus Mcinerneyibacterium aminivorans; assembly: GCA_008086245.1. Lineage (GTDB taxonomy): Bacteria > Macinerneyibacteriota > Macinerneyibacteria > Macinerneyibacteriales > Macinerneyibacteriaceae > Macinerneyibacterium > Macinerneyibacterium aminivorans. The sequence continues at coordinate 48 of VSIX01000175.1, forward strand.
GCTTAACACATGCAAGTCAGGGGGAATCCTCTCTTCGGAGAGGTAGTACACCGGCGCACGGGTGAGTAACGCGTGAGTAACCTACCCATTAGACCTGGATAACCCGGCGAAAGTTGGGCTAAGACAGGATGTGTTAATAGGCTTAATGGTGTATTGATAAAGGCAGGTTTCGGCTTGTGCTAATGGATGGGCTCGCGTCTGATTAGCTAGTTGGTAAGGTAAAGGCTTACCAAGGCGACGATCAGTAGGCGGCCTGAGAGGGTGGTCGCCCA
>VSIX01000174.1 GCA_008086245.1 Candidatus Mcinerneyibacterium aminivorans
AGGCTTGAGGCTGGTAGAGGAAGACGGAACAGCTAGTGTAGGGGTAAAATCCTTAGATATTAGCTGGAACGCCGGTGACGAAGGTGGTTTTCTGGGCCAGACCTGACGCTGAGGCTCGAAAGCCAGGGGAGCGAACGGGATTAGATACCCCGGTAGTCCTGGCCCTAAACGATGCTCACTAGGTGTGGGGTGCGTAGAGCATTCCGTGCTAAAGTTAACGCGATAAGTGAGCCGCCTGGGGAGTACGCCCGCAAGGGTGAAACTCAAAGGAATTGACGGGCCCCCGCACAAGCGGTGGAGCGTGTGGTTTAATTCGACGCTAAGCGAAGGACCTTACCAGGGCTTGACATACTGGTGGTAGTGAACCGAAAGGGGAACGACCTGGCTTTGGTCAGGAGCCAGTACAGGTGGTGCACGGCCGTCGTCAGCTCGTGCCGTGAGGTGTTGGGTTAAGTCCCGCAACGAGCGCAACCCCTGTATCTAGTTGCCATCGGTTAGGCCGGGCACTCTAGATAGACTGCCGTCGACGAGGCGGAGGAAGGGGGGGATGACGTCAGGTATCGTGCCCCTTATGTTCTGGGCGACACACGCGCTACAATGGGCCGGACAACGGGGAGCGATGCAGCGATGCAGAGCAAAACCCTAAAACTGGTTCTCAGTTCGGATTGCAGGCTGCAACCCGCCTGCATGAAGCCGGAATCGCTAGTAATCGCGGATCAGCCAAGCCGCGGTGAATACGTTCTCGGGGGTTGTACACACCGCCCGTCAAGCCACCCGAGTTGGCAACACCTGAAGGCGAGTGATCCAACCCGCAAGGGAGGGTACTCGTTCAAGGTGGGGCTGGCAAGGGGGGCTAAGTCGTAACAAGGTAGCCCTACCGGAAGGTGGGGCTGGATCACCTCCTTTCT
>VSIX01000001.1 GCA_008086245.1 Candidatus Mcinerneyibacterium aminivorans
ATTTATTTAGAATGCATATTTCAAAGATATTTTTTAAAATTCGTGTAGTTTTGTGAAAATTAGTTGTTATAAGTATTTTGAGATTTTTTGTTTAAGTTTCGGACACGCCGTTTTATTGCTTTATGGAGAGCTATTAAAGGTTTTTTAAAATAATAAATTATAAGGATTTATTTGCAATTTTTCATTCTTAATTTTTAATTCTTCATTTTAGTCAACATAGCTGGATTTCAATTGTCGATTTTCAATTGTCAATAGTCAATTAATCAATTAAAATAAAAACAAGAGAGAATTTATTAAAAATAAAATATATACTTGTTTCAATGAAAACCAAAAGATTTGAAGGAAAGTTAAAAAAGGGTAAAGATTTGAATAAAAGAGAATAAAATAGATTGTATTACAAAAAAGAATGTATAAATGTTAAAACTTTATTTCTACTTAAAGCAAGGGCTAGTATGCTAAAAAGATATAAACTTAAAAAAATGGAGGGAGGATGTAATGGCAAAAAAAAATAATAAAAACACATCATCTGAAAGAAAGCCTATAAAATTGATTAAAAGAAGTGAAATAGCAAAAAACTTTACCATGGCTGAAGCAATAGATAGCATGGCGGATGCATTTGCCAGTTTGTCATCGGGCGATTGTTACGTTCCAAAACGCTACATAATTAATTCACAGGATGAAAAGTTAACATTTTTATTAAAACCTGCATTTGTCAATAATCGCGACAAGGCAAGTATTAAGATTCTTACTCAGAAGAATCAGAATATTAACGGGATTCCGACTATTTTGGGGGTTGTTTTGCTAATTGATAATGTTACGGGTGAAATACTATCTCTCATGGATGGAGAGATTATAACGGCACTGCGTACCGGTGCAGCAAGCGGACTGGCTACAAAATATTTATCGAGGAAAGATTCCACAAAAATGGCACTATTTGGGTGTGGAACTCAGGGGAAAACCCAGCTTAAAGCTGTAAATGAGGTAAGAAATCTTGAAAAAATTTGGATTTTTGATAAATCAAAGGAAGCTGCTGAATTATTTGCGCGGGAAATGAGCGAATCTGTAAATGCAGATATCGAAATTGCTGATAATTTATCTGTACTGAAAGATGTGGATATTATTTGTACGGCAACTAATTCAGAAAGTCCTTTATTTTACAAAAAACATATAAAAAAAGGAACACATATCAATGCGATTGGTTCGTATAAACCCGAGATGCAGGAACTTGATCCCGAATTAATCAAATCCTCCCTTGTTTATTTTGATGATAAAAAAAACTGTCTGGGGGAGAGTGGTGATTTTAAAGATATAACCGATGAATCCAGGATGAATAATGAGTTTATAATCGGAGAAATAGGAGAATGTGTTTTGAAGGAAATCGAAGGAAGAACATCTTCCGATGAAATAACCATCTTTAAAAGTGTTGGAACCGCTATACAGGATTTAATTGTAGCAAATATAATTTATGATAAATCCTTAATCCATAATTTTGGGAAAGAGATAAAACTTTATGAATAATTATCCAAGCATTTTTAATGATATTATAGGGCCTGTAATGAGGGGGCCATCAAGCTCACATACAGCTGCCTCCTGGCGTATTGCCAGAGTTTGTTTAAAAATTTTAAATGAACCATTGAAAAATGCAGTTATCGAATTTGATAAAAATGGAGCCTGGGCTTTTAACTATGAGGAACAGGGTACCGTTATGGGGATCAATGGAGGATTGTTGGGCTTGGATATTACCGATGAGAAGATGAAAGATACAGAAACCATATCCAAAGAAATGGAAATAAAAATCAACTATAAAATCAGCTCGTTTCCAACCAAACATGCCAATACGGTAAGATTAACACTGGAAAGTTCTAACGGGAAAAAGATTCAGTTTACTGCTGCTTCTACCGGTGGAGGAGCTTTTGAAATTCAAAAAGTTGATGATTTTAATGTGAATATTAGGGGAGATTATTTTGAGATTTTGATATGGAAAAATAACAGCAGTCCAATTCCAAAAAGCATTAAGAAAATCATTTCCCAAAATACAATTAAGTCACAATCATCGGTCGGGAAAAACACCCTGATAAATTTGAAATCCTCTAAAGAAATTTCACCTGAATTAATAAAAAGGCTGAAAAAGGTATCTGTTTTTGATGAGCTCATTGTAATTAATCCAGTTCTGCCGATAGTTTCGGGAAATGAAAGTGAATTACCCTTTAATACTATTGAAGCTCTCCTGGAATATGCAATAAAAAATAAATTAGACCTGGGAGATGCGGGATTGAATTATGAAAAAAACCGGAGCGGATTATCAAAGAAGGTTCTTATAAAAAAAATGCATAAAATTATCATGATAATCGAAAATAGTATTAAAACGGGGCTGGATGGTACTTCCCATAAAAACCGAATATTACACCATCAATCTCATTTAATCAATAAAGCGGAAAAAAGTGGAAAAATTCTTCGAAATGCAGTGATAAATAATATTATTACCAATGTGACATCTATTATGGAAGCAAAAAGCGCTCTTGAAGTTATTGTTGCGAATCCAACGGCCGGATCATGCGGAACAGTTGGTGGTTTGTTGAAAGCAGTAGCTGAAGATTTAAGCTCCAATTCTGATGAAATAATTAAAGCTTATTTTGCAGCTGGAATAATTGGGGTCTTTTTTGCCAGAGGACCCGGATTTTCGGCAGAAGAGTATGGATGTCAGGTAGAATGTGGCGCGGCTTCTGGAATGGCTGCAGCCGGAATTGTCCAACTAATGGGTGGAACAGCCAGACAGGCCGTTGATGCGGCATCAATGGCCATTCAAAACATGATTGGTATGATTTGTGATCCGGTTGCTGATCGTGTGGAAATACCCTGTTTGGGGAAAAACATTAATGCTGCTATGAATGCTCTCTCTTCGGCAACTATGGCATGTTCGGGTTTTGATGCAGTTATACCTCTTGAAGAAGTCCTTCAAACCGTTATTCGTGTGGGTAAAAAGATGCCGGATTGTATGAAATGCACCGGCAGGGGTGGTTTATCAGTAACAGAAACCTCCAGCAGAATAAAAGAACAGTTAAAAGATTAATCTCTTTTCGCTATGATTCATTCTAAATTAAAACATTAAAAAAAAGGACTATGTTCCTGTATTAATGCAGAGTTTCTGAATATTGCTATCTGAATTCTGTTATTTGAATTTTGGATAAAAAAAAAGAATTAAGAGGAGTCAATCAAGTATAACTGGATTTCAATTGCTGATTGTCAGTACAGACTGTAAAGAAATAGATAATTTGAATATTATATAGGAATGTTAATAAATAAGTCATGCTGAAAAAACCATGCCCTGAACTTGTTTCAGGGTTGTTTCAGCATCTTCTATAATTGATTGATATATAGTCTTTTAGAGTAGATC
>VSIX01000002.1 GCA_008086245.1 Candidatus Mcinerneyibacterium aminivorans
AAATTATCATGAGGACCATAAAGATTAGTTGGCATTGCTGAAATAAAATTGGTTCCGTACTGTTTATTATAGTGATGACATAGTTTAATACCCGTAATTTTAGCAATTGCATATGCTTCATTGGTAGTTTCCAGCTTTCCCGTTAATAGATGTTCTTCCTTCATTGGCTGGGGGGCGTGTTTCGGATATATACAGGAGCTTCCCAGAAATAGAAGCTTTTTTACCCCATTTTTATATGCGCTGTGAATTACATTTGATTCAATCATTAAATTATCATATAAAAATTCTGCAGAATATTCATCATTGGCTTTAATTCCACCAACTTTTGCTGCTGCAAGAAATACATATTCCGGTTTTTCTTCTTCAAAAAATTTTTCAACATCCTCCTGTTTTCTAAGATCAAGTTCATCAAAACTTTTTGTTATTATATTTTCATATCCTTCTTCCTTCAGCTTTCTCATTATTGCCGAGCCAACTAAGCCATCGTGTCCCGCTACATAGATTTTGCTATCCTTTTCCATTTTTAAATAATCCTCCTTCTATATAAAATTACTGAAAAATTTAAAAATAGTATCAGTATGAGAATAAGTATTAGACCTATCTCTATTCCCAATAATTTTTTATTGATTTATTAAGTTTATTTAATTCAAAAATAATTTGCTTTATTTTGTTTGAAATACTTTCTACATCAGAATTTTCAAAATATCCAATTTTTCTTCCATAGCGTAAATGATGAAGAGTTTCATAAGCTGAACTAATAGAATAAGTGTAATATTGAACTTTATCCATTTTATGACTTCTACCAAATCCTTCTGCAATATTTGCACCAATTGAATTTGTTGATCTTCTAATTTGAGAAGTCAAACCATAGTCTTCTTTTTTAGGTAACTTTTTAGTGATATCAAAAACTTTCTCTGAAACATTCATAGAAATTTTCCATGCTGACATTTCCTTAAAATCATCGAAATCCTTTAAATATTCTTTTTCCATCTTTCCAATTCCTATTCTTTATCATTTTCATCTTTATTTTGATTCTCTTCTATTTTCGTAATTTTTTTTAATTAATCTTTTATCTTATTCTAATACTAATACTGATACTAGTAAAAACGCTATGCGTTTTTACCTCTATTCTCCATCTTAACTTTCTCCATGTCGCTTCTAACCATTTTTCTTACAAGTTTTTCAAATGAAGTCTTTCTCGGGTTCCAGCCCAGCTTTTCTTTTGCTTTTGTTGGATCTCCTTTTAGCTTTTCAACCTCTGCCGGTCTGAAATATTTAGGGTCCACTTCCACTAATATCTCTCCGGTTTCTTTATTTATTCCCTTTTCATCTACTGCTTTGTCTTTCCATTTCAATTCTATTCCCACTTCTTTAAAAGCTAAAGTACAGAACTCTCTTACCGAATGCATCTCTCCTGTTGCTATTACATAATCATCGGGTTTTTCCTGCTGCAGAATTAACCACATGCATTCTACATAATCAGGGGCATATCCCCAGTCCCTTTCTGCATTTAAATTACCCAGGTACAGTTTCTTCTGTTTACCCTGTTTTATCCTTGCCGCCGCCAGAGTAATCTTTCTTGTCACAAAGGTTTCTCCCCTTCTTTCGGATTCGTGATTGAACAGTATCCCATTAGATGCATGCATATCATAAGCTTCCCTGTAATTTTTAGTTATCCAGTAACCATACATTTTAGCCACTCCGTAGGGACTTCTCGGATAGAAAGGTGTTTCTTCAGTTTGTGGCATCTCCTGAATTTCTCCATATAATTCTGATGTTGATGCCTGATATATTTTTGTATTATGTTCCATTCCCAGAAGTCTTACAGCCTCAAGCATCCTTAATGTCCCCAGTGCATCCACATCTGCAGTATATTCAGGAACTTCAAATGAAACCTTTACATGTGATTGGGCTGCCAGATTATATATTTCATCGGGGTTTGTTTGTTTTATTAATCTTATCAAATTACTTGAATCAGTCATATCTCCATAATGCAGATGAAAATTCATATTTCGTTCTTTATGCATATCTTCAATCAATTCATCGATATATAAATGCTCTATTCTTTTTGTATTAAAAGATGATGCTCTTCTTATTACTCCATGCACTTCATAACCTTTATCAAGTAGAAATTCCGCTAAATATGAACCATCCTGACCTGTCACACCTGTTATTAATGCTTTTTTCATTCAATCATTCCTCCATTCTTGTGATAAATTATTTATTTTAACAATTCTCTGTATAATTTTAAATATTGTTTACTTATAACATCAAATGAATAATTATTTAGTACTTTTCTTCTTGCATTATTACCTAAATTATTTAATCTCTTTTTATCATTCAAACACCAAATGATTCCTTTAGCTAAGTCATCTGCAGATTTATAATTAGCAAGATAACCATTCTTTTTATGATCAATTATATCTTTAGGTCCAGAATGATTAAAAGCAATGCAAGGAGTACCACAAGACATTGCTTCAGAATAAGTTTGCCCAAATGCTTCTTCTAATGAAGGACCTACAAATATATCTGCCGCACTATAACATAAAGCTAAGGTATAATTATCATATAATCGACCTATAAATCTAGTTTTGAAGGGTAACTTTTCAATATCATCTGAACTCGAAGCTCCAAATACTAACAATTCTATTTTTTTATTTAATTTAGAACCATTATCACTAAATTTTATTAAACTTTTCTTTAGGCAATTAAACCCTTTTCGAGGATTACTAGTAGCATTTATTGCACCAAATAAAACTAATTTTTTATCTTGAGGCAAATTCAAAATATTTCGAGCAATCTTTTTACCTATAGGCTTAAATACATTTGTATCAAGAGTATTAGGTATGACTTTCACTCGCAAATCTTTAAATACATAACTATTTTTAGCACATTCCCCTAGCCATTCACTACAAGTTATAATTGTTAAATCTAATTCTTTATATATTTTTCTTTTTTTCTTTAAAATTTTTCTAGTTAAATCTCTATTTCTATTTGAATTTAAAAGTGGACACTTACCACACCTTTTTTCATACTTATTACATCCATTACTATAATGACAACCACCAGTGAATGGCCACATATCATGTAATGTCCAGACAATTGGTTTATCTAATTTTTGCAATTTTCGTATATTATTCAATGATAAAAAACCACCATTTATCCAATGCAAATTTATTATATCAGCTTTCTCCAAACTTTCATGTTTGAAAATATCAACACCTAACTTCGCTGTAGAAAAAACAATAGATTTCTTTTTCTTATATAATTTTATAAATAAAGAATTAAAAGCTGATCGAAACTTTGCCAATACTCTTTTTATTTTATTATCAGTAACAGTTTTAACATTAAAATGGTCTCCACTCTTTTTTTGAACCAACATTTGTGAATTAACCTGGGATTTATTTAAAGCTTCATTAAATCGAAATGCTGCTCTAGCTGCACCACCATTAATATCAGAAGTGTTTACATGTACTATTTTCATTTTATAACTCATCCTTTATATTGCTTAACAGATTATATAACCTCAATTTTTTTAATATAATTATAATATTTTTTTTAATTCTCTCTTTCAAACTAAAACTAAAAAAATCCTTATAATTGCTAATAATTTTATCATTTATAAGGATTTTATCAGGAAAATTTAACCTTTGAACATTCTCCGTACATAAATTAGTATTATGCTTATCATTGCTTCCACAATGAACTCCAGAACCATCATGCCCTATATTCTTAATCTTTGACTTAACTGGATTAACACATACACCATCATTTTTAATAATATTCAAAGACCAAAATACTGCCCAAGAATCAATTTCTCCACTTATTTGTTTTTTTAACATAGGAATTAAATCTTCCCCAGCTCGGTTAACTTTTTTTCTCAATTCAGCAGAATTATTTATTTCTTCTATAATTGATTGATCCCGATTAAAGCTGTTCCAGGCTCTTCGCCAAGTTCCCCAACCCCAAGAAGAAGAACGATAAGAAAAATAAATATCATATTGATAATCAGAAGGTATATCAATAGGTAAGGAATATCCTGTGATATTCATTACTTGATCATTATCTTCATATTTATCAAAACATTTATTCATAAAATTTACAAAATCAGATGATGGAACACAATCATCTTCTAAAACAATAATCCTTTCATGTTTGTCTAATACATAGTTAACTCCATCAACTATTGAGTCAGCTAATCCCTTGTTTTTATCACTTTTTATTATTTCAGTTTTACACCATTTAATGGAATCAATTATATTTCTAACTTTATTCACAGATTCCTTATCTTCTTCTTTTTTTAGTCCATCTGCAAAAATATATAATTTATCTATATTATTCTTTTTTAATCCATTTAGTACTTGCTTAGTATGTTCAGGTCTATTATAAACAAATAATGTTATTCCAGTCTTCATTTTAGTCCCTCACTTAATTAAAAATATTTATCAAATATATTATTTTCTTTTATTTTTTCTATCTTTTCACCTATTGATTTACTATATTGCTTATGCTTAGAATTTAACTCATCCAACTTCTGAACAATTTCATCTTGGGATAAACCGTCTCTACAATCAAAACAAAATTCGCCTTGATTAAATTTTTCCATTAGTCTTTTATATTTTATAGCCCACCCTATCACTAAACATGGTTTTTTATTTTTATATCCATGTACTAATCCATGATATCTAGACGTAACAAGATAATCTAACTGTGAAATTAATTCTTCTAATTGAAATGGATAATAATCATCATTATATAAAACTACACTTTTGTTATTTTTAAATTCTTTTTTTATTTTTTTACAAAAATCAAAATCACCATTAGAATGCCTAATTATATATACTTCTTTATCTTTTTCTAATAATTCTTCTATAAGGTTGTAATAAGTTTCATAAATTTTTTTCTTTTTTGAAAACTTAAACAAATTATTATTCGGAATAATACCTACTACATTATCAACAAAATTATAATCTGCTTTTAATGTATATTCTTCCTTGAAAATATTATTAATATCATATTTCTGAGTTTGTAATACTACATCATAACTTTGTAATACATTTTTTTGAGTAAACTTTTCTAAAGCTTTAACGCCATCAATTTCACGAGCAAATATTTTTTCTGGATACTTTAGATACCATTGCATTAAGGGATATAAGACTATTTTGTGCTTTGTAGAAAAATCAAATGGTCCTAATGATTGTGGTAAAATATATATTGGCACATTATATTTTTTTCCTAATTTTATCTGTGCTAAATAAGATAAAGGATGCCTAAAATAAGAAGATTGAGAATTTATTCCGTATCCACTAATATCGACCAATAAATCGGCATTCCCCATTATTTCGTTAATTACATCTTCATTATTAAATCTATCATCTGGTTCTATAATATATTTACCTATCCAATTTGAAATTCTAAAAAGAGACCTCATTCCCATATCTACTATATTAAAAGAATATTTCTTTTTTTCTTCTTCACTTAAACTTGGAAAAAGGTCTAATAAAAATATATCAGCAGTAGGATATTTTTTTTTCATTTGATCTACAACAGTATATAACATTGCTTCAGCACCCTTGTTAGCAAAATTGGCTCCAGTAATAACTATATTATTCATGATTTTTAATGCCTCCTATTTTTTTTATTAGTCCTCTAACTTTTCCTATGATTTTTAATATCAATTCCCAAAAACATTTTTTTATCAAAAAATTATTATACCCTTTATAATTTTTTCCTTTTATTGAATATAAATTATTGACAATCAAGTTATATTTATCCTTTATCCTTTTTATTAAATTATCTTTCTCTTTATTTATATATAAATTAGAATTTTTATAAATATTGAAATACTTAAGACCTAATTCAAAATCATATTCTTTTGAACTTAAAAATTGAGATTCTTGTATATCTATCTTTTTAGCTGATTTCAAATTCATAATTTCAGAACATTCATTAATAACCTTTTTCCCTATATTAGTCCTTACAATAATATTTGTTTTACCTAAGTTTGATTCTTCTCCATTAATATAACAATCTCCAAAAGATAAATCAGCAGATATATTTAATTTATCAAAACAATATTTACATCTATTGAGCTTAAAATAGTTTTTGATTTTAATCCTTTCATTACGATTAATTATTAGTTCTTCCCCATCATTAAAAACAACCCGTAAATCTCCAGGCCAACCTCGTTTCTTTTTAGACCTATATTCAAACTTAGAAATTTCTTTTTTAATATTATATTTATCTTTTATATAATTTAGGAAATTAAAGTTCATAGTACTATCACAGAATAACCCTAAAAAAAGATAATTATCTGAAATCAAATTTTTATTTTCATTAATATATTTCTTAATAGAATAAAATTGGCAAGGCGTTCCTACTATAATATATTTAGATTCAGGATTGTTTGATATTTTCTTTATGACATTTTCAATAGAAACAGGACAATATTTAGACTTCAAAGCCTTCAATACTTCATTTTTAGTTTCAGCTAAGCTTAATTTCACTTCCTCTCCTTTATAGGTTTCAAAGGGCAAAACAAAACTTCCGTCATAAGCTCCGGTTTCTAATAATTTTATAATTATTCCTGTTATTATACCACCACTGGTAGCATCAAATCTAATATCTTCATTTAATAAATAAGCAGTATACAATTCTTTATATCTTCCAAATAATATATCTTCTTTTGAAAAATTACTAATATTATTAATTTCAATTTTATAACTTGGACAATAACTTAAACATTTTCCACAATCTACACAATTATCATTTAAAACAGGTATGAACTTTCCCTTGTGAAATTTCATATTTATTGCATTATGCGGACAAATAGTATAACACATACCACAAGAAACACATAAGTCTTTATCTTTTACTATATTTATATTTCCTTTTTTCAATTTATTTCACCCCTCATAAATATTACTTTTTCAAACTTATATAAATTTTCTTTATTTCTTTAAAGAATAATGCTAAATAAATAATTAAATACAGTAGCTTAAGAAAGAAATTATTTAAAGTTATATCACTTTGATATAAAAATAAAGTTATAGGATTAAAAGATAAGAATATAATAAAAATAATTTTCAAATAATCAAATTGAACACTTTTGTATTTTTTTTCAATAATTATAAACATTATAACACTTGTTATTAAAAAAGAAATTATAGTACTTATTGCAGCAACAAATGCACCATGTATAGGAACGAAAATAATATTAATTACTAGATTACAAATTGCAGAAATTAATGTGAATATTGGAATCAATTTTGTATCATTAAAATAAACAAAAAACTTCCCCAAGAAATGAACAATACCACCAAAAACCATAGCAAATAAAATATACGGCAAAAATAAATAAGTATTATTATAATTTTGTGGTAAACATAAATGAATAATTTCTTTCCCAAACAAACTACCAAAAAGATATAACAACAAACTAATTATAATAAAACGTTTGAAAGTTTTCTTTATAATTATATATTTTTTTTCATTTGCAGAATCTAATAAATCATAAAACATAGGAGTCCAAACTTTAAGAAAGGATTCAGTAAAAACTAAAAGAACCATACCTCCTGTATATGCCAAAGAATAAATCCCAACTACTTCCATTGATAAAAATTTACCTAATACTATTCTATCACTATAATTAATAACAATACCTATAATTGAATTTGCCATAACTGGAACTCCAATAATCAAGCTTTCTTTTACCATGTTTTTATTAAATTTAAAATTAGCTTTTTTGATATATCCTATATATAAAAAACTGAAAACTATTGAAGTACCAAATAACATTCCTAATATTTTTCCTAAAGCACCTAAATTAAAATAATGAATAAGTATTATAGCAAAACCTGCAGAACAAACAAAACTTACAATACTACTAATAGCAATTTTATTAAAATCATGTATAGTTTGAAAATAATTACGGGCCATTAATGTAAATATTTTTAAGAACCCAACTAATAAAGCTAAAAACACATAAGGATAAAATCCAACTTTATTATAACTAATTATTTTACCAATTAAAATTTTACCTAATGGGCTAATTAGAAGTAAAAATAGTAATACATTAATAATCCATAAAAATAAATTTAAAGAAAATATGTAATTACCTAATTTCTTCTCATTACATTTATATTTATTATATTTTCGCATTTGAGCCACATACAAACCAAAAACAAAAAACAAGGGCACAAAATTTATTATTGGTTTTAATATTCCAATTATACCATATTCAGAAGGAGTTAATAACCTTGTAAATACTGGAAGTAATAAAATAGACCCTGCCCTAATGAATATAAAAGAAAATGTATATATAGATGTCCCTTTTAATAATTTTTTATAAGAAAAATCCAAGCTTAACTTCTCCTACTAAATATTTATTACCTAAACTCCTAAATAATTCAAATATTCTCTTAGCTTATATTTAATAATTTTTTTTAAATTAGCTCCTGTTCTTATCAATATAAACTCTTTTGCAGCTTTAAATAATCCTCTTAAATGATGTTGTATCCATCCTATATTCTTTTGATCATTCCATTACTTGATTCTACTATTCCTTGCCGCTTCATGTATATTTCTTTTCCCTCTAAACTATTTAATTTCTTTCTCATTTCTGTTTTTGCTTTATCATAATTTGATAAATAAACGTATCTATTTGTTTCCATTTGTACATTTTTCTTTATTTTTACAACCCTTACAATTTATTCCTTTATAACTTATATATTTTATCCCATTACTTGTTGGATGTCCTAGTCTTTTTAATTTTTTTCCCTCTGGGCATTTTAAATATTTTTTATTAATAATTTTAAAATTTGATTTATCATATTTGTTTTTTTCTCTTCTTTTTTAAAAGTATCTGGTATATAGAATTCTTCTTCTCTTTTTTCTAATTCAGGATATAATTCATCTCTTATATATACTGAATCTGCTAATATTTTGTTAAAATCTTTCTCAAGATTTGCTTTTGCTTGTATTTTTGTCCATCTATCGATAAATTATCGAAATCTATCATATCTAATTCATCACATAAACATACCATTTGTGTGAATATTTTAAGTAATACTTCTAAATTTTCCTTCTAATATATTTAAAGTCCTAAAATCTGAAATATCCCCTCCTGTTAAATATTTAAAATCTGCTCTATACTTTGATATTTCTACAATTTAATATTCCCTCTGTGTAACTATATAATAACACTTTTAACATTAGTTTAGGATGATATACTGGTCTTCCTGTATCGAAATAATTGGCAAACATATAAATCATTTAACTTAATTTTTTTAATTATAATATGAATTCATTCCACCATAACACTCTTAGCCAAATTTCTCGACTGGTCTACATTTTATCCCCTGTCAGCTGCTACATAAATAGGATAGTTGTATTGTATTTATAATTGGTGATAAAATATCGAGTGTTTTGGGAACATATATAATTTCATCTAAATACTCTTTTAATTTATCATCTCCTTCTGTTATAATTGTAATTACTTTACCTTTTCTTACTTTTATCTCTTCAATATTTGAAACAATTTTATTATATATAAAGTCTTCCTCTGTAGTTATTACTCTTAAAGACATATTATCATCAATAAGTGCGATGGAATCATGCTTTATCTCTGCTGCAAAATATCTTTCAACATGTATATAAGAAAATTCTTTAATTTAAGTGCTCCTTCTAGTATCAAATTCAACAAATAGTTTACCTGTCCCCAAAGAAAAAATAAATCTCTATATTTTAACATTTATTATAAATCAATCTATAAGCTACCATTTACAATCAGCAATTCTTATTTCTACCCCAAAAGATCCACGAACTCAATCCCACCGAACTCATCCTTAACCTCTTCTATATCATGCTTCCAGTAAACAACCGAGCAATCCTCTCCTTTAATTTGTTTAAGAGAACTTTCCATAAAATATTTTTCATCCTCTTCTTCAAGTATGGAGCTTACCAGCTCATATATTTCGCTGTTATCATTTATAAGATAGAGATCATTTCCTTTTTTCTTCACTTTCCTTGTTATA
>VSIX01000003.1 GCA_008086245.1 Candidatus Mcinerneyibacterium aminivorans
AAACAAAAACATTGTTATTTTAAATTTTTATGATAAAGTTTAATTGAATATGAAAAAATATTTTATAATTATAATTATTTTTTTATTAATCTGTGTATCTCTTTCTTATTCGGAACCAGTTCGGTTCAAATATCAGAAAAACATTCTTCCAACAGGCAAAATAAAAATTGATAAGTTAAAAAGAAAATACTGGGGAATAGCCCTAAGCGGTGGTGGAGCCAGAGGATTTGCCCATCTTGGATTTATGAAAGCACTGGAAGAAGAGGGGATAGAGCCGGATATGCTGTCGGGAACTTCAATGGGTGCAGTTGTTGGTGGTTTTTTAGCAGCCGGTTATGAAATGGAAAAAATAATAAAACTTATGAATTCAGTTGATTTTGAAGCGATTTTCTCCAATGACCCAGGCAGAGAAGATGTGATCATGCATAATAAAAATTATTATGATATGTTTATGGGAAGTGTAAATATTACCAAAAGGGGCCTGGAGCTGCCGGCTTCTATACTTTCAGGATATAAAATACAAAAGCTTTTTTTAAGATATCTATCTCCGATTACTACCATTGAAGAGTTTAATAATTTTAATAATCTGTATTATCCATGTAGAATAGTTGCTGCTGATATTAAAACTGGAGGTGGTTATATCTGGGACTCGGGAGATCTGGGTATAGCGGTAAGAAGCAGCATGAATATACCGGGCGTATTTCCCCCCTTAAAAATAGGAGATTACCAGTTAGTAGATGGAGGAGTATATGAAAATCTTCCCTTATCTCAGCTCGATAATTTGGGTGCAAATTTCAAGGTGGGAATAGATTTATCACAAAAACCAGCAGAATCCGTTAGTACCATGATGGATACATTTCGACAGTTAACCTCAATATTTATCTATAATCAAACTAAACAAAATTACAAAAAAGCGGATAAGATTTATAATCTTCCTTTAGATAATATAAAATCCAGTGATTTTGATAAATATGATGAAATTTACCAGAAAGGATATGAATTTGCAAAAAAACATATAAGATCTTTTAAAAGGGATTTAGAATTATCTCAGAAAAAATTCTATGTAAAAAATATAGTCTATAAGAAGCAAGATTACCCGGTGAATGATTATCTGACCGAAGAAAATATTTATAATAAAATAGAAAAAATTATTTCCAGTAAAAATCTATGGTTGTTTGAAGCAAGGCTGAATAATGAAAATATTTATGTTAGAAAATCTGTTATTTTAAAAAACATAAAGATAAAATCACCGGATAAAACTATAAGCTTTCAGACAGAAACACTGGAAAACACAAGGAAGCTACTTGAAAAAATAAAAGAAATTGAATATAAAAAAGGGTATAGAGCTACATTAATCTGTAATTATGAAATCAGAGGGGATACTTTATTAATCAATACAAAAAATTTAAAAATAGATAGCATAGAAGTTCGAAACAATGATTATATTTCAAACAGGTTTATAAAAAAATATTTTCAAAAAAAAGGGGAGCTTTTTTTTGATAAACACCTATTAAAATATCTTGACCGTTTGTACGGTACCGGGTTTTTTGAAATTGTACTTCCTTATTTTGAAAATAAAGACAATAAAACTGTACTGGTTATTTATGTAAAGGAGAAAAAAAGAGCGAAGTTGAGCCTTGCAGGAAATTTCGTACTGGGAAAAGGTTTCCAGGCTTATTCACGAATAGATTATAACAATTTGTTTGGCTGGAATGAGATTTTAACCCATGAATTGAAACTGGATAAAGATAGACACAGCCGTCTTACCTATTTTTCGCCGATGCTTTTGAATCTACCGGTAAGATTTACACTTGGTGGGGGATATCAGGAAGAATCTGACTACCCCGGTGCTTCTTACACCCAGAAAAAGTTTTATGGATTTTCTGGGATAAATTTATTTAAGTATATTTCGGGCCTGGAATTTAAAATATTTTATGAGGAGTATAGTCCTTTTGAAGATGAATATTTGAAATATTTCAGAACAAATTTGGAGTTTAATATTGATCACCTCAATTCCCAAAATCTTAAGCTTGAAGGATACAACCTGGTTGCTTCTTATGAGAAGCCAATTACAAATTTAAACTATGATAAAATTACTTTTAGCTATGAGAATTATATAAATATTGATAACACCCTGACCATCTTTGGAGATTTTTTCGGGGGTCAGATTTCAGGAGAAAATTATGTTTATAATAATTTGATTAATTATGAAAATTTATTTGAAAATGATGACTATTCATACTATGAAAATATATATGATTTAAAAGTTGGTATGAAATATACTGGGGAAAAAAAGATAATTGTTCCTTATGTTTTTTATGGTGCTCTTGCAGATGATAGAATTAACAATTTAAAATCTTATTTTGGAATTGGATTTGAGAGAAAAATTATTTTATTGAGATACATAAATTGGGAACTTTGTTTTAACAGAGATATAAAGGATATTTCTTTAAGGATAGGTGTTAAAATTAAGGAAGGATATTGAAAAAATGATTTAAGAAGGTTTGAATTATGACTGATTTATCAATATGACTATATATTTGGTTTGAACATAATAACGGGGTTGTGCCCGTAAATAAAAAGAGATTGGGGCAGATATCATGAAAATAGGGTTGCACCGTGCTTTTCACAGGATTTATGGGGAGAACAATTTAAACGGGTTAAAAAATATTGAACATGAAATTGATTTTGTGGAGCTTGATTTTCAGTTAACTAAAGATAAAAAATTAATTCTGCATCATGATGAATATGATGTAGATGACAGTATAATATCCGATACAGAAAAAAATTTACTTAAGGTCGACTCTACTAAGGGAGATGTGGATGTAAATTCTGTACTGGATTATATAATGCGGGAAACTGATCTGAAAATAAATGCAGAAATTAAAGATTCTCCCCTTCTTGATAAAAAATTTTCAGTTGATGATTACATTAAAAGGTTTTTAAAATATCCTAAAGATCGAATTTTTTATTCATCTTTTAACTCCAATTTTATTTACAGCTTGAAAAGAAAGTATCCGGATATGGAAACCGGGGTTGTGTTTGAGTCAAGTTTTGATTTATTAAAATTTAGGTGGGACCTTATTGATAATTTGCATCCTCACTGGAGTGTAGTTACAGCTAAAATGATAGAAACATCTCACAGATTGGATAAAAAAATTATTACATATACGGTTGATAGTAAAAATGTTTTTAAAAAGTTAAAAGAATTAAAAGTTGACGGAGTAATTACAAATTACCCCGATAAGCTTCTTTAAGTTAATCTAATCTCATGTTTTTAAAGGTTTTTTCTTTATAGAGGGAAACAATACATTATTAAGAATCAACCGGTAGCCGGGGGAGTTTCTGTGGTATTTCAGTTTCGTTTTTGGATCTCCTATCCTGTGAACAAAATCTTCGGGGTCATGTCCTCCAAGAAAAACGAAAAATCCTTTTCCTGCTTTTCCCATAATATATTTTGCTTCATCAAATTTTTGATATCGCCCCAGTACTGTGATTCTATCTTTGATTGTTTCCGAAGTGAAAGAAGTAGTTTGTCCCACGAAATCTTTAATAATAAATTTATGATTCTGGGTTAAAGTTGTCGGAACAACATCTATTTTTGCTGAAAATTCAAACAGTTCAAAATAGTATTGATTTTGGGTAAACCCTTTTTTATCTGCCCGAGGGGTGTCAATGGTAGAAAATTCATATTTGTAAGGGTCGGGATATATGTCAAAATTTTTAAAGGCAAGGGTTTTGGAATAATTCAATTTTTCTTTAAAATTTGAATCCACCGGATCCCCATCGTATTCTGCAGGAACAATATCGGTATTTTCAGCGGATAATGCAATATCCAGTGTGTCAGTTGCAGAACACATTGAAAATAAAAAACCGCCTTTATTTATAAAATCTCTTATTGTCATGGCAACAGATAGCTTTAATTCGGAAACTTTTTTAAATCCAAGTTTTCTTGCCTCCTTCTTATATCTTTTTTTTCGCTTCATATACCATGTAGTATGTTTATACGCCAGAAATTTGCCGTATTGCCCTGTGAAATCTTCATGATGCAGATGAAGCCAATCATATTTGTAAATATTCCCGTTTAATATTTCTTTATCCCATATTTTATCATAGGGGATATTTGCATATTCCAGGACCAGTGTAACAGCATCATCCCATGGATTGCTATCTGGGGGTATGTAAACAGCTATTTTCGCAGTTTTTTCTAAAGGTATTTTGTTCATATTGTTGTTGTTGATTGTATGAATAATTTCCTCATAATGAGTTTTTTTTATTATTGAATAGGATATTCCGAATTCATCTGCCAGTTTTTTTATGGAATTATTAAATATAATAAAGGATCCCCCTTTATAGTTTAGGAGCCATTCGGATTTTATTCCATTTGATACAGCTTGATAAACTACGCCGTAGGCTTTTAAATGATTTTTTTGGGAATCATTCATAGGAATAAAAACGATTCCCAGACTTATTTTTACAAAAATTATAATCAAAAACAAAAGCAGGCTTAATTTTTTTAACATAGACCTATTTTTTCTCCTCTGTTGTTTCTTTTTCAGGACCTGTCTGTGGTTCGACTGATTGTTTATTAGGGTTTAATATCAAGGGCATTCCAGTTCCTTCTTTTGAAGTAGGTAAAATTACAAAGGTAGTATTTTTTGATTTTGCAAGTTCTTTATAGGCCTGAATTGCTTCATGCTGTAAATATTCCGGTGTTAAATTCTTTTTTATTATACTTTGTGCTTTAGCTAGACCGTTAGCTTCTATTTCTTTTATTTCGGCTTCCTTTCTTGCTATATCTTTTTTTGCTTCCATCGCTTCTGCTTCCTGCTGTTTTTGGATTTTTATTTGAACCGATTCTTCGACTTTTGAAGGCAATTTTATGTTTCTTATTAGAACCTCTTCTATTAAAATATGTTTTTTTGCTAAAGTTTTGGTTAATCTTTCTTTTATATAATTTCCCAGTTTCTGTCTTTCAACAGAATAAAGTTCTTGAAGTGGAATTGCCGAACATTCATCTCTTATTGCTGTTCTTATTGCAGGTCTTACAACTTTGGCTTTTAGGTCATCGGTATCGCGGGCTATATTTTCATAGATATCATAAATTTTATTTTTGTCTATTTTCCACCAGATGGTTGAATCTATTTTTACCTCAAGTCCATCAAAAGATCTAACGGTTATACTGTCATCTCCAACTTTTTCACCTTCTACTTCTCTGGCACTCATTGTATATTCCCTCAATCTTGTAGGATATTTAACAACTTCTACCATAGGGATTTTAAAGTTAGGTCCCGATTGCAGGGGTCTTTTTATTACCTTCCCAAATAATATCTGAACACCGACTTCTCCTGCATCAATAATCACCACGGATTGAGCTGCAAAAACAACAGCCATAATGATAATAAAAAGTAAAATTAAATATTTTGATATATTTAATTTTGAAGAAAATGGAAAAATTATAACTCCTATTAAAATTAAAAATAAAGAAATAAGTGCTAACATATGTATATGCCCCCTTTCAAAAAATTCTTAATTAATATTTGACAAAATCAAAGACTTCCATATAATCCAAATATATAGAAAGTTTTCTATTTTAGCAATGAAAAATTTAATAAAAATGGTTTTTATCGAAAGGAGGAACCATGGCAAGAGAAGGTTTAATGTATACAGATTCGGATGAGTGGGTTCAAAAAAAGGATAATAATATCCTGAGAGTAGGAATTACTGATCATGCACAATCGGAATTGGGAGACATTGTTTATGTTGATTTACCGGAAATAGGTGAAGAATATGACAAAGGCGATGATGTTAATGAAATAGAATCGGTAAAGGCAGTAGCTGAAGTTAAAGCTCCTGTTAGCGGCAAAATTGTTGCAATCAATGATCAGCTTGAAGATGATCCAGCACTTCTAAATGAAGAACCTTTTGATAATGGTTGGATTTTTGAAATTGAAATGACAGATCCTGATCAGCTTGAAAATTTGATGGATCTTGAAGAATATGAAAGCAAATTAGAGGAGTAAACATTTAAAGGAGGTACATATGGCATATTATCCTCATACTTCTGAAGAGATAGAGGAGATGCTTTCCTCCTTGGGTTATGAATCCATAGAGGAATTATTCGAGGATATACCTAAAGAGGCGCGTTTTAATGATGAAAGTCTTCTCAATGAAGGAACTTCTGAACTGGAAGTTTCAAAGTTGATGAAAGAATTGTCTGAAAAAAATAAAACTGTTGATGATTACATATGTTTTATGGGTGGAGGAGCCTATGATAGATATATACCTTCAACGGTAGATCATGTAATTTCTAGACCGGAATTTTATACTGCATACACTCCTTATCAACCCGAAGTAAGCCAGGGGACACTTCAGCATATTTATGAATATCAAACAATGATTTGTAGATTAACTGGAATGGATGTAGCAAATGCTTCTATGTATGATGGGGCAAGTGCTCTAGCAGAAGCAGTTATTATGGCTATGAATGTTTCAAGGAAAAACAAAATAGTAGTTCCTAAAAGCTTAAATCCATACTGGTTAAGGGTTGTAAAAACATACCTGCTGGGTTCTGATGCAGAATTTGTAATGGTAGAGGAAAAAAATGGAGAAATAGATTACTGTGATCTGGAGGATAAAATCGATGATGATGTAGCTGCTGTTTTAACGCAGTACCCAAATAGTTTTGGTATTGTAGAAAACTTAAAAGAGATTAAGGATAAGTTTACTTCAAAGAAAACAATGTTTGTTGTTATGGCAGATCCAATAGCCTTAGGATTATTGAAGAAACCGGGAGACCTTGGGGCTGATATAGTTGTCGGAGAGGGGCAGCAGCTTGGAATTCCACTTTCTTTTGGAGGTCCTTATCTGGGATATTTTGCTTTTAGAAAAAAATATGTAAGAAAATCTCCAGGTCGTATTATAGGGAAAACCGAGGATAAAGAAGGTAAAAGAGGTTTTGTTATGACCTACCAGACAAGAGAGCAGCATATAAGAAGAGAGAAGGCAACTTCAAATATATGTACCAATCAGGGATTAATGACTGTTGCCGCATCTGTTTATATGTCAACTCTGGGAAAACAGGGGTTAAGAGAGGTAGCAGAGCAATCATATAAAAAAGCTCATTATTTATTTAATGAATTAACCCGAATAGATGGCATTAAAAAAGCTTATCCTGATAAACCTTTCTTTGATGAATTTGTTATAGAAGTAAATACTGATTTAAATAAACTAAAATATAAAATGAAAAAGGAAGGATATCTACCCGGAATTATTCTAAAACATCAGTATCCTGAGAAAGACAATCAGTTGTTAATTGCCGTTACTGAAAAAAGGACAAAAGAAGAAATGGATAGCTTTGTAAGTAAAATAAAAACAATATTGAAAGGTTAGGTGGGGATTATGACTGAATTGATATTTGAATTAACCTCTCCAGGTAGAAAGGCTTATACCTTACCTGATTGTGATGTTGATGTTGATTATGATGATAAAATAAAAGATTTTATAGATGAAGAACCTGTTAATCTTCCGGAGGTTTCCGAGCAGGACCTTATGAGGCATTATGTTGAACTGTCAACTTTAAATTTCCATGTTGATAAGGGAATGTATCCTTTAGGTTCATGTACCATGAAATATAATCCAAAGATTAATGAAGATATTGCAAGATTGGATGGTTTTAGCGATATTCATCCATACAGTGCAGATGAAGATATTCAGGGATTACTGGAAATGCTGTTTGATTTTGAAAAAGATTTGAAAATATTAACGGGAATGGACAAATTTACATTCCAGCCTGCTGCTGGGGCACATGGAGAGCTAACAGGTATAAAAATATTCAGAAAATATTTTGACAACAAGGGAGAGGACCGCGATAAAATAATAGTTCCTGATTCAGCACACGGGACCAATCCTGCAACAGCTTCCATGGGAGGTTTTGAAGTTATAACCATAAAATCAAATGATAAAGGCTGTGTTGATCTGGATGCTTTAAGAGATGCCATGGATGAAACCGTTGCCGGATTATATTTGACAAATCCAAATACCCTCGGAATATTTGAAGAAGATATTTTAGAAATAGCGAAAATAGTTCATGATGAAGGTGGCCTGCTGTATTATGATGGGGCTAATTTAAATGCAACAATGGGTATATCAAGACCCGGAGATATGGGATTTGATATAGTTCATTTAAATTTGCATAAAACTTTTTCTGCTCCACACGGTGGGGGAGGCCCGGGTTCAGGTCCAATTGGAGTGAAGGATTTTTTAACTCAATATTTACCGGTGCCGGTTGTAAAAAAAGATGATAACGGGAATAAATATAAACTGGATTATTCTTTAGAAAATACTATAGGGAAAATACACGGGTTTTTTGGTAATGTCGGTGTTGTTGTGAAAGCATATGCTTATACAAAACTTTTAGGGTTAAAAGGGCTGAAAAAAGTATCTGAAATGGCGTGTTTAAATGCTAATTACCTGAAGGATAACCTGAAAAAAGATTACTATCTAAAATTTAATAGGTTGTGCAAGCATGAATTTGTATTATCCGGAAAAAATCAGAAAGCAGAAAATAGTGTTAAAACTCTTGATATTGCTAAAAGGATGCTTGATTTTGGAGTTCATCCACCTACTGTTTATTTTCCTCAAATAGTTGATGAGGCATTGATGATTGAACCGACTGAAACCGAGAGCAAACAGTCGCTTGATAATTTTATCAGGATAATGAAAAAAATTGCTTCTGAGGCTAAAAATAATCCGGAAACGGTTAAAAAAGCTCCTCATACTACTCCAGTTAAAAGACTAAATGAAGCTAAAGCTATGAGAAATCCTGATTTGAAATATGAAAATGAATAGATAAAGCAATAAAGGATGAGGTGTTCATCCTCATCCTTTATTTATGTCTATCTTTTTAACTTCCTTGCTTTCCTCTGTTTTGGGAAGATCAATTTTGAGAATACCATCTTTTAAATCCGCTTTTATGTTTTCCTTGTCAATATTATCAGGTAATCTAAATCTTCTTTCAAATCTGCCGCTTCTTATTTCTCTTCTGTAGTAGTTTTTATCTTCTTCTTCATTTTCTTCCTCTTTTTCAGCGGAAATTGTTAGAATATCCCTTTCAAGTTTAACTTCCAGATCATCTTCATTAATTCCTGGAAGCTCCGCTTCCACGATAAAACTATCATCTTTTTCACTGATGTCGACTGAAAATCTTCTTGTTCCGGTAGATGGAGTATCGATTAAACTGTCTCCCCAAAAGTCTTCAAACAATTTTTCCATTTCATCAAAGAAACTGCCAAAGAAATCGTCTCTACGGCTCAAGCTTTTATCCTCTTCATTCTTTCTTTTTAAAAATCTTTTCATAATTAACACCTCCTTGATTTTTTTATCCTAATTTCCATTTACTTTTCACTTATTAATAAAGCAATGATTGTGCCAAACTGAATAAAATAAATAAGAATATCTGTAACCTGTTGAAATATTTCAAATTACAGCTATAAAAAATTATATAAATAATTTTAATAATTTGGAATGTATATAAAACCCCCTTTAAGTGTGTAATAATTATACAATCTGTGTATATGCGGATGCATAAATATTATCCATTATAAATTTCACTTCTTGAATGCTATTTTATAATATGGTATAAATAAGTAGGGATAGAAAAATAATAAAAGGAGAAAAAAATGTGTGGAATAGTTGGAATTATAGGTGAAAATAATGTTCAGTACGATCTTTCTATAGCTTTGCAGACGATCCAACACAGGGGACAGGATTCATGTGGTATTGCAACGAAAAAAAAGAAAAAGTTTTATCTGGAAAAAGATGATGGAATGGTGAAGGATGTTTTTACAGAGAAAAAATTAAAAGAATTCAAGGGAAATATGGGAATAGGGCATGTAAGATATCCCACTATGGGGAGTGCTGGAAAAGTTAATGCCCAGCCTTTTTTTGCAAATCAGCCGGGTATATTCATGGCCCATAATGGAAATATCATTAATTATCATAAACTAAGGAAAAAGCTGCTGGAAAAATCACTCTATTTAACTTCTAACTGTGATATAGAGCCTGTACTATATATATTATCTGAAGAATTATTAAAAATAAAAAAGAAAAATTTTAAAACAAATGATTTAATTCTAGCTTTAAAGAAAACATATAAAAGAGTAAGAGGAGCTTTTACAATAGTGGGAAATATTTATCTTGATGGGGAAGAAGCAATGTTTGCCTGCCGGGATCCTTACGGTATTAGACCGGGCGTGTGGGGTAAAAAAGATGGTAACTACATGGTTTCTTCCGAATCAGTGGGGCTGGAAATACTGGGATATGAACTTAAAGGAGATATCCCCAACGGGGAACTGATGGTTTTTAAGAAAAACAAACCTCCCAAATTTTATGAAATTGATAAGAAAGAACATACTCCCTGTATTTTTGAATATATATATTTTGCGAGACCGGATTCGAAAATATCCAATTACACCCCGTATAATATTAGGCTTGAGTTGGGTAAAAAACTTGCGAAAAAGTTAAGAAAAAAAGGAATAGATATAGATGTGGTTAT
Source organism: Candidatus Mcinerneyibacterium aminivorans (assembly GCA_008086245.1). GTDB lineage: Bacteria > Macinerneyibacteriota > Macinerneyibacteria > Macinerneyibacteriales > Macinerneyibacteriaceae > Macinerneyibacterium > Macinerneyibacterium aminivorans. The sequence goes on from VSIX01000003.1 coordinate 10,556, forward strand.
TCCAGTGCCGGATACTGCAAGACCTGCTGCAACAGCTATTGCAGATGAATTAGAAATTCCAGCAAGAGAGGGATTTATCAAGAATAGATACAGCGCAAGAACTTTTATTATGAAATCTCAGGAAGACCGTGAGTTTGAAATGAGACTAAAGCATAATATTATTGAAGATGAATTTAAAAACAAAAAAGTATTGATTGTTGATGATAGTATCGTTAGAGGTACTACAACAAAATATATTGTTAAGCTGGTAAAGAATGCTAGTCCCAAAGAACTTCATATAGGCATATTTTCTCCTCCGGTCAATTATCCATGTTATTACGGGATTGATATTTCCAGAAAAAATGAATTGATAGCAAGAAAATTTCAGAAATATTATAAAAAAGGATTAAAGGAATTAGAAAACAAAATGGCGGAATATACAGATGCAGACACATTGACCTATCTTGATACTGATGATTTAAAAAATATTACAGAATATAAAACATGTTCTGCATGTTTTGACGGTAAATATCCTCTTAAATTAAAAAAAGAAGAAATAGAAAATATAGAAAAGGATAGAGGAGAAAACAAACATGGAGATTAATTACAGAAACAACTCTAAAAATCTAATACTGATGGTACATGGTTTTTCCGGGTATCCTGGAAACCTTGAATATTTAGCTGAAAAATTAAATGAAGCTCTATCATATGATATTTTAGTTCCCCAGCTTCCCGGACATACTGATAAATTGGAGGATTTAAAACAAAGTAACCATAAAAGATGGATTGAAAAAATAGATAGTATAGTAGAAAAGAAAAAGGATAATTATGAAAATATTTATATGATCGGTTTTTCAATGGGTACCCTGATAGCAACTATTGTGGCAAATAGATATAAAGAAGTAGAAAAAATGATACTTATAGCTCCCCCTTTTGCTTTTCCGCTAAAAAAGGAGATTTTACTATTTTTAGCACCGGGATTAAAATTATTCAAAAAATATCATTATAAGGAAGTTGAAGGAAACAAGTTAAATAAAAATTTATACGATGAAGAAATGAGGAAGAAATACCCGGTCAAATTTGAAAAGGAACCGCTTGAATCGGTGATTGAATTCAACAAACTCCGTAAAGAGGGAAGAAAGAGTTACAAAAATAATAAAACTCCTTTTCTTGTAATTCAATCCACCGGGGATAGGGTGGCTGCCTATAATGAAAATCAAGAATTTTTAAGAAAAAATATTGGGTCAACATTTGGTCGGTTTGTTTCAGTGGATGATTCCGGACACATGATTCCTCTGGATTATGATAGAGATAAAGTGGTAGCTGAGACAATAAAATTTATTGAGGAGGACCTGTCATGGATAAAAATATAGATAAAGAAGAAGCCCAGAGATTAATTGAAGAAGAAGATATGAATGAAAAGGAAGTCGAGGATTTGATAGAAGAAATAGAGCATTTTAAGAAAGAAAAAGAAAGAGTAAGATCTATTGTCGGGAATATAGGGGGGATGCCCAGCTTTAACAGCAGGGCCTTTAATATTATTTTTTCAATTATAGTTATAGGTCTTCTGGTCGCATCTTTTATAGTTGTAAATGAGAGGATACATTTTATTTTGAGTGATATTGCAATTGCTGCAATATCTGTAAAAATTATCTATCTGATCTATAAGCAGGGCAGGGTAAATCATTTTAAACTCTGGATACTTTCTTCGCTTGAATGGAAGGTTAATGAAATTTCCAAAAAAGTAAAAACACTGGAAAAAAAGGTTGAAGATGAAGAAAAGGAAAGTAAAAAATAATGAAATATATAGGTGCTCATGTAAGCATATCCGGTGGGGTATATAATGCTCCCCTCAATGCTCAAAAAATCAATGCCAGGGCCTTTGGCATGTTTACAAAAAATCAGCTAAGGTGGAATGCAAAAGAAATTAAACGGGAAGATATCAAAAAATTTCACAGGAATTTAAATAAGGCGGGAATATCCAGCCAACATGTTCTTGTACATGATACCTATCTTATAAATTTGGCTAATCCGGTTTCTGAAAAATACAATAAATCTCTCAATGCCTTTATCGATGGAGCTAAAAGAGTGGAAAAGCTGGGACTAAAATATTTTAATTTTCATCCTGGGAGCACCCTTGGAAAAATATCGGATGAAAAAGGACTGGAACTGATATCCGATGCAGTGAATAAAACTCTTGAAGTTACAGAGGATGTTGTTCTGGTTTTAGAGACAACAGCGGGACAGGGGAATGATCTCGGATATAAGTTCGAACATCTTGCAAGCATTATAAAGAATTCTCAGGATAAAAATAGAATGGGGGTATGCATAGATACTGCACACATTTTTGGAGCTGGATATGACATTAGAACGAGAAAATCTTATAACGGCACCATGGAAAATTTTGATAAAGTAATTGGCTTGAAATATCTGAAAGGTGTTCATTTAAATGATTCTAAAGTAGGTTTAAATAGCAGAAAGGATAGACATGCAAATGTTGGGCAAGGCATATTCGGATGGGATGTATTTGAGATGTTAATGAAAGATGAGCGATTGAATGATATTCCCCTGATAATGGAAACCAAAAATAGTTCCAGATGGAAAGATGATATTAAAAGACTTTATTCTTTTGTTCCGGATTATAAAAAATCTAAATAAACAGGAAATGATTTCTATCAGATAAATTATAAAAATTTGCTAAAATTTCCTTTTATTCAAAATTATTCAAAAAATTTGGCAAATTTTAAATATCAAAAGATTGTTAAGTATATTTTTTAGATAGTTCATATTATTAAAAAAACTCTTGATTTCTTGTAAAAATAATTTATTTTATAAAGAAGAGTTAGGGGTGATTTTGAAAAGTTTATAGCTTTTTATGGGAGGAATGAAATGAAGGAATTTCCAATTGAAAAATTTGATTGGGGTAAATTTGTTGTTGATGGGGTAGAACATTCCAAAAATTACGGGCTCAGAAAGGGCCAGGGAAAAGATCTCAAAATTGTGGGAAGAAATGTTGAAAGCTGGAAAGAACGAAGAGGACATATTGTAACAAAAGATATGGTAAACAGTGTGCTGAAGGAAAAAATTGATGTTCTTGTAATAGGTACAGGTTTCGATGGAACATTAAAGGTTCCAAAAAGTGTAAAAAACTATCTGGTTGAAAATGGAGTTTCAGAAGTAATTATAAAGAAAACCCCTGATGCCTGCAATTGTTATAATAAATTGTACAGGCAACAGAGAAATGTGGGACTGCTTGTACACGGTACCTGTTAAAATAAAAAGAATAAGGAAGCCCCGGCAATAGCGATAAGAGTTCCCATAATAGCTCTAAATGTAACTTTTTTTCTGTAGTAAAAGTGATCAACCGGTAGTAATAAAATTGGAGATGTTTGCATTAATGTGGAAACTATTCCAACGGGAGCTATTCTTACTGCATAGAGAGAAAAAATTACACCGAGTACCGGTCCAATAAATGATGCAATTGCAATTAATCCTAGGGCTTTTCGGTCTTTCATTTTTGAGAAGTCATTTCTAAATTCATTTTTAAAGTATGCATATAAAACCAGCCCGACAAATCCGGCGGCAATTCGGATAGTATTTGCTGATATTGGATGTAAATCGTAATTCATTCCCATCTTTGAAAAAACAAGTCCCACGGCCTGGCCTACTGCTCCTCCAAGTGCCACTGCAGTTCCAATAATTTTTGCTTTTTTGTTTTTAGCCGATTTGTCTTCGGCTTCTTCCGATATAACCCATGCTATTCCGGTTATGGTAATTATTATTCCAAGAATATGAATTAGTTTCAGTGTTTCGGACAAAATTAACCAGGAAAATATTGAACCGAAAATCGGAGAAAGTGTCATTATAAGCATGGTATCTCTTGGACCTATTTTTACAAAAGATTCAAAAATGAGCAGATCAGCTATAAAGAAACCTATTATTCCCGAAATTGAAAGATATATATAACCATTAATATGTGCATGAAGCGGGAAAAAAGAACCTGCAAAAAAATAATGTGTTATCATTATTAATGGTAAAGCAATCCACAGCCTAATATGAGTAGTGGTTCTTGAGCTTACTCTTTTACCTGCCATGGAAAAGAAAACAGCATTTTGAGCCCAGCAGGCTGCTGTTAATATAGCAAAAATCTCTCCTATTAAATATGTCATATTATCACCGCCTAGATATTATCTAAAATTATTAAAAAGTCAACTATTTCTTATCCCGAAACAAAAAAAGTGATTGGATTTTATAAAAAAGAGTTTTATATATAAATAGAGATAAGGAAGAAATAATAATACAAAAAAATGTTTATAAAAAATATTAAGTAATAGTATAGAGCTAATAATAACTATTAATTAACAAAATCGCTAAAATGCATAAAAAAATAAATGTTTTACATATTATATTATATTTGCTACTATAAATTTATGAATAAACAAAGTCCTTATTATACTTTTGCACAGTATATTCGAAAAAATTTTAACACGAAAGCCTTTAGAGTATCTATTGATGCATCTTTTGGATGCAGAGAAAATTGTATTTACTGTGAAGAACACTACAGAAAACCTTCTGATGAGAGCATAAAAAAGCAAATAGATAAGTTAATACCATATTTAAAATCAAGGTATAAGGCTAAAGATTTTTATCTTTATTTTCAAAAAGGAACGAATACTGATGCAGATCCGGAGAAGTTGAAAAAAATCTATGATAGTGCTCTTTCTTACAGGGATTTTTTAGGTTTTATTGTTGGCACCCGTCCCGATTATATGGATAAGGAAAAAGTTGAAGTTATAAACTCCTATACCGATAAGTATGATACATGGATAGAATATGGACTTCAATCAGCAAATAATAAAACTTTAAAGCTGATTAATCGAAATCACACATATGAAGATTTTCTCAAAGCTCTCCAACTAACAGAAGGTACTGATATAAAGATTACTGTTCATTTGATACTGGGATTGCCTGGAGAAAAAAGTGAAGATATGATTAATACTGTAAAGAAGATATCAAAGCTGCCAATAAAGGGAGTAAAATTCCATCATCTTTATATATTAAAAGATACTCCACTTTATAAAATGTATAAAAAAGGTAATTATACACCAATAGATTATGAAACATATAAAAAAGTATTAATGGAGAGTCTGCAGTATTTAGATAAAGAAGTGGTAGTTCATAGAATTATGGGTGAGGATTATTCTGACAGATTTGTAGGCCCAAAATGGAACATGTCCAAAAATTATATTATAAATGATATAAAAAAGTCAATGATTAAAAAAAATTATTATCAGGGGAAAAAGCATAATAGAAGATAGTTTATATTAAAATTGTAAGGGTTTTGAATGAGTCTTAATTTTGTTGACAAGATAAATAAAACCTTTTAGATTATATAGTAGCTGGGAGGAAAGATGGAGAAAAGGATTTTTATTTTTAGTGGATATTATGGGAGTGGAAAGACCGAAGTAGCAACTAATTATGCATTAAAATTAAAAGAGAAAAATGATAAAGTAGCAATTGCTGATATGGATATAGTAAATCCGTATTTTAGAGTAAGGGATAAAAGGAAACTATTAAAGGATAATGATATAAATGTAATAGCCCCACCGGAAAATATTGATAATGTGGATCTGCCTGTAATAACTGCACAGCTTTCAGGGATACTGGATCAAAAAAACTACAAAGTGGTTCTGGATCTGGGTGGGGATGATCTTGGAACAACCCCTCTGGGCAGCATAAAAAATAAAGTTGAGAAAGAGGACAATGAACTTTATGTTGTTGTAAATATTAATCGGCCTTTTACTGAAACGATGAGGGGAATTAAAAAGATGATTAAGATGATTGAAAATGTCAGCAAACTTAAGGTTTCTTCGCTTATTTCGAATACTCATATGAAGGAAGATACCGATTATGAAATGATAGAAGAAGGAGCAAAAATAGTTAGTAAAACTGCAGAAGAATTGGACCTGTCATTTGATATAGTTAGTATTCCGTATTTTCTGGATAATAAAGGATTTAGAGAAGAAATGATTGATAGATATGATGTGGAAATTTTGGAGTTGGAACTGTTTTATAAAACTCCATGGGCTGTTTAGCCATTGGAAATAGGAGGTGCAATAAATGGCAAAGGGTAAAGTAAAAATTGATAAAGAAAAATGTAAGGGATGTGAATTATGTGTAGAGGCATGTCCTACAGATGTTTTGGCTATGTCTGATGATTATAACAGCATGGGATATCATTATTCTACTCCTGTTAATCCGGACAAATGTATTGCATGTATGAGTTGTGCAAAGGTCTGTCCAGATGTAGCTATTGAAGTTTATAGAGAAGAGTAGGAGGTAAACTATGGGAAAAAGAATTCTGATGAAAGGTAATGAAGCAATGGGAGAAGCCGCTATTAGAGCTGGCTGTGAAGGATATTTTGGTTATCCAATTACTCCCCAAAGTGAATTAACAGCTTATATGTCCAAGAAAATGGTGGAAGAAGATAGAGTTTTTGTTCAGGCTGAAAGTGAAATTGCGGCAATAAATATGGTTTATGGAGCAGGTGCTGCAGGTAGAAGAACCATGACATCTTCCTCATCTCCAGGAGTGAGTCTTAAACAGGAAGGAATATCCTATATCGCAGGTGCAAGAGTACCCGCAGTAATTATTAATGTACAGCGTGGTGGACCCGGACTCGGCAACATTGCTCCTGCTCAGGGTGATTACTATCAATCCACAAGAGGTGGAGGAAATGGAGATTACCGTCTGATAAGTTTGGCACCTAATTCCGTTCAGGAAATGGCAGATTTTGTTATGGATGCATTTGAATTAGCTGATAAATATAGGGTACCTGCTATTATTGTTGCGGATGGAATGTTGGGACAGATGATGGAACCGGTTGAATTTAGAGATCCAGTTGATATCGATTCTCTACCCAAAAAAGAATGGGCTTTAACCGGAAAAAAAGGAAGAGATCAAAATGTAGTTCATTCATTAAGTTTAGGCGGTACAGGTTTGATGGAACATAATGAAAAACTAAAAAAAGTATATAACAAAATTGAAAAAAATGAAGTTAAGTACGAAGAAATGGAAACAGAGGATGCAGAAATTGTAATAGTTTCTTACGGTTCAGCTTCAAGAGCATGTATCGGAGCTGTAAGGCAGCTAAGAGAAGAGAATAAAAAAGTAGGACTAATCAGACCTCAAACATTATGGCCCTATCCATATGATATTATAAGAAAAAGAGCAAAAAGTGCTAAGAAAGTCCTGGTTGTCGAAATGAGTTTAGGACAGATGATTGATGATGTGAAAATTGCTGTTGAAGGTCAAACTGAAGTGGACTTCTTAGGTAAAGCCGGTGGATGGGTACCTACTAAACGCGAAATAGTTGATAAAGTAAATGAAATTTTATAGGAAAGAGGTGTTGATAGATGGAATGTATTTTTAAAAAACCGGAATCAATGACAGAAAATAAGACTATTTATTGTCCAGGCTGTCATCATGGGATTATTCATAGATTAGTTGCTGAAGTTATAGATGAGCTGGATATTGCAGACAAAGCAATAGGAGTTGCTCCTGTAGGGTGCTCTGTACTTGCATATGATTATATAGATGTTGATTTTGCTGAAGCTGCACATGGTAGAGCTCCGGCTATGGCTACAGGTATAAAATTGCCACAACCGGATAAAGTTGTTTTTACCTATCAGGGTGATGGAGACCTGGCTTCAATAGGTGCAGCAGAAATATTACATCTTGCTAATCGCGGGTATAATATTACTACAGTTTTTGTAAACAATGCTATTTATGGAATGACCGGTGGACAGATGGCTCCTACAACATTGGAAGGTCAAAAAACAGCTACTTCTCCTATGGGAAGAAGAATTGATATACATGGATATCCAATGAGAGTTTCTGAAATATTAACCAAAACTCCGGGAGCTGCTTATATCGCACGTGGAGCAGTTTATGACCCAGCTAATGTGAATAAAACCAAGAAAATGATTAAGAAAGCTTTCCAAAATCAAATTGATGGAAAGGGTTTCTCAATGGTTGAAGTGCTTTCAATTTGCCCTACAAACTGGGGTATGTCTCCACTTGATGCTCAGGAATGGTTGAAAGAAAATATGGTACCTTATTATCCATTGGGTGTAAAAAAAGATATTGATGAAGAATAAATTAATTTGAGGAGGAATTATGGAACATAGAATTATAATGGCAGGCTTTGGTGGCCAGGGTATTATGGTAATGGGCAGTATGCTTACTTATGCAGCAATGAAGGAAGGTAAAGAAACTTCTTGGATTCCTTCTTATGGAGTTGAGCAAAGAGGTGGAACAGCAAATTGTAGTGTAGTCGTATCTGATGAAATAATAGCTGCACCAATTGTTGACAATCCTGATATGGCCATAATAATGAATAGACCTTCACTTGATAAATTTGAACCCAGAATGGTTAAAAATGGACTGCTTCTAATAAATGATTCTATTGTAGAAAGAGAAGTAGAAAGAGATGATTTGGAAGTAATAAGAATTAAAGCGAATGATATTGCAATAGAACTGGGTAATAAAAGAATTGCTAATATGGTAATGTTAGGTGCACTTACCAAAAAGACAGGAATTGTAAAGATAGAAACCCTTAAAAATTCACTTAAGGATGTTTTATCAAAAAGAAGACATGATTTAATCGGAATTAATCAAAAGGCTCTTGATAAAGGAGCAGATCTAGTATAAAATATATAAAATAGGGAGAGGATTCTCTCCCTATTTGTTATATTTTGGAGGAATATTTTATGAAGATTGGTGAAATATTAATTGAAGAAGGAATAATAACTGAGAAACAGCTTAAAAAAGCACTGAAAGAACAAAAATCTACTAATGAACATCTGGGTACAATTCTTGTAAGAATGGGATATGTTTCTGAATCGGTTTTAACAAACATGCTGGGAAAACAGATGGATGTTGCTTCAGTTGATTTAACTAATTTTGAAATTGATGAAAATATCCTAAGGGAAATCCCCGAAGAAATTGCAAGAAAGTATAATGTTATTCCTCTTCATAGAATGGGACATACTATCACAGTTGCCATGGTTGATCCAACAAATGTGATGGCCATAGATGATATTAAGTTTCATACAGGTTACAATATTGAACCTGTTGTTTCTGCTGAAGCATCGATCAAAAAAGCTATTAACAAATATTACGGGTCCTTAGAAGAGGAAACAAATGATATTGATGAGATGTCGGCTTCTTTTACTGATGTGGACCTGACAGAATTTGAAGTTGTGGATGAAGAGGAAGAAGAAAACATCAACCAGCAGGAATTGATGAATCAGGTTGAAGATGAACCTATAGTAAAGCTTGTTAGAAAGATAATTGTAAAAGCTGTTGTTCAAAATGCCAGCGATGTTCACATAGAACCTTATGAAAAATCTCTAAGGGTAAGATACAGAATTGATGGTATGTTACAAACTGTACTGGAACCTCCTAAAAAATTGCAATATGCAATATCTTCAAGAATAAAGATTCTGGCAAAGCTCGATATTGCAGAAAAAAGGATCCCTCAGGACGGTAGGGTGAAAATGAAAGTTAGCAGAAACAAGTATGTTGATTTACGTGTATCTATTCTGCCTACTGTTTTTGGTGAAAAAATTGTTATGCGGATTTTGGATAAAGATAATTTAATGCTTGATATGGCTGATTTGGGCTTTGCAGAGAATGAATTAAGAAAATTTAGAAAAGCAATTCAGGCTCCTTATGGAATTATTCTGGTAACAGGACCTACCGGGTCGGGGAAAACCACCACACTTTATTCAGCTTTACATCAGCTTAATGATGAAAGTGTGAATATTATGACTGCAGAAGATCCCGTGGAGTTTAATCTTCAGGGAATCAATCAGGTAAATGTTAAATCAGAAATTGGCTTAACTTTTGCAGCTTCTCTAAGGTCTTTTCTTAGACAGGATCCAGATATTATACTTGTTGGGGAGATGAGAGATTATGAAACTGCTGAAATAGGTATTAAAGCAGCATTAACAGGTCATTTGGTTTTATCAACACTGCATACAAATGATGCCCCATCTTCGGTTAATAGACTGGTTAATATGGGAGTGGAGCCTTTCTTAATTGCATCCTCTGTAGTTTTGATTATGGCCCAGAGGTTAATAAGAACATTGTGCGGGAATTGCAAGGAACAGTATAATCCTACAGAAGCAGAATTAAAGACTATTGGGATAGATCCATCAGAATCCGATCAGCACACATTTTTTAGGCCGAAAGGGTGCGAAAACTGTAACAATACAGGTTATAAAGGTAGAGCTGGAGTTTTTGAAGTTCTTTATATAACTGATAAAATTAGAAAAATAATATTAAATAGGGGTTCTTCTTTGGATATTAAAGAAGTTGCCAGAGAAGAAGGAATGAGAACCTTAAGAGAAAGTGCTGTAGAAAAATTTAAAAATGGATCAACAAGTTATGAGGAAGTAATTGAAAAAACATTTGAGGATTAATATAATTAAATTGGGGTGTAAATATGGAAAATAATAGTTTTAATTCTGAAGATGACAGTTTAAATTTGAAAATTAATAAAGGTGGAAAGTTTAAAAATGAACAGGCAAAGAAAAAGAAAATTAATATAACAGAATTATTCCATTATATGAAAAAGAAAGATGCTTCTGACCTTCATATTACGGTCGGGAAAAGACCAGTTGTTAGAGTACATGGGGAAATTGAGGAAGTACCAAATATGCCCGTATTGACACCCAAAACTGCTCATGCATTAATATACAGTATTTTAACAGAAGCACAGAAGAAAGAATTTGAAGATACCAATGAATTAGATTTTTCATTCAGTGTGAAAGGTGTTTCAAGATTCAGGGGAAACGTATACAAGCAAAGGGGTACTCTTGGAATGGCTGTGAGAGCAATTCCCTATGAAATACAATCATTTAGTGATTTGGGATTACCGTCGGTTTTAAAAGACATGTGTAAAAAACCAAACGGGTTAATTTTAGTTACCGGGCCAACCGGATCCGGAAAAACCACCACACTTGCTTCAATGATTGATTACATAAATGAAAATAGGCATGGGCATATTATTACCATTGAAGAGCCTATAGAATTTATTCATAGACATAAAAATTGTATTGTTAATCAAAGAGAGGTCGGTTCAGATACAAGTGAGTTTGCAGTAGCTCTAAAACACGTCTTACGACAGGACCCGGATTTTATTCTTATTGGTGAGCTCAGAGATTTGGAATCCATGGAAACAGCCCTTAAAATAGCAGAGACAGGTCATTTATGCCTTGCAAGTTTGCATACTAATTCGGCTGCTCAAACTATTTCAAGAATAATTGATATGTTTCCTGGTGATGAAAAACAACAGGTAAGAAGTCAACTGTCCTTTGTTATAGAGGGAATAGTTTCCCAGCAATTGATACCCTCTACGAGGGGCGGAAGGGTTTTAGCTTATGAAATTCTGGTAGCCACCCCAGCAATACGAAATCTTATTAGGGAGGATAAACTTCAACAAATTCAATCACATATGCAAACCGGACAAAAATACGGAATGACAACATTAAATAATATGTTATTTGATTTATATGAGAACAATAAGATTAGTTATGAAAATGCACTTAAAAGGTCACCAAATCCTGATGGGTTAATAAAGAAAATAAACAAAGCTGGAATATAAGATAAACAGGGAGGTAAATAATGCCTATTTATAAATATTCGGGTCGAATAAATAATCAAAAAACAGAAGGCGAAATTGAAGCAGAAAATGAAGAAGTTGCAAGAGATTTACTAAATAGTAAAAATATTGAAATAGAGACTCTTTTCAAGAAACCCAAAGAACTGAATTTTACTTTAGGTTCTGGTGTAAAAACAAAAGATATTGTTATTTTCACAAGACAGTTTTCTACCATGCTTGAGGCGGGTATTCCACTAGATGAATGTTTGGATATATTATCGACCCAGGTGGAAAATCAGCATCTTGCAAATATAGTAAAAGAGGTAAAAATAGATGTTGAAGGAGGTAAACCGCTGAATGAGAGTCTGGCCCAGCACCCAAAAGTTTTTAAAACTCTATATACTTCTCTGGTTGAAGCAGGAGAAGAAGGGGGACTACTTACAAATGTATTGAATAGACTTTCAACATATATGGAAAAAAATGAAGAAACAAAAAGCAAAATTAAGTCTGCAATGATATATCCGGTTATTATTTTAATTATTGCTTTTACAGTTACATTTGGTTTGCTTTATTTTGTTATTCCAAAATTTCAGGAGATGTTTTCTTCTTTTGATTCCGAGCTTCCCGGATTAACACAGATACTTATTGATACAAGTCAGTTTGCCCAGAAGAATTTTTTGCTTATTATTGGAGCAGTTATAGGATTTATTGTTGTTTTTATAGTGCTTAGTAAAACCGAAAAAGGCAGATGGATTATTGACAGCCTTCAGCTGAAATTACCAATTATAGGTAATTTAGCCCGAAAAGGAGCCGTTGCCAGATTTACAAGGACATTTGGGACTCTTATAGAAAGTGGTGTAGAAATATTGAGAGCCTTAGAAATCACGGCTAAGGTGGCGGGAAATGTTGTTATTGAAAAAGCAATACTTGATGCAAGACAGAGCATTTCCGGTGGGTCGGAAATATCAAAACCTTTAGCTGAATCAGGGGTTTTCCCCCCAATGGTGATACATATGATTGGAGCTGGGGAAAAATCCGGGGCGCTGGAAGAGATGCTGACCAAGATTGCCGATTTCTATGAAAAAGAGGTTGATAATGCTCTTGAAGCGTTTACTTCTTCTTTAGAACCTATTTTAATTGTTTTTATAGGGGGAATCTTAGGTACCATTGTAATAGGTATGTTTATGCCTATCCTAACAATGGCATCTGCAGTAGGTTAATAATAAATGATTGTCTTAATTTTCTTATTGACTTTTTGTCAGATATTGCTAATATAGTTTTAACAGATTTGGAGGTGTTTTATGAATAAACAGGGAAAAAGTTATATACTATTGGATATTATTATAGTTATTTTACTGGCGGCGGTTATTATTTCTTTTATTTTACCATCTCGACAAATAGATAAAGATTTAAAAGCTATTACAAATACAGAAAAAGCTCTTTCTGCTTTAAGTGCAGGAATTGATATGTATTATACAAGGATGGATGGTGAAATGCCTGGTGAAAAAGGAGAAGGTATTGAAGCAATTTATTCAATATTTGAAGATTTGAAAGAAGAAGAGATATGGAAAATTCTTGAGGTTAATCCAGATAAATTAAAAAATTATTTTGCAAAAGGGGTACCGGGTACAAAATATGAACCAGCTAAAGGAAGACAGGCTTATGAGATAGTGGCATTTTCAAAAGACAGAGCTCCTCATAAATTTATAATGGATGAGGAAGAGATTAAAAATATCGATCCCGAAAAAAAGTTAGTTGAAATTCTAGGTCAAATAGAGGGTTTAAATAAAGATATAAAAAATAAAATTAAGAAATTTAAACTAATTCAATCCAGAGGGGAAGATATTGAAAAGTTTATTGCTAATGCTAAAGAATATGAAAAAATTCTTGCAGAAGATGATCTTTTTACAAATCTGGAAGAAAACCTGGAAAATGCTGAAAGTGTTGATGATGTAAATAAAAAGCTTTATAACAAAATTAGGAATACACTTAATAATTTAAGAGTATCAATAAAAAAGGTTGAAAAGGTTAAGGAAAACTCAAAAGAAACTGTTAGAAGCATTGGAAAAATTGCCATTGATGCTGAAGATTATATGAAAGAACTTGAAGAAATTAAAAATTATGTTAAATCAGATAGATTAAAAGGAATGGCAAAAGAATTTTTGCAAAAAGCTGAGAAAACTAAAGATAGAGCTGATGATGTTACAGATAAATTATATCCTCAGGCTGAAGAACTGGCTAAAAAAGTTGACGAAAAAAGTGATTTTCTCGAAGAATATAATGGCAAGTATCTTGAATACAGAAATAAATTCCAGCCTTTAAACAATATGTATGCTGATATGCAAAATGAAAATGAAGAATAATTAGAAGATATATATAAAAGTATTTCAGGGGCAGGTTTTATAACCTGCCCTTTTTTTTTTAAAAAAATCTGGAAAAATTATAAAAATCAGTAGTTTGTTCAATGAATAATGTCTATAAATCTAAATTTTATAATTCTTTTTAAATAAGAATTTTGGTTTGTAAAACTTCAGAGAAAAATAATTCTAATAAGGTAATCAATGTTTAATCTACTCCGGTTTGTTTTTGAGTTTTAATTTAATTATTTCTGTGATTTTCATCTTTTCTAATTAATATAATTTTATTATTATGATTATTTCCCAAAATAAAAACTCTTAAATAATAATTTTATATCTATCTTAATCAAAGCATTAATGTTGAATTTATCTCTGACTTTACATCTATTATAATTTGACCTGTAAATTTTTAATAATAATCTTAACATATTCTTAACATTTTATTCATAAAACCTTAAATATTTGATTTTATAATTAAAATCGAATTAACGAAGGAGGTTAATTTATGAGAAAAAAAATGAAAATAGTATTAGTTTTGAGTTTAGTTATGATGTTATCAATTATCTCAACAGTTAGTGTAAATGCTGGTTCGAGAGAAAGAGTACAGATTACAGGATCTACAACTGTTCTCCCGGTAGCCCAAAGAGCGGCTGAGGAATTTATGAACAAATATGATATTACGGTATCTGTAAGAGGTGGTGGTTCCGGGACAGGTATTTCAGCTTTAATAGATGGTAGAGCAGATATTGCAGATGCATCAAGACCTATGAAAAAAAAGGAACTCGAAATTGCTAAAAATAAAGGTGTTAATCCAAAGGAACATATTATTGCCAGAGACGGAATTGCTGTTGTAATAAACAATAATAATCCAGTTGATGAGCTTACTTTAGATGAAGTAAAAAAGATTTTTTCGGGAACAATAAAAAACTGGAAACAGGTAGGCGGTCCGGACAAAGGTATAGTTGTTGTATCCAGAGATTCTTCATCGGGCACATTTGAAGCTTTCAAAGAAATAGCTTTAGATGGTAATAAGTACAGTAAAGATGCACTAAGATTAGGATCAAATAAGGCAGTTTCATCTACAGTTGCAAGATCTCCTTATGCGATTGGATACATCGGTATGGCATATCTTTCAACTAGAGTTAAGGCTCTTGCAGTTGATGGTGTTAAACCAACTATGAAGGCAGCTGGAAGCGGAGAATATAAAATTGCAAGACCTCTATTTATGTATACTGATGGTGAACCTACAGGTAACATTAAGAAATTTATCGACTTTGTATATTCTGAAGAAGGACAAAAAATAGCTAGAGAAGTAGGTTATGTGCCGGTAAAATAATCAAAATAGAAAATGTTTTACAGGGAGATAGATTGATCTATCTCCCTCTTTATGAAAGAAGGGATAAAAGATGAATCATATTAAGGAGAAAATTTTTAAGTATACAACTCTGATAGCAGCTTTATTTTCGATAATTTTCTTATTTGGTATTATAATAAGTATTTTTACACAGGGAATTCCAGCTTTTTCAGAAATTGGTATTTTTGATTTTATATTTGGGACTGAATGGAATCCCACTCATATTGAACCGTCTTTCGGCATTGCGGGATTAATTGTAAGTTCTCTTCTGGTTACTACTATCGCGCTTGTTTTTGCTGTTCCCCTCGGGGTGGGAGCGGCTCTTTATATTTCAGAAATTGCAAATAAAAAATTCAAAGAAATTTTAAAACCGGTAATAGAATTATTAGCAGGAATACCATCAGTTATATACGGTTTATTTGGAATGACCGTACTGGCTCCATTTGTTAGGGAGCTGTTCGGAGTTCCTATTGGACTAAATGCCTTTACTGCAGGTATAATTCTTGCCATTATGGTTATTCCGATTATTGCAAGCATATCGGAGGATGCTATTAATTCGGTTCCTAATGAATTACGAGAGGCTTCACTTGCACTGGGGGCAAATAACTGGGAGACAATAACAAAGGTAGTTTTACCCGCTTCCAAGTCGGGGGTTATTACAAGTATAATACTTGGATTTGGCAGGGCAATTGGAGAAACGATGGTTGTTTTAATGGTTGCCGGTGGTTCAATCGGTTTTCCAGATTCAATTTTTGACCCGGTTAGACCTATGACTTCTTCTATTGCTGCAGAAATGGGCGAAGCTACGCTGGGAAGTCTTCATTTTCATTCACTTTTTGCAATAGGAATTATTCTATTTATTATAACATTTATTTCAAATTTAATAACTCATATAATAAAGGAGAAAAAATGAAGATTTCAAAAAGAGATATTAAAAGTTTTATAGGTACAAATGTATTAAGATTTGCTACTATATTTGGATTGATTTTTTTAGCTATATTTTTATATACAATATTTTCAAGAGGCGGAAGTGTAATATCTCTTTCTTTTTTAACTGAAGTTCCCAAAAAGGGAATGACAGAAGGGGGGATTTATCCTGCAATTATAGGTACTTTAGCATTAACTTTAACTTCCATACTAATTGCATTTCCAATAGGATTATTTGCAGCAATTTATCTTGTAGAATATGCCGGGAAAAACTGGTTTGTTAGAAGTATTAGAGTGGCAATAGGAACATTATCAGCAGTACCTTCAATTATTTTTGGATTATTTGGGTTGACCGTATTTGTCGTGTTTTTTGATCTGGGAGTTAGTATTTTATCAGGAGCATTAACTCTGGCTGTAATGGTTTTACCCTATATAATCAAAACAAGCGAAGAAGCTTTAAAAGCAGTACCCCAATCCTTTAGAGAGGCATCTATAGCACTGGGAGCCAACAAAAGCAGAACTATTTTAAAGGTTGTTTTGCCAACAGCTTTTCAAAGTATTATAACAGGTATAGTTGTAAGTATAGGAAGAGTAGCAGGAGAGACAGCCCCGATATTATTTACTGCAGCTACCTTTTATACAAGGGAATTACCGTCATCATTTATGGATGAAGTAATGGCTCTTCCATATCATATTTATGCTTTAATGACAGAGGGAACAAATCCTGTAAAACAGGAGCCAATGGCATATGGTACTGCAGTGGTTCTTCTGGCACTAGTATTAATTGTTAGTTTAGTAGCAATAATTTGGAGATACAATATTAGGAGGAAGAAAAAATGGTAAAAAAAGAAAAAGGATTAACTATACAAAAATTTAATTTATGGTTTAGTGATAGTCATATATTAAAAGATGTGTCATTTTCAATTCCGGAAAATAAAGTTACTGCAATTATAGGCCCTTCGGGATGCGGAAAAAGCACGTTACTAAGATCAATTAATAGGATGAATGATTTAATTCCTGAAGCAAAAATAAAAGGGAAAATATTGATTGATAATGAAAATATTTATAGAGAAAATATTGATTTAAACAATTTAAGAATGAAGGTGGGAATGGTTTTTCAAAAACCCAATCCTTTTCCCAAATCGATATATGATAATGTAGCATACGGGTTGAAGATAAAAGGAATTAGAAATAAAAATAAAGTGGATAGTATTGTTGAAAAAAGTTTAAAAGATGCCTGGCTTTGGAAAGAAGTTAAGGATCGTCTGGATGAATCCGCAATGGAGCTGTCAGGCGGTCAGCAGCAGAGATTGTGTATTGCCAGAGCCCTTGCAACAAATCCGGAAATTTTATTGCTGGATGAGCCTACTTCTGCACTGGATCCCAAGTCTACAAAAAAAATTGAGGAACTTGTTCTTGAATTGAAGGATAATGTAACAGTTTTGCAGGTAACCCACAATATTTCACAGGCTGCAAGAATTTCGGATTATACAGCTTTTCTTTATCTTGGAGAGTTAATTGAATACGGAAAAACGGATAAAATATTTACAGTTCCGGAGGACCAGAGAACAGAAGATTATCTTGAGGGTAAATTTGGTTGATAATTTGGTTGTAGGTAGTTGTTTTTTAATATATTATATAATTAATAAAAATAAATATTAGGAGGAAGTAGAATGATTGTTGAAAAGAAATTAAATGAAATTAAGGAAAAATTGCTTTATGAGGCTAATATAACAAAAAAGATGATAAAATTTGCTCTTGAAGGAGTTTTATATAATAATAGGGAAAAGTTACATAATCAAATATTATGTAATGAAGAAAAGGTAAATGAAACAGAAATAAAGATAGATGAAAAGTCAGTATCTTTTATAGCCAGATACCAGCCTGAAGCAAGACATCTAAGAACAATTTTTACTGTTATTAAGATCAATAATGATTTGGAAAGAATAGCCGATTTGGCTGTTAATATTTCTGATAATTTTCTGAAACTTAATAGAAATGAAGATGATGATGTAATGTCCATGGTAAAAAATGTAGGAGAAAAAACACGTAAGATGCTTGAAATGAGTATAGATAGTTTTATGAACCAGGATATTGAATTAGCTGAAAAGGTTATTGAATCTGATGATGAGGTGGATGAAGGTGAAAAAGAGATTATGAAAAAACTGGTTGAGAAGCTAAAGAAAAGAAAAGATGCAACCCAGTTTGAATTCTATTATTACAGAATAGCTAAAAGTTTCGAGAGAATTGCCGACCTGTCTACTAATATTGCCGAGGATACTATTTATATGAGCCGTGGAAACATTGTAAAACATGCCAACAGAAAGGACAATAAAAACGATGAGTGATACTAAAATGATTTATATCGTTGAAGATGAGGAAGATATTGCTGAACTTGTAAGTGTAAATCTGGAAAAATCCTCATTTAGAACTAAGAAGTTTTACGATATTTTTACTTTTAAAAACAAACTGGCGGTTGAGAAACCGGATTTAATAGTCCTTGATCTTATGCTTCCGGATGGAGACGGCCTGGATGTATGCAGGGATTTAAAGGAGAATCCCGAATACAGGGACATACCTGTAATTATTCTAACTGCAAAATCTGAAGAGATGGACAAGGTACTGGGACTTGAACTGGGTGCAGATGATTATGTGACAAAACCTTTTTCACCAAGAGAACTTGTTGCCAGAGTTAAAAATATATTAAAAAGATTCAATAAAGTATTTGAAAATGAAAAGGAAATAATTAAAATCAGTGATGAAATTAAAATCAATACCAAAAAACATGAAGTTGTAGTTGATAATGAGAAAATTGATTTAACAGCAACAGAATTTAAAATTCTAAAAATACTGGCAAAAAGAAAAGGCTGGGTTTTTAGCAGAGAACAGATATTAAATCGTTTATGGGGAAATGAGAAAAATGTTATAGATAGAACAGTCGATGTTCATATTAGACACCTCCGTAAAAAACTGGGAGATTCTAAAAATATTATCAAAAATGTGAGGGGTGTGGGATATAAAATAGATG
Organism: Candidatus Mcinerneyibacterium aminivorans; assembly: GCA_008086245.1. Taxonomy (GTDB): domain Bacteria; phylum Macinerneyibacteriota; class Macinerneyibacteria; order Macinerneyibacteriales; family Macinerneyibacteriaceae; genus Macinerneyibacterium; species Macinerneyibacterium aminivorans. Next base: position 29,870 of record VSIX01000003.1, read on the forward strand.
TTTAAAATTAAATCTATCTATTTAAAAATATTTATATCTTTTCTTCTTCTTATTGCTGTAATTACAGGATTTTTTTTATATTTCAGCTATAATACAATTTATAATAATTATATCGATAGTAAAACAGAGTCATTGAAAAAAATAAACTATTTTCTTGAATCAACTGTTTCAGAATTTATTGATAATCCCGAATCTCTTGATAAAAAGATTAAAGAACTTGGAAATAAAACAGATGTAAGAATTACAATTGTAAAAAAGAACGGTGAAGTAATAGCTGATTCATTTAATAATCCCAAAAATATGGAAAATCACAAAAACAGAATAGAACTGGTTAATTCACTGGATAAAGGATCCGGCAAAGCGGTTCGATACAGTGAGACAGAAGATAAAAGAATGCTTTATGTTGCTATAACTTATAATGAAAATGAAGAAGTTAAAGCATTTATTCGATCCAGCTTATACCTGGATGATATAAAAACTACAATTAATGAATTATTTGAAAGAATATTTGTGATTTCTATTTTAATAATTGTTTTTTCATTACTTGGGGCCTATATTTTTGCAAAAACGATATCCCATCCCATTAAAAGATTAACAGAAGCTTCCAGCGAGGTGGCAGAAGGAAATTTTGATGTTAAAGTATATTTGAATAAAAAAGATGAATTCGGTGTTCTTGCAAATAGTTTTAATTATATGACAGAAAGAATTAATAGATTGTTTTCAGAAGTTAGGGAAAATCAAAAAAAACTGGAAGCAATAATAGAATCTATTCAGGAACTTCTTTTTGTTATAAATAACGAAGGCAAAATAAAGTTAAGTAATAATAATTTTAAAAAATATTTTAAAATTGATGATTCCGGGGATAAATCATTCTATGAAATAATCTCTGAACCTGACATGATCGAATTATTTGAAAAGATTAAGAAAAATAAAACAAATCTTGTAAAAGAAATTGAAATGGATGATAAAATATTCCTGGTAAGTCTGTCTTATGTTAGGGAATCCGAGGATATTATAGGATTGCTTCATGATCTTACAGAATACAGAATGTTAAATAAAATAAAAAAAGATTTTGTTTATAATGTTTCCCATGAATTGAAAACTCCGTTAACTTCAATAAAAGGATTCTCCGAAACATTACTTTCAAATAAAAATTTTAACAAAAATTATATACAAATTATTAAAAAAAATACTGATAGAATGATAAAAATAGTAAAAGATTTGCTAACATTATCCGAACTCGAGATTAATCAGAATATAAAAAAGGAAAAAGTTAATCTCGAGGATCCAATTGAAAATGCCTTTGTGATTGTAAAAGAAAAAGCTGAAAATAAGGGCTTGAAACTTAGTAAAAAGCTCCCTGGGGACGAATTTATTATAGAAGGAGATAAATTTAAACTCGAACAGCTGTTCATAAATCTGCTGGATAATGCTGTTAAGTACACCAATAAAGGATCTGTTAGAATATCTGCAAGAGAGCTGAATGATGATAGAGTTCAGGTGATAATAGAGGATACAGGTATCGGAATAGCCAAAAAACATCTAAATAGAATTTTTGAAAGGTTTTATGTAGTTGATAAAAGCCGCTCAAGAAAAAAAGGCGGGACCGGATTGGGTTTATCCATAGTGAAGCATATATTAAAGTTACATGATGCTGAAATGGATGTTCAATCCAAAAAAAACAAAGGGACAAAGTTTACTATTTTTTTTAACAAAAAAATATAAGCTTAAATTGAAATATCTGGACATTCTATCTGAAAAATAAATATCCGAGAAATTATTTTTTTAATATAATTTAATGAATTTAAATGAGAAAATATGATTTTGAATCTCCGGACATCGACAAAGATAACTTAATTTATTTTTATATTGGTTCTTGATTTGGGGGCCTTTTTTGGTATAATATCTGTCAAGAGGTATTTCTATGAAAAAATTTACTATTATAATTATTCCGCCAGGTAGTACTAAAATGAAAAAGCTTAGATTGGGGAAGATCCCTTTCTTTATGCTGGTTCTTTTTTTACTGCTTGTAATTACTTATTCAGTATGGCTTGCATTTAATTTTTCTTCCTATGTTTATCAAAAAGAAAAAAATGAACAGCTCTCGGCAAGATATGACACACTTGTTAAAGAAAGAAAAAAGGACAAACAAAAACTTAAAAAAATAAAGAAGGAACTTTCACAGCTTGAAAATATGATGGGTAAAATATCCAATATAATGGGAGTAAAAATTGATAAAGAGGTTAACAACAAAAAGGATTATTATCAGAGTTATGAAAAAAAATGGATAGGAGAAAAGTTAAAGGAATATAACTATGTTACACGGGATAGTTATATGAATTTATCGGCACCAAAATTTATACCTGTTAGTGGATGGATATCATCCAGGTTTGGAACCAGAAAATCTCCTTATACCAGCAAAAATGAATTTCACCCGGCAGTTGATATTATTGCTCCTATGGGAAGAACCATACGCGCTGCAGCCAGTGGAAAAGTTGTAAATATTAAAGAAGACCCTACTATGGGAAAAGTTTTATATATATATAATAAGTGGGGATATTTGACCAAGTATGCTCATAATAATAAAATATTTGTAAATATAGGGGATAAAGTTGAAATTGGAGATAAAATTGCAGAAGTTGGGGTAAGTGGTAAAACAACCGGCCCCCATCTACATTTTCAAATGGAATTATTAAGAATTCCTGTAGATCCAGAAAAATATGGCATGGAATTAAGTGATAAAAGAATATTTGAAAAATCAGGAGGGAATGAGTAATGGCAAAAAATAATTATGATATGAATACTATACTTGGCGAGAATTCTAACTACGAAGGTGATATGAAAATTGAAGGAAGTATGAGAGTTGAAGGTATTTTTAAGGGAGAAATAACAGCAAGTTCTGTAGTAGTTGGAAAAAATGCCAAATTAGAGGCTAATATAAATGCTGATAGTGTTATTGTTGGTGGAGAAGTTAACGGTAATATAAATACAACCAAGGAGCTTACTCTACAAAAAACGGGAAAAATAATAGGAGATGTCGAAACTCCTACATTAGTTGTGGAAGATGGAGCGATTCTTCAGGGAAACTGCAAAATGAAATAATATGGATTTGAATGATTATTTACGATATTTCTATATCTTTTCACAGCTTGGATTTGTAGTCGTTGTATCCATTGTAATATTTATATATTTAGGAAACTATATTGATAAAAATATATGGCACACCGGTGGGGTATTTACGGTGTTAGGTATTTTTTTGGGTATTTTTTCAGCAGGATTTAATTCTTATAAAATATATAAAAAGTATATAGATGAATTGGAAAAAATTGACAGGAACGACAGAGACAGAGACAAAAAATAAGCAGGTATTGACATTGTTGCTACATAAAATTTTTGTTGACAGTATATTTTTATCGTGATACCTTTCACGAAAGGATGAGTTATGGAATATTCAGTAATGAAAGTACTATTAAATAAGATATTAACATTTGTTGGAATTATAATTTCTGTTATCTTGTATGCAGTAACAGATGTAAGTATAGCTTTAGGATTTTTAGCAGGAATTATTGTTATGCTTATAAACTGGAAGCTTCTTGCATGGCAGAATGAAAAAATTGTAAAAGGTGAAAAGAAACCCAGTTATGCATATGCATTTTATTTTTTCAGGTATGCTATTATTGGTGCCGTTTTGTTTTTATCTTTTAAATTTGAAAATATAGATGGTTATGGTACAATAGCAGGTGTTATATTTGCCTTGATTTATGCATTTATTTTTGCTCTTTTCATAAGCAAAAAAGAAAGGGGAAACCAGGATGAATGAGGTTGGCTCAATAGATACAACATCTTTTCAAATAGGAGATTTAAATATAGTTTTTAATCATCATACACTGATAATGATATGGATTGTAATTTTTGTTATTTGTATTACTTTATATCTATTAACAAGAAATATGACAAAAATACCTTCAAGAGGACAAACAGTAGTGGAAATGCTTATTGATTATTTTGATCAATTAGCTAAAGAGTCCTTGGGGGAAAATCATAGGAGATATTTACCGTTTATAGTAACAATATTTTTGTTTGTTTTGGTTTCAAACTGGATTGGAATTGTACCTTTAATGGATGAACCCACCAAGGATTTAAATACTCCTATGGGAATAGGTATTTTAGTTTTATTTGTTACTATTTATTCGGGAATTAGATATAATGGATTTTTTGGATTTGTAAAAGAGTTTTTTGAACCTGTATGGTTCTTATTTCCAATAAATGTAGTTGGTGAGATTGGAAAATTTATTTCACTAATATTCCGTTTGTTTGGAAATGTTTTTGGGGGTACTGTAATTGTATGGGTTGGTTTCACTATGTTGTTAAAAACCTGGTGGACCGGATGGGTTCTATTATTTCTTGGCCCGGCCCTTTATGGTTTTTTTGGTCTGTTCATCGGGGCAATTCAGGCTTTTGTTTTTACTATGCTTTCGATGACTTATATCTCCATAGTGAAAAATTGAGGAGAATATATGGAAGTTGTAACTGAATTAGTTATATATTTAAGTGCTGGTATAGCAATGGGATTTGGAGCAATTGGATCTGGTATAGGGGAAGGCCTTGCAGGCGGTAAAGCTGTAGAAGCAGCTGCCAGACAACCAGGTGTGCAGGGTAAAGTTATGAAAACCATGTTAATTGGACAGGCAATTTCTGAATCAGGAGGCATTTATGCTTTAGTAGTAGCCGTTTTGCTGTTGTTTACAGCCCCGCATGAAGCACTATCAGTAGGTAAAATTGCAGCTCTTCTTGGTTCTGGGATATGCATGGGATTTGGTGCATTGGGACCCGGATTAGGGATTGGATATGCTGCCAGCAAGGGAGTTGAAGGTGTTGGTAGAAGTCCTCATAATGAACCGGTGATTTTTAGAACTATGCTTATCGGCCAGGCCGTTTCAGGATCTACAAGTATTTATGCTCTGGTAGTTTCGTTACTATTGTTGTTTGTTATTAAATAAAAAAGGAAGGAAGGAGATAGATTATGATAAATATTGTCGATATGTTAAAAGAGATATCAATTTCGGGTGATCAAATAGTTAGAAGTGCTGCTCTTCTTGGAGCAGGAATAGCTATGGGTGTTGGTGCTATTGGTCCTGGTATTGGAGAGGGTTTTGCTGCAGGGAAAGCCTGTGAGGGCATATCAAAAAGACCCGAGGAAAGCGGTCTTTTAACCAGAACAATGCTTGTTGGACAGGCTGTATCTGAATCAACCGGGATATATTCATTAGTTATTGCTCTACTTCTTATATTTGTTGTTGCCTAAGCTTAAAGGAGTTGAATTATGAATGATACTCTTTTAAATGCTACTACAATTTTATCTGCATTAAGCTTCATTATATTGCTGGTATTACTTAAAAAATATGTTTACAATATCGTATTGAAAGTTATTGATGAACGAAGAGAAGAAATAAAAAATAAAATCGAAACTGCAAATGAAAGAAAAGAAGAGGCTGAAGAACTAAAAAATCAGTATTCAAAACGACTTGAAGAAGCTTATACTAAAGCGGAAGAAATTAAAGATGATATTGTTGCTACAGCTGAAAATGAAAAGAAAGAAATTGTAAAACAGGCCAAAAAAGAGTCGGAAAACATTAAAGAAAAGGCTCAAAAAGAAATTGATATGCAGGTAAGAAAAGTTAAGGAACAGTTAAGACGGGAAACTGCAGATATATCGGTTGAAATAGCTAAAACTATTTTAGAAAAAGAAATTGATAAAAAGGAACATAAAGAATTAATCAAGGACTTTCTCGAAGGTCTGGGTGAGGAACGTGGCAAATGAACCAGTAGCTATTAAATATTCCACAGCATTATTTAATGTAGCAGTTGATTCTGATATCAATGATGATGTTTTAGAACTATTAAAAGTAATGCAAAATGCTTTTGTTGAGAATATAAAATTGTATCAAACATTTATTAATCCGGAAATTGCAAAAAAAACAAAACTAAATATTGTAAGTGAAATATTAAAAGGTAAAAAAGCCAATGAACTGGTTTTAAAATTCTTTGAACTCCTATTTGAAAAGGGAAGAATTAATATTTTTGATGAAATTGTAAAACAGTATGATCTTTTAAATAAAGAAGAGAACGGAATATTAGATGTAAAAGTCTACAGTGCTTTTGAATTGCATAATGATACTAAAAAGTTAATTAAAGATAAATTAAAGGAATATTATCCCGGTAGTAAGGAAGTACAATTAAATATTAAGGTTGATGAGAAATTAATTGGTGGAATTAAGCTTGAAATGAGAGGTAAAATTTTCGATGGAAGCATATCCGGGTATTTAAGTAAAATGAAAAAAACATTGAGAGGTGAGTGATACCTGTGGCTAATATAAGGTCAGATGAAATTAAAGATATATTACAAAAACAGCTTGAGGGCTATGAAAAAGAAACAGATATTTCGCAAGTAGGAACTGTTATAGAAGTTGGAGATGGAATTGCTAACGCATACGGTTTGAAAGATGCTATGGCATCAGAGCTCGTTGAGTTCGATTCAGGATTAAATGGTTTAATTTTGAATTTGAATGAAAACAGTGTTGGAATAGTTGTTTTTGGTGAAACCAGAATGATCAAAGAAGGGGATAAAGTAAAAACTACCGGTAAAATTTTACAAACAAAGGTAGGACCCGAACTTCTTGGTAGAGTTGTTAATCCTCTTGCCGAACCGCTTGACGGTAAAGGTGAGATAAACGCATCAGAAACTGCTAATATTGAAAAAATTGCTCCGGGAATTGTTTATAGAAAACCTGTTGAAGTTCCATTACAATCAGGGGTAAAAGCAATTGATTCAATGATTCCTATTGGTAGAGGGCAGCGTGAGTTAATTATAGGGGATAGAAAGACAGGTAAAACGGCTCTTGCTGTGGATACAATAATTAACCAAAAAGACAATGATGTGAAGTGTATATATGTTGCTATTGGTCAAAAGAGATCAACTGTAGCAAGTCTGGTGGAAACATTTGAACAATACGGGGCGATGGAGTACACAACAGTTGTAGCTGCTACTGCAAGTGATCCTACTCCATTACAGTATATTGCTCCTTATGCCGGTTGTGCAATAGGAGAATACTACAGAGATAATGGAGAAGATGCTTTAATCGTTTATGATGATTTATCCAAGCATGCTGTTGCTTACAGAGAAATGTCTCTGGTATTGAGACGTCCCCCAGGTCGTGAAGCTTATCCTGGAGATATATTTTATCTTCATTCAAGACTTCTTGAAAGAGCTGCTAAACTGAATGATGATGAAGGTGGAGGAAGTTTAACTGCATTACCGATTGTTGAAACAAAAGCTGGAGATGTTTCAGCTTATATTCCAACAAATGTTATCTCTATTACGGATGGACAAATTTATTTAAAATCGGATCTTTTTTATTCCGGGGTTAGACCTGCAGTTGATGTAGGTATTTCTGTATCAAGAGTTGGTGGAAATGCACAAATTAAGGCCATGAAACAGATAGCCGGGGATTTAAGATTGGACCTGGCTCAGTATAGAGAAATGGAATCATTTGCCCAGTTTGGAGCCGAGCTTGATGAAGCTACAAAGGCACAGCTGACCAGAGGAGAAAAGCTGGTTGAATTATTAAAGCAGGGCGAACATGTGCCAATGTCTGTATATGAACAAATACTTCAGTTATTCATAGGGGTAAATGGATACCTCGATGATATTAAAACCGAAGATGTTGAAGAATTTGTATCTGAAACTGTGGAATTTATTAAATCCAAAGGTGAAGATGCTTTGGAAAAACTTAAGGAAAAAAAGAAATTTGATGAAGAACTTGAAAAAAAGTTAAAAGATTTAATTGAAGAATTTAAAGAGGCTTATTCTGCGAAATTTGAGAAAGAAAAAGAGGAAGAAGATAATGAGGAAAAAACTGCTGATGAAATAAATACTGAGGAAGAAAAAAAAGAAACCAAAAAAGATGAAGAAGAAAAATAAGTGATATAAATTAAGAGGTTGATAAAATGGGTAGTTTAAAAGATATAAGAAAAAGAATATCTAGTGTAAAGGAAACAAAAAAAATTACTAGGGCTATGAATATGGTTGCTTCTGCAAAGCTGAGAAGAACAGAAGATAAACTACTTTCCTTAAGACCTTATGCAGATGAGCTGATTGAACTTATAGAGACTATCAACTACCACATTCAATCCGAAAATCCGTTTTATGCTGAGCGGGAGAAGGGTTATCCCCTTTATGTTTTTATATCAGCTGATAAGGGGTTATGTGGAGCTTTTAATAGTAAAATAACTAAAAAAGCTCAGGAACTTTTAAATGAAAGTTCAGAGTGTGAATCTGTAATAATCGGCAAAAAGGCAAAAAGATATTTTGACAGGAATGATATGGATTATATTAACTCATATATAGATTTTTTTGAAGAACTCTCATACAACGATGCTAAAAAAGTTGCAAATTTTTTGTCGGAATATTATTTAAAAAATGAAAAAATTAAGGAAATAATATTTGTATATAATAGATTTAAAAATACAATCGTATCAAATACTACAGTGGAGAAATTTCTACCGAGAAAAAGGGAAGAAAGTGGCGAGGAAGAAAAAAAAGTTTATGAATCAGAACCGGATCTAAAATCTATGCTTACATATGCTATAACGGAGTATTTAGAATCAGAAGTATACAGAATAATGTTAGAATCGTTAACAAGTGAGCACGGAGCAAGAATGGCGGCTATGGATGCAGCCACTGATAATGCTCAGGATATGATTGATAATCTAACAATGGAAGCAAATAGAAAAAGACAGGCTGAAATTACAAAAGAAATTTCAGAAATTGTTGGCGGATCAAACGCATTGGAGGGATAAAATGAAAAAAGGAAGTGTTTTTAGAGTAAGAGGACCTGTTGTGGATGTTGTATTCCCTCAGGAAGAATTACCTGCAATAAATAATGCTTTAAAAATAGAAAGAGAGGATGAGGAGCTGGTTTTAGAAGTAGCTCAGCATCTTGGAGATAATATACTAAGAACTATTTCAATGGGGTCTACAGACGGTTTGAAAAGAGGACAGGAAGTTATTGATATGGGTAACCCGATATCTACACCTGTTGGAAAAGAAGTTTTAGGTAGAATATTAAATGTTACCGGAGACCCAATTGATGAACAGGGTGAAGTAAAAACTGATGAAAAATGGCCAATTCATAGACCAACCCCAACACTTGAAGAACAGGATATTTCTGAAGAATTATTCGAAACTGGTATTAAAGTAGTTGATCTATTAGCACCTTATAAAAAAGGTGGAAAAGTTGGATTATTTGGTGGTGCAGGTGTAGGAAAAACAGTTTTGATAATGGAACTAATTAGAAATATTGCCACCGAGCACGGTGGGTTTTCAGTTTTTTCAGGAGTTGGTGAACGGACCAGAGAAGGAAACGATCTATGGCTGGAAACAAAAGAATCTGGTGTTTTAGATAAAGCTGCTCTGGTGTATGGACAGATGAATGAACCACCGGGTGCGAGAATGAGAGTTGGTTTAACCGGATTAACAATTGCTGAATATTTTAGGGATGTTGAACAAAAAGATGTCCTGCTTTTTATAGATAACATATTTAGATTTACCCAGGCCGGTTCCGAAGTTTCTGCACTGCTTGGAAGGATGCCTTCAGCAGTTGGATATCAGCCGACTTTAGCTTCTGAAATGGCTGCACTGCAGGAAAGGATAACTTCAACTGAAAAAGGATCAATAACCTCAATTCAGGCAATTTATGTACCAGCAGATGATTATACCGATCCCGCTCCTGCAACTACATTTGCTCATCTTGATTCAACTACAGAACTTTCGAGAGATATTGTGGAAATGGGTATATATCCTGCTGTTGATCCATTATCTTCAACTTCTACAATTTTGAAACCCTCAGTTGTTGGTGAAACACATTATGAAACAGCAAGAGAAGTTCAGAGAATACTGCAGAAATACAGAGATCTACAGGATATAATCGCTATTCTTGGTATGGAAGAGTTATCTGAAGAAGACAAAACAACTGTTCAAAGAGCAAGAAAAATACAGAGATTCTTTTCTCAGCCGTTTTTTGTCGCTGAGCAGTTTACAGGCAAAAAAGGTAAATATGTAGCGATTGAAGATACAATTAAAGGGTTTAAGGAGATCGTAGAAGGTAAGCATGATGATTTACCGGAACAGGCTTTTTATATGGTTGGAACTATAGAAGAAGCAAGAGAAAAGGGAGAAGAATTAAAATCACGGGGAAAATCGACTGCCGAAGTAGAGAAGAATATTGAAAAGAAGGAAGAGTCAGAAGAAAATAAAGAGTCAGAAAAAAAAGTATCAAAAAAGAAAAAAGATAAAAAATCTTCTGAAAAGAATAAAAAATCAGGAAAAAAAGAAAAGAAATCCTCAAAGAAGAAAAAAGATAAAAAAAAGAAATAGGATAATAAAGGGTTAATTATGGCTGAAAAAATACATTTGAAAATATTGGTCCCTGAAGGAATAAAATATGAGGAAGATGTTTCTCAGGTTATACTTCCAGGAGAAGCTGGAGAATTCTCTGTTGTAAAAAAACATATTTCTATGATAACTCCTCTTAAAATAGGACAGATTGAAATTGTTAGTGGAGAAGAAAGTAGAAAGTTGATGGCTGCAGCAGGGGGGATTTCCAGGGTTGAACCCGAATATATCACCTTGATTTTAAGAGCTGCAGAATTTGAAGATGAAATAGACGTTAATAGGGCTGAAGCAGCAAAAAAAAGAGCTGAAAAAAGATTAAATAGTGACAAAAAAGAAATAGATTATAATAGAGCAGAAAGAGCATTAAGAAGAGCGGTTAATCGTTTAAATGTCGCAAAATAAAGGTAATTATACGCTTGATGGGGTTGGCGATATCTATATCTACCAGCCCCAAAAGGGTTATAGATTTTCTGTAGATTCTTTATTGTTATTTCTATATTCACCGGTGGTAAAAAAAAATAATATTCTCGATATAGGAGCAGGTACCGGTATTCTTTCATTTTTATTTGCCGATAAATATCCTCAAAAAAAAATAATATCCTATGAAATTCAAAAAGAATTTGTGAAATTAATGAAAAAAGGTATAAAAACTAACAAATTTAAAAATATCCAAATCAAACAAAAGGATATAAAAAAAATTGATTTTAAAAGTATAAAAACTAAATTTGACCTTGTTGTTTGTAACCCTCCCTATAGAAAATATGGTCACGGAAGACTAAGTCCCTATCAAAATAAGAATATAGCAATTTATGACAAGTATTTAAAAATATCCGACCTTCTAGGAATTACAGAAAAACTTATGAATGTTAGCACGGTTCTTTCTATAGTTAATTTATATGAAAATAAAAAGTATATAAAAAAAATGGTAGATAAAACGGGATTAAGTATAAAAAAGGAGATTATTTTTCTAAAAAATAATACTAATAAATTTATCATATTTCATATTAAAAATAGATATGATCAAAAAAGTGAAAAAAAATATGTTTCAGAAAATGAATGGAAATCTAAAGTTGAAAAACTCTATAATAAATAATATAAAAACATTGTTTAATAGAATGAGAATTCTTGACATAAACTATTAAAAATATATAATTATTTACGGAGATGTGCCCGTAGCTCAATGGATAGAGCGGTAGATTCCGGATCTACAAGTTGAAGGTTCGAATCCTTTCGGGCACATAATCGAGTTTTTAAAAAAGGATGGTTATGAGAAAGAAGTTTATCTGGATTACCGTTATCTTTCTATCTATTATAATAGCTCTTGTGATGCTTTATAATAGCTTTAATAAACATAAATCCTATGAGTATTTCCCAGTAAATTCCAGGGTAATAATTAAATTTGATAATTATAAAGATTTAATTAAAATTAATTCTTTTTTTTGGAATGAATTTGATCTTGAAAAAATTAAAAACAATTTTTTCCTCAGAAAATTTCCATATAAAGACTTTTATCTGGTAGTTGATGCTGAAAATTATATATATATATTTTCTGATTTTTCCTTTCTGACAGGATATTTGGATAAATACGGACAGGTAAATGAAAATATTTTCTGCTATACTAACAATGATGAATTTGAATTAAAAAAAACTAATTATAATGAAAATAATATAAAAAATCTTATTAACAAGGATAAGGACATTTCTTTTTATCTAAATCTGCAAAATAAAAGGATATTTCCTTTTATTGAAAATAAAGCAATATACGGAGATATCGTATCTATTCCCGAAAACAACCTAATTAGTTTGAATTATAGTTATGATTATGATTACAAAAATATTCATAAAGTTGAAAGAAAAATTGAACTTTCCAGAATACCAGATAGATTTGATATGTTTGTTAATATTAACATGAAGAATTTTGAAAACCATTATGCTGATTTAAGAAAATTGTTTAAAAATTCAGTCCTTTTCGAGAGATTCTTTAAGTTTAAAAGTGTGATTTATAAAAAAACAGGTATTGATATTGAAAATGATTTATTGGGACTGGTTGATAGCGAGATAGTAGTGGGTATTAAAAATAAAAGTGATTATTTTGCTGCAGTAGATGGAGTAGATAAGGACCAGATAGAAAGAATAGAATTTCAGGTCTCAAATAAGTTTCCTTTGAGGTTTGAAACTGAGATTTACAAAAATAATAAGTACAGAACAATAAATCTTGAAGGAGTTGTAGGTTTTCTTGCTTCCGGGTTGTTTAAAAAGGAATTTGAAAAAATGAAAAAACCTTATTATTTCATAAAAAATAAAAATTTATATCTTTTTGACAGTTTGGGATTTTTGAGAAATTATTATGATAATATTGATAAGTATAATCTAGAGAAAGATGATAACTACAGGATGTACCATAGATATTCAAAACATAGAGATGGGAATATTGAATTTTATTTAAATGAGAGATATCTTAATGAACTGTACAAAGAGAATTTGTTTGGCAAATATTTTAAAAATTATTATGGCAAAATAGATTTTGATAAAAAATCTATTAAAGGATTACTGGTTCTTAAGGCAAAAACTAATATGGAGGGATAGAGTATGAATATTTTAATAATTAATGCAGGAAGTTCATCAATAAAATTTCAGTTGATGGATGTGGATAGTGAAGAAACAAAGATAAAAGGCCTGGTACAAAGGATTAATCAGGATAATCCGGAAATTAGCTGGAAAATCAGGAAAGAAAAATCAAAGAAAAAAATAAACATCGAAGATCATAGAGGAGGATTAAAAGAGGTTCTTGATCTTTTGGTTGATAAGGAGAACGGGGTTCTGGAAAGCTATGATCAAATTGATGCTGTTGGGCACCGATATGTACATGGAGGAGAGAAGTTCCAGGATTCTACTCTTATTAAAGATGAACTGATGAAGGATTTCGAAAAGCTAAATCATTTAGCTCCACTGCACAATCCAAATAATTTAGCCGGGGTAAGAGCAATAAAAGAATTAATCCCTGAAGTTCCTAATGTTGCAGTTTTTGATACTTCTTTTCATTCAAAACTTCCGCCAAAAGCCTATGTTTATCCTTTACCTTATGAACTGTATGAAGAAAAAGGTATAAGAAGATACGGCTTCCACGGAACCTCACATCATTATGTATCGATGGAAGCAGCAGATATGATTAATAAACCTTATGAAGAAGCAAAAATTATTACATGTCATATGGGTAATGGAATTTCATTTAGTGCAATTGATGGTGGACATTCGGTGGATACTTCTCTTGGTTTTTCCACTGTATGCGGGATTCCAATGGGAACAAGATCTGGAGATTTTGATGTCGGACTGGTAACTCATTTAATAAAATCAGAGGGATATTCGGTAGATGAAGTTCATGAAATGATATATAAAAAAAGCGGTCTTTTAGGTGTTTCAGGCATTTCTAATGATGCAAGAGATGTTGAAAAGGCAGCATGGGAAGAGGGAAATGAAAGAGCACAGCTTGCACTGGATATTTTGCATTATAAAGCAAAGAAATATATTGGATCTTATATAGCAGCAATGAATGGATTGGATGCGCTTGTATTTACCGCTGGAATTGGAGAAAACGGCTGGGAAAGCAGAGAAGCTATATGTAAAGATATGGAATATTTAGGGATTAAGCTTGATAAAGAAAAGAATAGAGTTCGTGGTAAAAAGGCCGATGTATCAAAAAAGAATTCACCGGTAAGAATTCTTGCAATCCCCACAAATGAGGAATTAATGATTGCAAAAGAAACTAAGAGGGTAGTAAATAACTTATAAAGAAGGAGTGAATTATGTCTGAATATGAAAAAATAAAAAAAGAAAAAAAAGAATGGGAAGAAAAAAAGTTAAATAAATTTCTGGAAAAAGCTCCTGAAAGAAAGGAAGAATTTAAAAACTCCACAGGTGAAGTAGAAAGAGTTTATACACCGCAGGAAGATATTGAGGATAAATATGTTAATGAAATAGGTTTCCCCGGACAGTATCCGTTTACCAGGGGGGTTTATCCTACAATGTACAGAGGTAGATTGTGGACAATGAGACAATATGCAGGTTTTGGTACTGCAGAAGAATCAAATAAAAGATATAAATATCTTCTGGAGCAGGGGCAAACTGGGTTATCGGTAGCTTTTGATTTACCAACACAGATTGGGTACGATTCCGATGATGAAATGAGCATTGGAGAAGTTGGTAAGGTGGGAGTTGCTATAGACACATTGAAAGATATGGAGATATTGTTTGATGGGATTCCCCTTGAAAAAGTATCAACTTCTATGACAATAAATGCTCCGGCTGCTGTACTTTTGGCCATGTATATAGCAGTTGCTGAAAAACAGGGAGTCAGCAAAGAAAAATTAAGAGGAACCATTCAAAATGATATTTTAAAGGAATACATTGCAAGAGGCACATATATATATCCACCGGAATCATCAATGAGATTGATTACAGATATTTTTGAATACTGTTCGGATGAGGTTCCTAAATGGAATACAATAAGTATTTCTGGATACCATATTAGAGAGGCCGGTTCAGATGCCGTTCAGGAAGTAGCTTTTACAATTGCTGATGGAATAGAATATGTAAAAAAAGCAATTGAAGCAGGTCTTGATGTGGATAAGTTTGGAAGAAGATTGTCGTTTTTCTTTAACGCACATAATGATTTACTGGAAGAAGTTGCCAAATTCAGAGCAGCACGAAGGATTTGGGCTAAGGTTATGAAAGAAAAATTTGATGCAAAAAAGGAAAAATCAATGAGATTGAGATTCCATACGCAAACTGGAGGTTCTACATTAACGGCACAGCAGCCCGATAATAATATAGTTAGAGTAGCAATTCAGACACTTGCAGCTGTATTGGGAGGCACACAGAGTTTGCATACGAATTCAAGGGATGAAGCTTTATCTCTTCCAACCGAAGATTCTGTTCGAATAGCTCTCAGGACACAGCAAATAGTTGCCCATGAATCAGGTGTAACAAAAACTATTGATCCTCTAGCAGGCTCTCATTATGTTGAAAAATTAACAGATGAGATTGAAGAGCAGGTTTGGGAATATATTGATAAAATTGAGGAACTGGGTGGAATGACCAAAGCAATTGAAAAAGGTTATGTTCAAAAAGAGATTCAGGATTCAGCTTATGATTATCAAAAGGAAATTGAAAATAAAGAAAGAATAGTAGTTGGTGTTAATAAATATCAGATAGATAAAGAACCTGAAAGCGATATATTAAAGGTTAACCCAAAACTTAGGGAAGTTCAGATTGATAGAATTGAGAAGGTAAAGAAAAAAAGAGATAGCAAAAAAGTTGAACAAAAATTAGCAGAACTGAAAAATGCAGCCGAAGGCAGCGATAATCTTATGCCTTATATTATTGATGCAGTTAAAGAATATGCAACTCTTGGTGAAATTTGTAATACATTAAGAGATGTTTTCGGTGAATACGAAGAATCTATTGTTCTTTAAATAAGGAGGAAAAATGTCCGATAAAAAAATTAGAATATTAATAGGAAAACCGGGACTTGATGGTCATGACAGAGGAGCAAAATATATAGCCAGAGCATTAAAAGATGCCGGTTATGAAGTTATCTATACCGGTCTCAGACAAACACCTCAATCTATTGTAAATACTGCTATTCAGGAAGATGTGGATTTTGTAGGATTGAGTTTGCTTTCAGGAGCTCACAATTCTCTATTTCCCAAAATAGTAGAATTGCTGAAGGAAAATGATGCTGAAGATATTATTGTTTTTGGGGGAGGAGTAATTCCTGAAGATGATATTCCGAATTTGAAAAAACAGGGAGTTGAAGAGATATTTACTCCGGGAACTCCTATAAAGGATGTAGTTGATTTTATTGAATCCAAGAGAGAAAAAGTGGGAAAATAAACAGTCATGGATATAGAAAATAAAATATTAGAAGGTAGCCCGAGGCATTTAGCCCGGGCTATTTCTATGGTTGAAAATAACAGTCCGCAAAAAGAAGAAATTATTGATGCACTCTATCCCAAAACGGGTAATGCACTTATTATAGGCGTTACAGGATCTCCCGGTTCTGGAAAAAGTACTTTGGTTGATAAAATACTCAAAAATGAGTTAAAAAAGGACCAAAAAATTGGGGTGATTGCTGTGGATCCTTCCTCCCCATTTTCAGGAGGTGCTTTATTAGGAGACAGAATCAGAATGCAGAAACATTCAGGAAACCCCAATATTTTTATAAGATCAATGGCTTCCAGGGGACATCTCGGAGGTATTTCAGCCGCCACATCTGATGTGACCAAATTGCTGGATGCAGCTGGATACAATTTAATAATAATAGAAACAATCGGGGTTGGACAAACAGAAGTTGAGATTATTGAATTAGCTGATATTATACTGCTAACGATGGCTCCCGGCATGGGAGATGACATTCAGGCAATGAAAGCCGGAATAATGGAAATAGGAGATGTTTTTGTAGTAAATAAAAAGGATAAAGATGGAGCAGATAAAGTTAAAAAAGAATTGGATTATGTTCTGGATATTAAATATCATGATAATCCTGAAAATAAAAATCCTATAAAAATGGTCTCTGCGTTAAATAATGAAGGTATAGAAGAATTGATGAATTCTGTTTATAATTATATAAATAAACTCAAGAAACAGGGGAAATGGGAAGATAAAAGAAAAACAAAAATAAAGAAGGAATTAAAAAAAATATTTAGCAAAAAAATACATGAACTTATGGACATTCATATAAATTATACTGAAAAATTGGATGACTGGGTTAAACTTCTTATGAACAAAGAGGAGAAGCCCTATAGTTTGATAAATAAAGAATTAAAATCTTTTATAAAGGAGAGTGAAATATTATGATTGAAAAAATTGATCATATTGGTATTGCTGTGAAATCACTTGAAAAGCATCTACCTTTCTATACTAAGATACTGGGACTGGAATTAATAGGAAAGGAAGAAATAGAAGATCAAAAGGTAAAAGTAGCAATGATAAAAGTAGGGAATGTTAAAATTGAATTGTTAGAACCTACAGTTGATGATAGCCCTATTGCAAAGTTTATCGATAAAAGAGGGGAAGGAATGCACCATATAGCATATCATTCAAATGATATTAAAAAGGAAATTAAAAATTTGAAAGAAAATGATATTAGAATGATTGATAAGAAGCCAAGAGAAGGTGCCCATGGGACAAAGATTGCATTTGTTCATCCAAAATCTTCTGGAAAAGTATTAACTGAAATATGTGAAAATGAATAGGAGGAAAAAAATATGACAATGGAAAGAAAAATTCTTGAACTTAAGGAAAAAATTGAACAGGCAAAGATGGGCGGTGGACAGAAAAGAATTGACAAACAACATAAAAAAGGGAAATTAACTGCCCGTGAAAGAATTCAGTATCTTCTTGATGAAGGTAGTTTCGAAGAAATTGATATGTTTAGAGAACATCAGTGTCATGAATTTGGGATGGAAAATAAAAAGATGCTTGGTGATGGAGTAGTTACTGGATATGGAACAATTGATGGAAGATTGGTTTATCTTTATGCATTTGATTTTACAGTTATTGGGGGATCTCTTTCAAAAACTGTATCAAATAAAATTGTGAAAGTAATGGAAATGTCAGCCAAGATGGGGGCACCAATAATAGGCTTAAATGATTCCGGTGGTGCAAGAATACAGGAAGGTATAGACGCTTTAAGCGGATACGCAGCTATCTTCCAGAGAAATGTATTATATTCAGGTGTTGTTCCACAAATTACAGGAATTGTGGGTCCGTGCGCAGGCGGAGCTGTTTATTCTCCTGCTTTAACTGATTTTATTTTTATGAAGAAAGAAACATCTTTTATGTTTATTACGGGTCCGAGAGTGGTTAAAAGTGTTACACAGGAAGATGTAACCCATGAGGAGCTCGGTGGAGCTATGGTTCACGCTACAAAAAGTGGGGTTACACATTTTACCTACGAGGATGAAAAAGAATTATTGGATGGAATTAGAGAATTAATTACATATATACCTCAAAACAATATGGAGGAACCTCCTGAAGTTAAAACTGAAGATCCCGTTGATAGAATAGATGAAGATTTAAATTATATAGTTCCCGATAATCCAAATAAACCTTATGAAATGAAAGATATTATAACAAAAGTAGTTGATGATGGTGAATTTTTTGAGGTTCAGGAATTATATGCACCAAATATTATAATAGGTTTTGGTAGACTCGGCGGAAAAAGTGTTGGTATAGTTGCAAATCAGCCGAAACATCTGGCGGGAGTGCTGGATATTGATGCTTCAGTTAAAGCTGCCAGATTTATAAGATTCTGCGATAGCTTTAATATTCCCGTAGTAACTTTTGAAGATGTTCCCGGATTCATGCCCGGAACAAAACAGGAATATGGAGGAATAATTAGACACGGAGCTAAATTAATGTATGCCTATGCCGAAGCTACAGTTCCAAAAATAACTGTAATAACAAGAAAAGCTTACGGCGGAGCTTACTGTGTTATGAATTCAAAGGAATTAAGAGGTGACATGATTTTTGCTTGGCCATCTGCTGAAGTAGCAGTTATGGGTCCAAAAGGTGCCAGTCAAATAATATTTAGAAAAGAAATAAAAAATGCGGATGACCCTGAAAAGAAACTACAGGAAAAAATTGATGATTATAGAGAAAAATTTGCCAATCCCTATGTTGGAGCATCTAAGGGATATATAGATGAGGTTATTGAACCCAAAGTTACAAGATATAAACTTATAAAATCTTTGAAAATGCTTGAAAACAAAAGAGATGAAAATCCAAGCAAAAAACATGGTAATATTCCCCTGTAGGAGGAAAAAATGTTATTAAAAATTGTACAAAATATTAACAGTGTTGAGCCAAACGGTTTTAAAGTTGCCCTCAATGGAATAATAACAGTATTTATAGGGTTGATTTTGATAGCTTTTTCAATTTGGCTTTTTAATGTAATTTTTAAATATTTTGGAAATAGAAAAAAAGAAGATATAAAAATACCCGGCAAAGGGATGGATGTTTCCAAAGCACAGGAAAAAATACATATAAAGAAGAAAAAGGTAGATGATGATACTCTTATTGCAATAGCAACCGCACTGGAACTGTATCAGAGATTACATATTGAAACCCTTCAGAGTAAGATTACCTTTAAAAGTGGAAAACAGAAATCAAACTGGAAGCTGGGCTATAAAGTTGGACACAGAGATAATTAAGGAGGACAAATGAAAGACATAGTATTAGAAATTAATGGTAAAGAATATAAAGTAAAGATAAATTCTTTTGGATCGGAAAAAGCAAAGCTTACTGTTAACGGAGAAGAATATGAAGTAGGACTAAAAGACCTTGGTATAAGAGAGATTTCGGAAGTGGAGTCAAGACCAAGGCCTAAACCAAAAGCAAAGAAAAATGAGCAAAAAGCAAAGAAGCCCGATTCGACACCAAGTTCCAAAAAAGTTAAAGCTCCCCTTCCAGGTCTAATTCTTGAAATACAGGTAAAAGAAGGAGATGAAGTAAAAGCTGGACAGGATATTCTGGTTATGGAAGCAATGAAAATGGAAAATGAAATTCAATCTAATCAGAGCGGTATAGTAAAGTCTATAAAGGTAGAAGAGGGCGACAATGTTTATGAAGGTGACGTATTAATAGAACTTGAATAATTTGGAGGGTAAATAATGGATATATTAATTAATGTAATAAATCGAACAGGCTTCGCTGAAATGCAGCTTGGTAATGTAATAATGGTGGTTATAGGCCTTATTGCTATTTATCTTGCTATTGCAAAAAAATACGAACCTTTATTGTTGCTTCCAATTGGATTTGGTATAATTTTAGGCAATATTGCATACCCCGAAGGATTACCACTTGGAGTTTATGATGAGGGTAGTGTCTTTAGTATAATTTATATGCTTGTTAGGGAGGGAGTATTACCTCCTTTGATATTTTTAGGAATTGGAGCAATTACCGATTTTTCAACTTTAATATCAAATCCGAAATCTGTACTTCTGGGAGCAGCTGCTCAGGTTGGTATTTTTACAACTTATCTGGGAGCACTTGCACTTGGTTTTAGCGGGAAAGCTGCAGCTTCTATAGGAATTATCGGCGGTGCAGATGGCCCTACATCGATATTTTTATCTTCACAGCTTGCTCCGGAACTTCTCGGTCCGATTGCAATAGCAGCCTATTCATATATGGCTCTTGTACCCGTTATTCAGCCGCCATTTATGAAATTGTTAACAACCAAAAAAGAGCGGGTTATTAGAATGAAACCTCCAAGAAAGGTTTCTAAAATAGAAAGAATAGCATTTCCGATAATGGCAGTATTAATAGCTACATTAATTGCTCCAGGAGCATTGCCACTTGTAGGAATGCTTATGTTTGGTAATTTGCTTAAAGAATCCGGAGTAACAGATAGATTAGCTAAAACAGCAGGAAATGCATTGCTGGATATAGCAACTATTCTCCTGGGATTTGCAGTTGGGGCAAGTACTCAGGCTGATAAATTTTTAAGGGTTACTTCTTTGAAGATATTTGGTCTCGGGGTTCTGGCTTTTTCAATAGCAACAATCTGCGGACTTCTGTTTGCAAAACTCATGAATTTTTTCATGAAGGATAAAATAAATCCACTGATTGGTGCTGCTGGTGTATCTGCTGTACCGGACTCAGCGAGAGTAGTTCAGCATTTTGCACGCAAATATGATAAGGATAATCATTTATTGATGCATGCTATGGCTCCAAATGTAAGTGGGGTTATCGGTTCTGCAATTGCTGCCGGTGTTTTCTTAACATTATTCAGAGGATTAATTTAATATAAATAAGATAAAAGGATGGAGAGTATTCTCCATCCTTTTTTATCAAATTAAATTATATAGATTTGTTGGTTACAATTTAATTTATTAATCAAGAGTATATTCCTGGTTATCAATCAATAATATATATTATTACTTAATAAGGAGGTTTATTTCCATGAAGTCTGACCGAATTAAAATTTATGAAAAAAACATCGCGGCGGATGATTTTATAGATTTGAGAAAAGAAGTAGGCTGGAATTGTGTAGAAAAAAAATATATAAAACATGCTTTAAAAAACAATTTATTTTCTGTACATGCAAGAATTGGAAATAGAATAGTGGGTTACGGTAGGGTTATTGGGGATAATGGTTTTACCTTCTATATTCAGGATATGATGATTAGACCTGATTATCAGAAAAAGGGTATAGGAAGAAAACTGATGATTAGAATAATGGACTATTTGAAAAAAAACTGTCCAAAGGGAACAATGATTTGCTTGATGGCTGCTAAAGGAAAAGAAGGGTTTTATAAAAAATTTGGGTTCAATGAAAGACCTAATGAAGATTACGGTCCAGGCATGATTAAATTACTTTAAAATTTATAAACGATTTTAGAGCAGTAATAATACGATCAAAAATAAAATTAAAAAATAATATTATAATAAACAAACAAAATATTTAAATATTTTTAAAATAATGATACTAAATCAAAATTTTTATTCTTCATTTTTAATTGAAAAGTCAGCATTGCTGACTTTTCCCGGCTTGATGAATTATTTATCTTTATTATAATGTATTATAAGTGTTTTTCTCTATAAAAACTAAAGGAGGCTTTATGGACAAAAAGTTATTAGATTTATTGAAAGATGAAAAAGAGTATCTACTCGAACATGAATGTAAAACAATTCCAAAAAAAAATTTACACCTTCCGGGACCGGATTTTATCGATCGTGTGGTAACAAATACTGATAGGAAACCGGCCGTACAGAAGAATCTTCAAGCAATCTTTGATCATGGGAGATTAGGTGGAACCGGATATTTATCACTTCTACCTGTGGACCAGGGAATTGAACATTCAGCCGGTGCTTCTTTTGCTCCAAACCCTATTTATTTTGATCCCGAAAATATTGTTAAGCTTGCTATTGAAGGGGGCTGTAATGCTGTTGCTTCTACTCTTGGTGTGCTGGGGTCTGTATCAAAAAAATATGCTCATAAAATTCCTTTTTTGGTAAAGTTAAATCATAATGAACTTTTAAGCTATCCCAATGATTATGATCAGATACTTTTTTCCAGTGTTGACCAGGCATTCAATCTTGGAGCAGCTGCCGTAGGAGCAACAATTTACTATGGCTCAAAAGAAAGTAACAGACAGATACAGGAAATAGCAAGGGCTTTCGAATATGCACATGAGCTTGGAATGGTAACAGTGCTCTGGGCTTACTTAAGGAATATGGAGTTTAAGCGTGATAAAGACTATCATAAATCTGCTGATTTAACCGGTCAGGCAAATCACCTAGCTGCAACTATAGAAGCAGATATTGTAAAACAGAAACAACCAGAAAACAATGGAGGATATAACGCTATAGATTTTGGTAAAACACACAGAAAGGTTTATGAGGAATTGACAAGCGATCATCCAATTGATTTGACCAGATATCAGGTTGCAAACTGCTATATGGGGAGAGTGGGTTTAATAAATTCCGGCGGTGCATCAGGAGATAACGATATGCAGCAGGTAATTAGAACTGCTATAATTAATAAGAGAGCAGGGGGAATGGGGCTTATTACCGGAAGAAAATCTTTTCAAAAGCCCATGAAAGATGGAATTAAAATTTTAAATGCAATTCAGGATGTATATAAATCTGATGAAATTACTGTAGCATAAATAAAAAGCCCTGCATTTCAGGGCTTTTTATTTTTT
Source organism: Candidatus Mcinerneyibacterium aminivorans (assembly GCA_008086245.1). GTDB lineage: Bacteria > Macinerneyibacteriota > Macinerneyibacteria > Macinerneyibacteriales > Macinerneyibacteriaceae > Macinerneyibacterium > Macinerneyibacterium aminivorans. The sequence goes on from VSIX01000003.1 coordinate 53,030, forward strand.
AAATATTGAAAAAATTATATATTTATTGAACTTAATTCTTTAAAAATATTATTATTAAATTATAATAGAAATGGACTTTTATTTGATAGGAGAAATATGGAAATCAATAAAGTGGTAAAAGCAAGAAATTTGAAAAGCATTAGAGAGATGATTGACCAGCTTGATGATGATAGGATGAACAAACCCGCTCTTACTATGCTTGAAAATGGTAAATATAGAAGCCTATCATATGGGGAAATGCAGAAAAAAATAAGGTTTCTGGCCAATGCTTTATTAAAAATCGGTATCAGAAAAGGGGATCATATTGGTTTAATTTCAGAAAACAGGAATAAATGGATAATAACATATCTGGCCGTTACTTATATAGGTGCTATTATTGTACCTTTTGATAAGGAGCTTCATCAGGATGAGTTAACCCATATTATAAGATCCAGTGATGTTAAGTATATGTTTTCTTCAAAATCCTATTTGAAGAAAATTAAAAAAGCATTCGAATTTAACAAAAATATAAAGAAGATAATTTTGTTTGATTTTCATGATATTCTGAATCATAAAAAAAGTATTTCGGTAATAAAAAAAATTCTGAAAAAAGATAATTCGGTATCCATGGATTATAAAAAGGAATGGAAAAATTTAACAATGAAGGAATCAAAAAAGGATACTCCTTTCATGGAATTTGAATATTTACATATAGATTCATTATTTTTACTTGGAAATATTATGTCAAAAAATAACGAAAATCTCTATGAAAATGTGGATGTAGATAAAGAGGAAATTGCTGCAATAATCTATACTTCAGGAACTACCGGCCTTCCTAAGGGAGTTATGCTCACGCACAGGAATCTGGTTTCTAATGGTGATGCAATACAGCAAACAACAGAAACTTATCCCGATGATAACTGGATCATTATTTTGCCTCTACATCACACATTTCCAGCTATAGCCGGAATATTCGTGCCCATTTTAACCTATGCGAATATTACAACTGTTGCAACGATAAGATCGGATGTTATGATTAAGACTATGAGAGAAACGGAAGTATCAATTTTTCCAACAGTTCCTGTAATCGTTGAAAAAATGTATAAGAAAATTTTATCAAATGTTCGAATGGAACCTTTTTTTAAAAGAATTTTATTTCATATAATGTTTTTTATCTCTTTTTTTCTGTATAAAACATTTGATATAAGAGTAGGGAAATATTTGTTCAGTTCCATACATGATAAACTGGGAATGAATAATTTTAGATTTTTCATTGTCGGTGGCGGAAAGCAGTCCCCCGATATAATAGATAGATGGAATGGCGGCATTGGGTATAAATGTATATGAAGGATATGGACTTACAGAAACTTCCCCTGTGGTTGCTACCGGCAATCCAGTTCATCATAAGGTAGGTTCTGTGGGATTACCTCTGGTTAATGTAGATGTAAAGATTGAAAATCCAGATGAAGAGGGAAATGGAGAAGTTCTTGTTAAAGGAGAAAGTGTAATGAAGGGTTACTACAAGTTACCTGAAAAAACAGAGGAAGTCTTGGATGATGAAGGATGGTTTCATACTGGAGATATCGGTTATATAGATGATGAAGGATATTTATTTATTACGGGACGTTTAAAGAATGTAATAGTAAATAAGAGCGGCAAAAATATCTATCCGGAAGAAATTGAAAATAAGATATTAAAAAGTGAATATGTAGATGAAGTAGTTGTTATAAGCCAAAAAGATGAAGATAAAAACGAATATCCATATGCAGTTATACATCCAAACATGGAAGCAATTTCTTCTCTGGAAACAGAAAAAAATAAAACATACAGCAATGAAGATATAAAAAATTTAATAGGAAAAGAAATGGCAAAAGCTATAGAAAAACTTCCCTATTACAAAAAGCCTTCTGGTTTTGAAATAAGCTATGAGGAACTTTCAAAAACATCAACAAATAAAGTGAAGAGATATCTGTATGAATAAATAATTATTTATTATATCTTTTTCAGATAAAATATTTAATTTAAATTCGTAAAAAATTTTCAAAATAGGGTTGACACTTATTAAAATATACTATATATTGTAGGGGTAGGCACAATTAAAACTATATATTGTGGTATTTGAATAAATTAAAAAGGAGGATTTATGATTGAAAAAATTAAGAAAAGAAACGGGGAAGTTGTAGAATTTGAACCTGCAAAGATTGAGGAAGCTATTTTTAAAGCTGCCAAATCGGTTGGTGGAAGTAATAGAACCCTTGCAAAATCTTTAACTGAAACAGTTGTTTCAGAATTAGAAGAGGAATTTAAAACGGAAATTCCTGATGTAGAATCAGTTCAGGATACAGTTGAAAAAGTTCTTATTGAAAACGGACATGCCAAAACTGCAAAGGCATATATTATTTATAGAAAAGATAGAGAAGTTATCAGAGACACAAAAAAATTAATGCTTGATGTTGAGAAGACAATTGATGGCTATGTAGATATGAATGACTGGCGTGTAAATGAAAATTCTAATTCCGGTTATTCTTTTTCCGGACTTTTGATGCATACGGCTGGTTCTGTTCTAGCCAACTATTCTTTAAAAAAGGTTTATACCGATGAAATATCTAATGCTCATCGTGAAGGAGATTTTCATATTCATGATTTAAGCATGGGTATAGCGGGATATTGTGCCGGATGGTCTTTACAGGAACTGCTTGCTGAGGGGTTTAATGGAGTATCCGGAAAGGTAGAATCAAATCCTCCAAAACATCTTTCCACTGCTTTAATGCAGATGGTTAATTTTTTAGGAACACTTCAAAATGAATGGGCAGGTGCACAGGCTTTTTCATCTTTTGATACCTATCTGGCTCCTTTTGTAAGAAAAGATAATCTTTCATATGATGATGTAAAGCAGGCTATTCAAATGTTTGTTTTTAATTTAAATGTTGCATCCAGGTGGGGAGGACAGACTCCTTTTACAAATATAACCCTTGACTGGACTGTTCCGGAGGATATGAAAGATAAAAATGTCGTTTTTGCCGGAAAGGCAATTGATGATAAATATGGCGATTATCAGGAAGAAATGGATATGATAAATAAAGCATTCTTAGAAGTAATGCTTGAGGGTGATGCTACCGGGAGGATTTTTACTTTTCCTATTCCAACTTATAATATTACCGAAGATTTTAACTGGGACTCCGAGAATGCAAATCTGTTATTTGATATGACTGCTAAGTACGGGATACCATATTTTCAAAATTTTGTAAATAGCACCTTGAAACCAAGCGATGTAAGGTCAATGTGCTGTAGGCTCCAACTTGATTTAAGAGAACTTAAATCAAGAACGGGGGGACTCTTCGGCAGCGGAGAAAAGACCGGTAGTATAGGAGTTGTTACAATAAATCTTCCAAGAATTGGATATCTATCATCAACCAAAAATGAATTCTTTGGTAGGCTGGAATATCTAATGGACCTTGCAAAAGAGTCCCTGGAAACAAAGAGAAAAATTGTAAAACGAAATATGGAAAATGAATTGCTTCCTTATTCTAAAAGATATTTGGGATCGCTTGATGGTCATTTTAATACAATAGGCCTTGTGGGTATGAATGAAGCACTTCTTAATTTTATGAATGAAAATATTGGCTCAGATGAAGGAAAAGAGTTTGCCGAAGAAGTGCTAACATTTATGAGAAATAAAATAACCGATTATCAGGAAGAAACCGGACATATCTATAATCTTGAAGCCAGCCCAGCTGAAGGAACATCTTATAGACTGGCAAAAATTGATAAAGAAAAGCATCCAGATATCATAACACAGGGAGAAGAAGAACCTTACTACACAAATTCATCACAGCTTCCTGTTCATTATACTGAGGATATCTTTGAGGTGCTGGAGAATCAGGATGATTTGCAGACAAAGTATAATGGCGGAACAGTCCTTCATATATTCCTGGGTGAGGATGGACCTGATAGAGAAGCTACAAAAAAACTTGTTAAAAAAGTTGCTCATTCATATTCACTTCCCTATTATACTATATCTCCAACATTTTCAGTTTGTGATGAACACGGATATTTTAAGGGTGAACAGGCTAAGTGTCCTGAATGTGGGAAAGCAACCGAGGTTTACAGCAGAGTAGTTGGTTATTATAGACCCGTTAAACTATGGAACAAGGGGAAAAAAGAAGAATTTAAGGAACGAAAAGAATTTAACTTTGAAGAAACTGAGGCTAAATAGCCTCGGTTTCTTTTAATTTCTTGGAGAATTATTATGATTGGAATGGTTGATTTAAAAGAGACTACACTAATTGATTTTCCGGGTAAAATTGCAGCTACTGTATTTACACAGGGTTGTAATTTTAATTGTGCATACTGTCATAATAAAATGCTTATAGGTCAAAATATTGAAGATGTAATTGATCTGGATTCATTTAGAGAGTTTATTCAAAAAAGAAAAAATTTCCTTGAAGGAATAGTTTTTACAGGAGGAGAACCTCTGTTATATAACGATCTTGGAAAAGTATTTAAAATTATTAAATCTGAGGGGTTAGATGTGAAACTGGATACAAACGGCTCTCAGCCAAAAAAATTAAAAGATTTACTTGATAAAGATCTTATAGATTATGTTGCAATGGATGTAAAGTCCGATTATAAGAATTATGAAAGTGTTATTGGCAGGGAGTTTGATCTTAGTAAAATAGAAAATTCGATAAAAATTATATCCTCTTCAAATATAGATTATGAATTTAGAACAACAGTTATCCCGGAAGTAACAACAATAAAAACAGTAAAAACTATATTAGAGGATATTCTTCCAGAAGATGTCAAAAAATATGCATTACAGAGATATCAGACGGTGGAGGGTTATATACAAATTGAACATACCAAAGAAGACTGGCAGGAATATATTGATGAATTCGGAAAATATGATTTCGTTGAGTTTCGGGGAAACTTTTAATTGTAAAATCCATAAATGGATTTTACAGAATCAGAACCAGAGAAAATCTCTTTGAGATTTTCTAGAATAAGAATAAGTCTAAGATTAAAAAAATAAATAAGGAGTAAAAGATTTAATGAATATACAATAGGATTCTAATTAAAGTTAATAATTGAATCCTTTTTGTTTTAAGGAAAATATATGAACTGGGAAATGCTTGTTGCAGCAATTGGAGCAGCAGCTTGGATCCCTAAATTCGTTGAATATTTAAAACCCTGTAGAATTAAAATTAAATTAATAAGTGAATATAAAAATTTTGCTAAGAATCCTTTTAATAATAAAAACGGTATAATATATTTATTTAAAATGGGACTTGTTTCGCTAAATAAATCCTTTTCTATTAAAGATATTGAAATAAATATTAAATATAAAAACAGGGGTAAAAAGAAATGTGAACGTATTATTTGGTGAAATTTGAGCTTTATTATCGATGGTAGACAAAAAGAACTTGATATACAGATGGATAAATATTTAAGGAATACTGTTGTTTTAAATAAAAATAAACCAATTGTAAGATACATATCATTTTTTGTGAATCATAAAATAGATGAGAAATATGAATATATTGAATTAATATTTATAAATTTTAAAGGTAAAAAGAAAAAAATAAAAATTAATAGTTCGGATATGGGGGAGGGTAAATATCTTTTTGATGATTGTATCTGGAAAGAAAGATAAAGGGTATATACATTAAATATAGGAAGCTAATTTTAATATTTAACAATTTATAAGTTATGAAAATAGAAAAGTTAAATAAAAAAATATTAAAATGCAAAAAATGCAAACTTCACAAAACCAGGAATATTCCCGTTGTGGGGGAGGGTCCTGTCGATTCAAAATATATGCTTATCGCCCAGGCTCCGGGGAGAATGGAAAATATAGAAGAAAAAATGTTTGTGGGTCCCTCGGGAAAATTTTTACAAGAGATATTTGAAGGCATCGATTTAGATTTAAAAGATATTTATAAAACTAATCTTCTCAAATGCTGGATTCCCAAATCCAAAAGACCTAACCTGAAAATCATTGAAAGCTGTTTCCCCTACTTGAAGAAAGAAATTAAGGAAGTGAATCCCGACTATATTTTTGTTCTCGGTTTTTATCCTACAAGAAGAGTGTTTGACTATTTTGATATTCAGATAGGGAACAGACAGGAATATAAAGATAACTTTGCAAAGCTTTTCTGGAAAAGGGAAACAAAACTAATACCATTACCTCATCCTGCGGCAGCTATTTATAATGGAGATTTAAAAGAGGGAATGAAAAAATTCTATAAAAAGATTAATATTGTAACTCAAAATTGCAAATGGTATGAATTATGCCCCATGAGAAGATACTATGAGCAGGGGAAACTGAATCGTAAATGGATAGAACTTTACTGTAGGGGTGACTGGTCCATATGTAAAAGATTTGAAATGGAAGAAAAAGGAAAATACCATCCAGATAACATGCTTCCCGATGGCAGTATCGCTAAAAATTTCTAATATTTGGTGCCCGGTTCTATTCTGGAAACGATTCTAAAATCTCAAAAGAGATTTTTAAAAGTTATTGCGAGCAAACAAAATAAGTACAGCAATCTCGAGTACTGCTTTGGAATTACATACAACTATTTACTATTTTTTAAGAGATTAATTCTAAAAGTATTTTGAGAAGATTCCTGAACTACGAAATGATAAAAGTAATACATATTCGTCAGTAATTTTCATTACTTATTTTTTGAAATTATGCAAATCCCGGCCGAAGTGCCGGAATCTTTTTGTATAACTTTTAATTTAATTTTTTTACTGGAATACATTTAAATATCTTCTTCAGAGGAATTACTTATAAATTTTTACTTAAACTTTAGCTTTAACTTAAACTAAAAACTCTCCCTGGAGATTTTTTTATGGGCCAGCTTGACTGAAATTTTTAATTGTGTTTTCTGATTCTCAATCTTAATCCTGGTCTTAGTCTAAAAACCTGGATAAAGATTTTCCATTTGCAATTCGCCATTTTCCATTCGCAATTTAAAAAAAGGGTTGATTATTTTCAGCTTGATATTAGAATTTCTGTAAGCAGGAGCGTGAGAAAAATATGAAATTTTATATTGAAACATATGGATGTCAGATGAATGAGTACGATACTGATATACTGATTTATGAATTTTTAAAAGAAGGTTATGAACAGACAGAAGATATAAAAGATGCAGATATAGTTATTTTTAATACATGTGCAGTAAGACAGTCAGCTGAGAATAGAGTTCACGGTCAGCTTGGACATATGAAGAGAGAAAAAGAGAATAACAGTTTCATACTTGGTGTTATGGGTTGTATGGCTCAGAAGGAAGCAGAGAAATTGAAGGAAACCCATCCCCACATAGATTTTGTACTGGGCACAGATTTTCTCCACAGAGTAATCCCGGCGATTAAATATCTGGATAAAAATAGAAAAGAATCTATAGTTAAAACAGAAAATGACAAACCATTTTTGGAATTTGAAGATATCGGAAGGAAAGAACCCCAGCTTCAGGAATTTGTTTCTATAATGAGGGGATGCGATAATTTCTGCACATACTGTATTGTTCCCTATGTGAGGGGGAGGGAGAGAAGTAGAGATTATAGTAAAATCGTGAAAGAAATTGAATATCTTGTTAAAAATGGGACCGTGGAAGTTACACTGCTGGGCCAGAATGTAAACTCATATCAGTATAAAGATGTTGATTTTTTGAAGCTGGTAAAAAAGATATCAAAAATTGAGGGGTTAAAGAGAATTCGGTTTACTACTTCCCATCCAAAAGATATGACTCCCGAAATACTGACTGAACTTATGTCTATTCCTAAAGTTTGTGATCATTATCATCTACCCCTTCAGGCTGGGTCAAATAAAATATTGAGTAAAATGAACAGAAAATATACAAAAGAACATTATAAAAAATTGGTGAAAACAATAAGAGACAACAGCCGATTTGCTTCGATTACAACCGATATGATTGTTGGGTTCACCGATGAAACAGAAGAGGATTTCCAGGAAACCCTGGAACTTGCAAAATATTCCGAATTTGATTCTGCTTTTGTTTTTAAATATAATCCCAGACCTAAAACAAAAGGTTTTGAAATGGAGGACAATGTCAGTGATGATGAGAAACAGAGAAGGCTGGAAAAACTTAACAAACTTGTCAAAAAACTTGCCAAGAAAAGAAATAAAATGTTAAAAAACGAAGCCGTAGAAATTCTTGTTACAGGTAAAGGCAGTAAAACAGAAAATCAATATAAGGGTCGCACCGAATCAAATAAGATTGTAGTTTTTGATTCCGAAAAAGATTTAATCGGTAAATTTGTAAATGTAAAAATTTATAAAATATCGGGATGGACCCTCTATGGCAAATTGATATAATAAAATTATTGAAATTGAGCTCTTAAATAATGTATATAACTTTATAATTTGACTTTTCACGCTATTACTATATAATTATTGTAATAGTTATTAATAATTTTCAAAGGGGGCGGTTATGAAAAAATTTTTACTTTTAATAGGGGTTCTGATTTTTGGAATAAGTGTGTTGTTTGCTATTCCAGATACTATGACCCTGAATTTATCCGTATTAAATAACAGTGAAACATCGGATAATGGAGCTTATTTATATCATTTTTCAACAAACAAAGAAGTACAACTATCTCTGGAGGTTTCAGGAGTTCCCTCCGAGGTTCAGGAATATGATGATACCAACACTGCTCAGCCAGTTCCAGATTATAATTATTGTGTTGTGCTGGTAATAGAAAAAGGATTTTATAAAAGAATTAAAGAGCTTGAAAATGCAAATATTTTTTATTTCAATGACGGCATTCACAATCTATCACCTACCTATATGTATTACAATGAACCCGGCTGGAATATTGAATCAAATTATATAACTGCCGAGGTGACACATTCTACAAATAATTCAGGTGGGATAGGTGGAATTACTTCCTCAATACCTCACTATTTTTTCTATAATGAGGATAACGGCAACCTTGATTTCGGTAGATACAGGGTATATGCGGAAGTAAGAAAATACAAACTTAATGAAAATGGAGAAGCGGTAATAAGCGAACTTAGTGAAAAAGATGCTGTTTTTGATGATAATGGAGATTATATCTGTACAATGCAGGAAAGAGTTTCAAATATTGAATTTTTGGATTATGGTTGGATAGAATATCCTTTCAATATTGGAAATACCCTGGAAGGGGATTACTGGGCGATTAATGCTGATGCCCTCAGTGCGGATCCATCTTCAATGATAAAGTATACTTCTAATTCCGAAGATGCATCGACTGCAAATTTTTCCTTTAAATGGAAAAAACCTACGGGTGCATCGGATGGTTCCTCCGATGTTGAATTTACACTGGAATATGCATATCAGGAGGGTGGGGATTATCAACCTCTAAAAAAATCAGATGGGACTCTGGTTTCAATGGCTGATTTCCAGTATGATTCGGCTACGGGAACCTGGTCATTTCCAACAACACTTGAAGAGATATTTGGTGATTATTACGGATTAATGTTTTTTAGAATAATGGCTCATGATCCCGGTTGGCCCAATGAAGCTGGAATGGATGAAGATGGTGATGGAACTGCTGAGGAATGGGATGGTTATTATGAGTCCCTAAATGAGATAGTAATTGATTATCATAAACTCGGATACTCGGTACTGCAGCCGGAGAATAGATCTGTACCTTATTACCAGGGAGAATTAATAAAATTTAGATGGGCTGCACCTGCTTTTGAAGCTACTTATGCACTCCAGTATAAGATGGTAGCGGACAGTCAGGGGAATGCAGTAACGGATTCAGAATGGATGACCCATCAGGAATTTAATAATGACACCTACAGCTATGATGCGACCCCTGAAGAAATCTTCTCCGGATTTGGTACCTATGAAATAAGGATAAAAGGAGAAAGAACCTCAAATGGAGAAGTTTACTATTCTGATAACACAGTTGAAATTGAATATCAATCTATAAATAGTGTAATTAAAGATTTCGTTATTCAGGATAGCTATTCTTCAGCTGGAGAACAGAGACACACAGATTTTATTATGCAGAATAGTTATGGTTCCACTAGTCCGTGTCCTTTATATATCAACTGGATAGAAAATCAAACAGTATTAAATTATTATTATACAATTCAAAAAGCTTCTGATCCTTCTCCTTCTGATAGTGATTTTCAGGAGATAACGGGATCTATTAATGATGGATCTCTTTCGGGTGAAAAATATTATGATTTTAATGTAAGCACTATTGATACTATCACAGGTCCGGGGGTTTACAGCTATTATTTCAAATTTGTCACCGAAGGAGGACATGAACATGTAATTAAGAAGAACTTTAATGTACATAAATTCATGTGGAAAGTAATTCCAAGTTTTGATGAATCTTATTTCCAGGTTTTTGCTCTGGGAGAAGGACTGACCGATCCGGAAAAAAGTTTAAGTTTACTGGTACTTTCTGACAGTCAGGGTAATTCATGGAAATTGACACCAAAGGGAACAGGTTTATATGTAAGTCCTGATAGTTTTAATACCAGGATATATGACAATACTGTTAATTTTATTCTTGAATGCACCATGAGGAAAACAAATACCGATTACTATGTTCAGGTAGGTCCTTCTGTTCAATATAATGTAATTCAAATAAATAGCGAAGCATATACAATAACAAGGGGATTGGAACTGAATACCCATGATAATAATATAAAAATGGCATATATGAATGTAAATTTCCCTGAATACCATGGAATAGATGCAATAGATGGAAAGATTTACTATATTTCTTCAAACAGATACAGTCATATAGATATAAATAGAAAAAATGGGTATAAAACTTATAAATGGGAAAATGGAACATGGACTGAAGTAAATTCTATAGAGGGGTCAGGATATTATTCAGTTGCTGGAAATTCGACTGTCCCAAAAGTTGAAAAAACTGCTTTAAAGGGTAATTACCCAAATCCATTTAATCCATCAACAACTATAAAATTTGATATTGAAGAACCAGGTAATGTAAATCTTTACATTTATGATACAAAGGGAAAAATTGTAAAAAAACTTATTAAAAATAAATATTTCAGTACAGGATCTAACTATCAGATAGAGTGGCATGGAAAAAACAGAAGAGGTAATCAGGTTGCCAGCGGTGTATATTACTATGTGCTTTCTGTTAATGGCACCAGAGATGTTAAAAAAATGGTTCTTCTGAAGTAAGGAGGCTGGGATGAGAAAATTAAAATATATATTTATTATTTTTGTATCTATTGCTTTTTTATTTGCATGCAATGAATCCACTGACTTTTCGGATGATTCTTCATCAGGAGGAGATGGGGGCACAACGGATGATTCAATCTATTCATTGGATGATGCATGGGAATATTTTGTAAATACGAATTATAGCTCCGCAACAAGCGAGTTTAATGGCTTAATAAATGAGGAGAATTCGAGTTCCGAAGATAAGAAGTTTGCCAGTTTTGGTCTGGGATTAATAAGCTATATAAACGGGAATTACAATGAGGCATACAGTTATTTTGAAAATGGACTCGGGGATGATTTTTCTCCGGATAATGCTTATTTCCCCGATTATGAAAAATATTCATGCATAGGGATGCTTTATGTAAAAGCAGAAAACACTTCCGGGGCACAGACAGTATATTCAAAATATCCTGTATTGAAGCAGATTAAAATAAGCTGGAATTTTCCGTACAATAACTCCGACATAGAATTGTCGGGGGTTAATGTACACACCCTTCTGGCACAGATGTTTGTTAATATGGCCAGCGGTACCGATCAGAAAACAATAAATATGGGAACAGGGGAAGTAGATAGTACAACTTCCAATGGTTATGATGATCACTTCGAGTTTGCAGCATATCATCTCTATGAGGTTGTTGGATACTGCAATAACAATAATATTGAACTTTCCTCAAAAGCTTTAGGATTAATTGATATTGTAGAACAGCAGTTAAATATTACTATAAATTAATAAATAAAGCTCCCGAATTTCTTTTCGGGAGCTTTATTCATCTCAAATCTCTCAAAGATTTGAATGTAATTACTTTGAAGCAAAAAAGTTATAAAAAAGAAGTTTGATCATTTTGATTTCATCTCATAAAAAACAAAATATTCTGCATTATTTTACTGTTATTTTGAAATTAGACACTTAATTGAGATGCCTTTTTAGTATCTTAACAAAATTGTCTACATTTTCCTCTGTAGTTTCGAAGGAACACATCCACCTGACAACTCCCTTTTCTTCATCCCATATGTAGAAGAAATGCTCTTTCTGTAGGGGTTTGATTTTATTCTTCGGTATTTTCGCAAAGATTGCGTTAGCCTGAACTTCCTGAACTATTTCAATATCATCGAATTCGCTAAGTTTCTTTTTCAGATATTGGGCCATTTCATTGGCATTTTTAGCATTTTTATACCATAAATCGTGGGATAAAAACTCAATAAACTGGGTTGATAAATATCTCATTTTTGAGAAGAGGTTTAAACTTTCTTTTCTTATATATTTACAGTTTTTTGAGAGTTCTTTATCAAAAAATATTACCGCTTCGCCGCACAGCATTCCATTTTTTGTTCCGCCGAAGGATAGGATATCCACGCCTGCATCCCTGGTTATTTTTTTGAAATTACAGTTGAGACTTGCAGCTGCATTTGAAATTCTCGCTCCATCAATGTGAAGATACATATCATTTTCATGTGCAAAATCTGCTAAATTTTTAATTTCTTCCGGGGTATAAACGGTACCGAGCTCGGTAGTTTGGGATATAGATATAGCTTTTGGCTGACTGTGATGCTGTACTCCCTTTACATGCATGAATTTTTTTAATTGTTCCGGATAAATTTTACCGTCTTCTGTGGGTACAGTTTGAAGATTACATCCTATATTATTTTCCACTGCACCGGTTTCATCAACATTTATATGAGCAAGATCGGAACAAAAAATAGTATTGAAAGATCTTACGACATTTTTTAACCCGATTACATTGGCTCCTGTCCCCGTTAAAACAAAATAAACATCTATATTATTTCCTAAAATATTTTTAAATTTTTTGATTGCTCTTTCTGTAAACGGATCATCTCCGTATGCTATATGATCACTTTGATTGGCCTTTTCTATTGCTTTTAATATCTTTTTATCGACACCTGAATTATTATCACTTGCAAAACTCCTTTTTGGCATAAGATACCTCCTTTTCTATTAAGCTTATCGAAAAAGCTATACTATGTCAAATTGTAAAAAATTGCTAACGCGATTTTTAAGTGATGGAGGTTATTTCTCTGAAGTATATACACGATGAGTGACGGAAGGAAAACCACAGAACAACATCCAAGTAATGAGATTAAAAGTTATTCCTTTTAAGAAAAAAAATTAATCTATATTATTTAAAGCCAGATGACTTGAAATAATTTCTTAGTTTGAAAGCTAAAATAAAAAATAAAAAAGCAGGTTTTAAAAATCATAAAGATTTATTAATAAGGAAAAAGTCGATGAAATCATCAAAATATGTTTATAAAATAACTAATCTCATGGGATAAACTCGTCTTGAAATTGTTTCATTACATTTTATATATCACTGTTATTAAATTACTTACAGGAAATCCTGAAACAAGGATCAGAATGATTTGCTTAATTTACTCTCCGTATCTTTTGCTTTTTTTTCATTTTCAGTCATAAAAATCCTTTTTTTTTTTTACTATATTTTGTTAATCTTTCTTTGTCCATATTTTTATACTAACAACAAAATCACAAGGTGATTTTTTTAATTAGCAATTCGCCATCAGCCATTAGCAATTTTTAATTTAATAAATCAGCTTTGCTGATTTATTAAAATCCCATTTTATCGGTATCATCAAGCATCTTTTCGGTTAGTTCTGCATCAAGGTTTGTGGTTATAAAATTTATTCTGCTTTCTTTGATAAGAATTACGGCGTATGCAAATAAAAATACAAGTCCTAATAAAAGAGTCACCACCGAAAAAATTATGGAGAAGCCCAGAAATTTTTCAAAAAACAAAAACAGTGTAGTTACTACAAAAGAGAAAAATGCCATATAATTAAAAGTCATTGCTTTTTTTATTAAACGACCTCTTTCTTTAAAATATTTTAACTGTTCGATATAATTATTAATAACATCTCGGTTTAAATCTATTTTGTCATGAATAAGTGTGTTGTTCATGTTTCTTATTCTATCCCTTATTCTTGAGTTCCTGTTTGTCGTAGAAATTAAAAGCAATGCACAAACATTAATCATAACTGCCGGTGTTAAAACTGAAGTAATTAGTTCAAGACTCATAATATCCCCCTTCAGATAAATTAAGAATTAAGAATTAAAAATTAAAAATTAGTAATTATTAGCTCCACTGTTTTTTTTATTATATAAGATACCTTTTGAAATTGAAAGATATTTATGTTTTGAAGAATTCTGCAGCCTGTAATCTGAATTCTGATTTTTTAAAATAATGCTTTTACAGATAATAGAATACAGATTATATGCAAAATAATATTTAATTTTAAATCGGCAATCTTAATTTAAGGCTGTAAATAAATTGATAATTTGCATTTTTTATATAAATATTAATAAATAAGTCATGCTGAACTTGTTTTAGCAACTTCTATAATTGATTGTTATATAGTCTGTTAGACTAAATCCTGGAACAAATTCAGGATGACTGTTTTCTAAAAAAATTGAATATTTATTAATTAGTTGCTACTTCTTTACAGCCTGAATAGGCAATCGTCAATAGACAATCGACAATCGATAAAAATTACTATGTAATTTTTATCTTGCGTTCATAATGTACTTATTGCATTCTTAAGTACAATATCTTTTGAAATATTAGGTTATAATTCCAAAATTATTAGTCTTTCTATAATCGGCAATCGTCAATAGACAATCGACAATCGATAAAAATTACTATGTAATTTTTATCTTGCGTTCATA
>VSIX01000004.1 GCA_008086245.1 Candidatus Mcinerneyibacterium aminivorans
AAAAAAGTTAAGCTATTTGTGGATAACAACTTTGGTGTTTGAAAAATTTATATAATATTATTTAATAATCCGTATTGTTGATTTTTTCCTTTAGATTAATATACTTATAAAAAAGGAGAAATTATGTACTGTACTATTGACAATAATCTTGATAAGAAAACAATAGAGAAGCTAAAAAAACTTGAAAAGGATCTTAACGCTACTTTAATTGCCTTTAAATGCAGCAATCCAGATTTTGCTGAGCTTTCTGAAAAAGAATTAGAAAAAATTCAGAATTTTGAAAGAGAACATGATGTAAGTCTTCTTGCATTTGAAGATTCCCGGAGTTAAAAATAGCTGTAAAGTAATCCTGGGCTGCATCCTGTATGTTTTGATATCTTTTCAAAAAACAAATTCATCAATAATGCTTCAAACAAATATTAAAAATTCTTATTGGCACTGTAAGCTGGATATGGAACTGATAGATTGTGGCTTATACCGTTTGATATAAGCCAAAAAGTATTAAAAATAAACTGTAACTCCAAATTTAACAGGATTATGGTTGAAGTCCCAAATATCAGATGAAATTGAGGTGGATGTTAAAATTCCCGTTGTGGTTTCTTCTTTATTCTTTCTTTCTTCGTAAACATACTTAAAATCAGTGCTGTATTCGGCATTTAAACTTATAAAATTATTTACAAACCACTCTATCCCCAGAAGAGCTCTAGCTCCTGCTCCCGAGCGTTCAATGTAATACTCAACAAAGTCTCCCTGTGTAGTATCCTGTTCTCCTGAACTATAACTGTATATAAAGAGCAGGCCAACTCCCCAGTAAAAATTAACTCTATCAGACATAGTGCTGTAGTAAAATATATGTGAGGGATTTAAAGTAATATCATATAATTTGTCAGAACTGCTTCCATAATATATGTTTCTCTGTTCTAGATTTCTGGTTAAATATCTCTGAGTTGCACTTTCATTATAAATTTCGAAACTAATTTGTATGGATATAGCTTTATTGCGATCATAACGGTTGATATAAGAGATAGATCCCCCTCCAAAAGATTCTAGATTAAAATTTTCACTAATTCCAAACTGAAGCCCCCATGTTTTATCGGGTATTTTGAAATTTTCCGATTTATTTTCTGGTTTTTCAGCATTGATTACAATTATAAAAAATATTAAAAAAACTACCACAAAATATTTCTTCACTTAATTCCTCCTTCCATTTTTGAAACAATATAATTTTATATAAATAGTATATTAATTATATTCACTTTTTTAAAAGAATCAATTACAAGTCAATAGTTTTTTAAATTATTAATAAGGTATAATAAATTTATTATAGATTTCAAATCTTAAATGTTTTACTATATAAATTAAATAAATAGTTAGAAAATACTTATTACAGATAAGATGATTGATAAAAAATGGAATATAAAATAATTAAATTCTATATTACTCGTCAAATATGTTTAAGTAATCCGAAGCCAGTATCTGTTCCTGTAATATTCTATTAAATTGAAAAGGAGCTGAAATTCTTTTGTAAGTTCTTTTTATTCCATCAGTATTGGATATCTCTATTTTTGCACACCCAAATATCTTTCCAATGAGACCCTGCTTAACTTCTATGTCTTCAATTTTGTCAAGTGAAGTCTGTAATATTTTGTCATGGAAAAAGTTTTTGGAATAACAAATAACTCTTTGATTGGTTATTATCAGCAAGGAATTTTTGTATTTAATAAAACAGTAGACTCCTGATACTATACTTATACATAAAAAAATATATACAGCTATATCTATTAGTAATAACAGACTTATTAAGCTGACAAGAAAAAAGAAAACGGGATAGTTAAAAACAGCATAATTTAGGTCTGTCCTGAAAATAATTTTTTCATTTTTCCTTAATTTGTTTTTGATCTTGATTTTGAATCCTCCACTTTCAAAGTTATTTGTATTTACAATATAATATAATATACTATAATAGTATCAGTTTTCAAGTAAAATATCATGTTTTTTTGTTTCTTTAATAAATTGACATATAGTAAAAAGCAATTTAACATAAAATTATGAAATTTAGGATGTTACTTTTTGTAATTTTATTTTCTATAGTAAACGTTGCTGCAGGGCAATTAAATCCTGTTATTCTCATACATGGATACAATAAATCACAGGCTGATATGGTTTTTTTGAAAAAGAATTTAAAAAAATATGGATACAGAGTTCATTTAGTAGATTTGCCTCTTACTCATAAGAGTTTAGCGGAGGCATATGTGGAATTTAAAAAACAGCTTAAAAGTATAGCTGCAAACTATCCTTCAAATACAGTATATCATTTTGTAGGACATAGTACCGGGGGGCTTATGATAAGAAAATATTTTCATAATCCTTTAGATAATGTAAGGGTAGGAAGATGTGTACAAATTGCTACTCCCAATAAGGGCAGCCAGCTCGCAGAAATATCATTTGATTATTTCAAGTTTCTTTTTAGTGATTATAGAACTCTTAAATCCCTTAAAAAAAATAATTTAAAAAATTTGAATTCTATTAAATCATTACCTCCGGAAGTAGCAGCAGTTGCTGGAAATGAAAGTAAATCATTATACAGCATAATTATTGAAGGGGATGATGATGGTAGGGTTGCAGTTAAATCCGTTAAAATGAAAGGATTAAGTGATTTTATAATTCTTCCCTATGGTCATAAAAAAATACATCACAAAGAAAAAACAGCAAAATATATTGATAATTTTTTAAAGAGCGGTAGATTCTCATTCGATGTGCGTTAAAAGTGAAGATTTGAAAAAGTTTTAAAGGAGGTTTAATTATGAAATTAAAGATGAATACTATTCATGTAAATAATCTTGGAAAATCGTTTTACTTTTACAAAAATGTTCTAAATATGAAAAAAGTTAGAGAGTTTTCTCCCCGTCCGGGAACAAGTATTATTTTTTTAAAAGGTAAAAGCGAATTTATGATCGAACTAATAGCGGATAAAAATGAAGAGGTGTCAAAAAAAGTGTCCTCAAATTTATCAATGGGATTTATAGTAGAAAATATGGATAAAACTGTTAAAAATTTAAAAGAAAAAAATGTTGAAATTATACGGGGTCCCATGGAGGTTTCGGGAAATACTAAATTAGCTTTTATCCGGGATCCAAATGGAGTTGAAATTGAATTTATTGAAAGCCCAGATATGTAATTATTAAGGGAAAATAGTTTCTGAGTTGAAAAAATCACTGGCGTGATTTTTTAGAACCAGTATCAGAATCAGTATCAGATATACTTAAACCTAATCCCTCCGAAGAAAACACTTTTAAAAGTTATGCAAGAAGATTCCGGCATTTCGCTTCGCTTCAGCCGGAATATGCATTACATAACATAATGAAAATTCCTGATGTATATCTTATATTAACTCTTAATTCAGGAATCATCTATAATACTTTTAGTTTCTGAGTTGAAAAAATCACTGGCGTGATTTTTTAGAACCAGTATCAGAATCAGTATCAGAATTAGAAAAGCAATTAAATGTAATTCCAGAGTAGCTCTTGTTGTCTGTAATCAGAATACAGAAAACAATACAGAAAACTATTGACTTTTATTTAATGATAAGTAGAATACCTCTCGTTGGATTGGAGGATACTTATGGCTTTAAATTGTGGAATAATTGGATTACCAAATGTTGGGAAATCTACAATATTTTCGGCTTTAACATCTGCTCCGGCTGAGGCAGCGAATTATCCCTTTTGTACTATAGAGGCAAATGTAGGTATTGTGGATGTTCCAGATAAAAGATTACAAAAAATAGCGGATATATTTAACCCAAAAGAAGTTAAACCGACCTCAATTGAATTTGTTGACATTGCGGGGCTTGTGGAAGGTGCATCAAAAGGGGAAGGACTGGGAAATAAATTTCTGGCAAATATAAGAGAGGTCAGTGCTTTAATACATGTAGTTCGGTGTTTTGAGAATGATGATATAACACATGTATATGAGACTATTGACCCGGTTAGGGATATTGAAATTATAAATATGGAGTTGAGTTTTGCCGACCTTGAAACTGTTGAAAAGAGATTAAAAAGCATCGACAAATCTTTAATTTCACATGATAAAACTGTTAGAGAAAATGCAAAATTTGAAAAGGATGTTCTATTAAAAATTGAACAATATCTATCTAATGGGAAACCTGCAAGGTTAGCAAAATTAAATGAGCTGGAGAAAAAATCCATAAAAAGTTTAAATCTTCTTACTTTGAAACAGGTGTTATACGTATGTAATGTAGCTGAGGATGATATAAAATCGGAGAATAAATATGTAAAAGAGGTAGAAAAAGTTGCTGCAAAAGAAGAAGCACATACTATTTCTTTATCCGGTGAAATTGAATCCCAGATAGCTGAGCTGGAGGAAAATGAGGAAAAAAAGGAATTTATGACTATGCTTGGAATAGAAACTCCGGGGTTGTATAAGCTGATAAATAAAGCATATAAATTACTTGGATTGAGAACTTTTTTTACAGCTGGAAAAAGAGAAGTTTCTGCATGGACCTTCAAACACGGCATGAAAGCTCCAGAAACTGCCGGAGTCATACATTCTGATTTTGAGAAAGGTTTTATTCGAGCAGAGGTTTATCATTATGAGGATTTAATTGAGCATAAAGAAGAGAAAAAATTAAAGGAAAACGGGAAGCTTCGTCTTGAGGGGAAAGATTATAAGGTTCAGGATGGAGATATTATGTTTTACAGGTTTAATGTTTAATTTATCAAATCCTATTTAGGATTTGATACCGATGCTAGAAATATAGAAATTCGAAAATTGAAAAAGGAGGAGAAAGATAATAATGAGGGATAAGCTTCTGAAATCCCACTGTGTTTTTCCCACACCTAATATAGAAAGAACAGCCAGGTATTATGAAGAAGTTATGGGTTTTAAGGTCGTTGAATATTTGGATTCAAATGAACCTCATATCTGTTTATACCGGGATAAAACGGAAATTATCCTTACGGATTCGGGAAATCAAAAGGTAGTTCCAAATAGAAAACAGTACGGTTATGGATATGATGCTTATTTTATTACTGAAAGTCAGAAATCACTTCAAAAAGAATTAGAGGGTAACGGTGCGAAGATAGTAAAGAAATTAAAAATCACTGATTATAACAATAAAGAATTTGTAGTTGAGGATATCGATGGTAGATGGTTAGGTTTTGGGAAGAAAAATAATTGAAATATTCAACATTATTGATTTTTGCTATTAAAATTCATTATATTACAAATATATCTATTTTGAAGGAGAGGGTATGAAAACAAAGATATTATTTTTTATGTTTATGCTAATAGGTGGTATAATAGGTTTATTAATAGTTAGAAATTTCTTTCTCAACCCGGTTCAGATTGCAGGATGGAAGATGTTCTGGGGCTCTTTCCCTGATGCCGGTTTAATCAGTATTGATACGGCGTTATCTTCCAAAACATTTGTTAAATCAGCACTCGGTTTTGTTATCGGTGCAGTTGTCGGTAGTTATGGGGGGATAGCAATATATTTAAAGATAAGAAATATTTAATTTCTTATAACCGGAAATACTGTTTTCTTCAAAATCATAGAGATAGAGTCATACTTTTCTTTCTTTTCTAATAAATAAAAATATTATCAGGCTACAAGTTATTCTGAAACAAGCCCATATCGATATCTTAAGATATATATTTGTAAATATTATACATGAGGTTGCTTTGTCTTGATAGCTTGTTTTATATGTTATATAATAATAAGGTAGGCTTTTTAAAAAGAAAGGAAAGATGACTCCACAAATAGTTACGGTCTTATCGATTCTAACAATAACAGTAATCTTTATTGTTTTTGAAATTTTAAGAATTGATATTGTTGCCATATTATCCATGCTTTCTCTCGCATGGATAGGGATTATTACACCCTCCGAAGCACTCTCAGGATTTTCCAGTAATGCTGTAATTGCGATGATTGCTGTAATGGTTATGGGAAAAGGCCTTTCTGATACAGGGGTAATGGACAAATTTTCAAAATTTATAATAAAAATGGTAGGGAAAAGCAGAAGAAAATTGATAGGGGTGATTTCTTCTTCTGTTGGAGTAATGTCCTCATTAATGCAAAATATTGGAGCAACAGCTCTTTTTTTACCAGCAGTATTGCAGATTTCAAAGAAAGAAGATATTTCTCCATCAAAATTAATTATGCCGCTTGGGTTCTCTGCAATAGTCGGCGGAACTTTAACCATGGTTGGGACCGGCTCGCTAATAGTATTAAACGATTTATTAAAGCAGAACAATTTTGAACCTTTTAATTTTTTTGATGTTACACCGGTAGGAATTGTTTTGCTTATCGGGGTAGTTTTATATTTTTTAATTTTTGGTGATCTTGTTTTACCTTCACCTAAGAAGAAAGAAAAAGAGAAATCATCCCAGAAAAAACTTATAGAAACGTGGCATTTGCCCCACAGTATATACCATTATGAAATATCTGAGAGCAGTAAGCTGGTTGGTAAATCATGTGAGAATTCTAATATATGGGAGGATTTTAATCTTAATATATTAGCTATCGGAAAGGGGGAAAAAATAAAGTATGCTCCCTGGAGATACACAAAATTTGAAAAAAATCAAAAACTTGCAGTCCTTGGAAATGAAAATGATATTAAAAAATTTGCAAATAAATATAATCTTATAAAAAAAGAGGATGATATTTTTGATAAATTAAAGGATACAACCAAATCCGGTTTCGCAGAAGTTATTATTCCGGCTAAATCAAATCTTGTGGGGAAGACAATAAGACAGCAGGCTGTTAGAAAATCTTATGATGTTGAACCGGTGCTGTTTTTTAGTAATGGAGAAAGCTATAGAGGTGATTTTTCTGATAAAGTAATCAAGCCGGGAGATACCATAATTTTTTATGGGCTGTGGAAAAATCTGAAGGAATTTAAAGATAGTGATGATTTCGTTGTGCCAACTCCTTTTGAAGCTTTCGAGGAAAAGACTTCAAAAATCTGGGTCGCTATTGCAAGTTTTGCCGGAGCGATTTCATTAACATTTTTTACCGAAATGCCTATATCCTTATGTCTTTTATCGGGAGCTTTTGTAATGATAATAGCAGGTGTGATAGATATAAAAGAAGCCTATGAATCTATAGACTGGAAGGTAGTTTTCTTGATAGCCGGATTGATTCCGCTGGGTATAGCCATGGAAAAGTCGAATACGGCTCAGTTTTTAGCTCAGAATCTTATGGGGCTGATAAAGGGGCACCACCCTTTAATTATTCTTCTTGTTGTTGGAGGGTTAACCACCGTGTTTTCACTTTTTATGTCCAATGTTGCAGCTACCGTACTTCTTGTTCCCCTCGTATTAAAAATGCAAAATATTGGAAGTATAGACCCGGCATCCCTGGCTTTGCTGGTGGGGGTATGTGCGGCAAATTCCTTTATCCTTCCCACACATCAGGTGAATGCATTTTTGATGACTCCTGGAGGCTATAAAAATTCGGATTATTTAAGGGCAGGGGGTGGATTAACGGTATTGTTTTTGATTTTAACAGTAATAGTGTTTTATTTCGTTTATATTTAGAAAAAATAAGGAGGATTTATGTATATTGAACAGATTTATGTGAAAAAGATTGCTCATAGTTCCTACATGATTGCAGGAAATGAAAAATGTGCAATTGTGGATCCAAGAAGAGATGTTGATATTTATATTGAAAAAGCCAAGGATATGGGATTTAAGATTACTCATATTTTAGAAACTCATTTACATGCTGATTTTATTTCGGGACACATGGATTTAGCAGAAAAAACAGGCGCAAAGATATATGCACCAAAATCTGGAAATTGCAAATTTGGCCATGTATCTTTGAAAGAGAATGATACATTCAATATAGAAAACATTAAATTTGAAGTAATTGAAACACCGGGACATACACCCGAGCATATAAATTATATCGTTACTGATACATCTTTAAGCGATAAACCCAGTGTTGTATTTACAGGAGATACTTTATTTGTTGGAGATGCCGGAAGACCTGATTTATTTCCAGATAGAGCGGAAGAACTTGCTTCAAAATTATTTGAAAGTTTAAAAAAATTAAAAAAACTTCCCGATTATTGTGAAGTTCTGCCTGCACATGGAGCGGGATCCCTCTGCGGTAGAGCAATGGGTGCAAAAAGAAGAAGTACAATAGGTTTCGAAAAGTTAACCAATGAGCCCTTTAAAATGAAAGATAAAGATGAATTCATTAAAAGTTTAACAACCGATATGCCTCCGGCGCCTGATCATTTCAGTAGATGCAGTGCATTGAATGCTGAAGGTCCTGAACTTGTTAAAAATTTATCGGTACTTGAACCCTTAACCCCAGAAAAGTTCAAAAAAGCTTTAGAAAAAGATGATCATATTGTATTAGATGTAAGAAGCTATGATTCTTTTGGGGCACAGCCTATTGAAAATTCCTATAATATTGATTTTGGTGGAAATATGCCTACATTTGCAGGCTGGATTATCCCACCTGAAAAAAACATACTAATTGTTGCAGATGATGAAGATAAAGCTAGGGAAACAGTAATTTGGCTTAGAAGAGTAGGATTGGATAATTCAATAGGCTATTTAGGAGGGGAATTACCCGAATGGGCAAAAGCTGGATATCGGGCCAACCATCATAATATTATTTCATCACCTGAATTTGTAGAAAAATATGATTCAGATAAAAATTTAAATCTTCTTGATGTAAGGGCTTCTGGAGAATATGAAGAAAATCATATTGAAGGTAGTATTAATATCCCGGCTCCTGAGTTAAGAACCAGATATGAAGAGCTGGATAAAAACAAACACTATTATATAATTTGTAGCACCGGGCACAGATCCGGTACAGCATGTTCAATACTGCATCAAAAAGGATTTAAAAATATTACCAATATCGGTGGAGGAATGACCGGGTATGGGAATCTAAAAAAATAGGAGGATTATATGGATTGGCTTTTTATGACAAAATGGTCTCCTTATGCAGTTGGGATAGCTATAGGTATTATGAGCTGGTTGACTTTTTATTTATCAAATAAACCCATTGGATGTTCAACTGCATTTGCAAGAACCTCTGGAATGATTGAAAAATTATTTATTGGAAGGAAAGTTGATGAAAAAGAATATTTTAAAAAATTTCCCGCCAAAATTGATTGGGAATGGATGTTTGTTTTTGGTATAATAATTGGTTCTTTTATATCTGCTCAATTATCGGGTTCATTTGAAGCAGTAATGGTTCCCCAATTATGGGCCAATACCTTTGGTAGTAGTGCAATTCCAAGACTTCTGGTTGCTTTAATTGGTGGAATATTAATGGGTATAGGTTCAAGATGGGCCGGTGGATGTACCAGCGGCCATGGAATTAGTGGAACACTTCAATTAACTGTAAGCAGCTGGATATCCGTAATTTTCTTTTTTATCGGAGGTATCATAATGGCTCAAATCATTTTTAATGTGATTGGATAGAAGGTGATTATATGCTAACTAAATTACATTCAAAATCAAAATTGCAGTTGTTTTTAGCTTTATTAGCCGGAATACTATTTGGGTTTTTCTTACAGAAAGGTGGAGTGTCTAACTATAATATTATATTAGGACAGCTTCTTTTAACAGATTTTACGGTAATTAAAATTATACTTACTGCTATAGTTGTCGGTATGATAGGAATTTATGGAATGAAATCTCTTGGATTAGTTGAATTGCATCCCAAAAGCGGTTCATTTGGAAAATCAGTAGTTGGAGGGCTGATATTTGGACTCGGATTTGCTACATTAGGGTACTGTCCCGGCACGATATCCGCAGCAGTAGGACAGGGAAATCTAGATGCCTTAATCGGAGGAATTATCGGAATAATTATTGGAGCAGCTATTTTCGCACAGTGGTATCCTAAATTAAACAAAAAGTTTTTACATCTGGGAGATTTTGGTGATATAAGATTTCCCGGGTTGCTTAAAGTTAATGCGTGGATAGTTATAATTCCTTTATCAGTTATAATAATAGGTTTTTTATACTGGCTGGAGAGTGCAGGGTATTGAAATTAAGGAGAATATATGCTTTCAGTTCTAAAATATATAGCCGAAGGTATCGCGGTAATTGGTGTATTTATTTTTATTATAGGAGCCCTGATTACCCTATCTAGGTTCATAAAATTTGAAATAAGCAGATTAAAAGGGGAAAGTATGTTCCTTATGAGAGATAGGTTGAGATATGTATTTGGTTCATATCTTCTTCTAGGACTGGAATTTTTAATTGTTGCCGATATTATTAAAACTCTAATTCACATAAGTTTAGAAGATATGGCAATACTTGGAGCAATAGTATTAATAAGAACTGTTATCACTTATTTTCTTGATCGTGAAAGAGAGTTCTTCCACAACAATCTGGTCGAAGAGGAAAGAAAAAGAACTTTATAAAAAAGAAATTTTTATATCTGCTTGTTTTTAATAATAAAAAAAAGCAGCAGCTTATTAATGTATCGGGGTGAAAAGGGTCACCCCGAATTTGTTTTTTTGTTAGGTTTTATATTGTTGTTAAAAAAATTTTCAATATAATTTTCAAAACCAATCACGGTGTGACTAATCTTTAACCTTTAATGTGTTGACCGGGTTTTGACACAAACTATTATTAATTTTGTACTATACTGTAATTTGTTAGTATTCTTTGCCCCATTATCATTCCGGAAGAGGTTTCTTCGGCTACCATGGCAACAAGGCCAATATTATCCTTGTAATAAAATTCGGCTTTTATGGATAATCCCAGCATTTCCACCTCTGTGGATGCCACATAGCAGTTGCTGTAGGTATATTCCTCTATTGAAATACTGTCTATTCTTTCCCATTTTATGGAGCCCTCGCCGCTTCCTGCATCCCATGATTCTCCCTTATGATAGGGGTATTTTATCATCAGAGTTTCAACCAGTTCTGAATTCTGAATATAGTATTTGTAAATTCCTGTCTCATTTTCTATGAAATATGTGGAATCTCCTTCAGAAGAACTGTATCCTTCCAGTGTTTCTTCATTATAGGTGAAGTTTTCTATCCCGGTTATTTGAATTGTTTCCGAAGTATCTTTAACCAGTTTGTTTTGCTCGTAGTCATATTGATAGACATCGTATGTCCAGGTGTTTCCAACGGTTAAAGGATATAAGTTTAAATCTTCCACCAGAGTAGGGTTATCCGGACCCGTTGTTAATTCACATCCAGCAAAAAATATTACTGAAATTAAGATTAGTAGAATGACTAATTTTTTCAAAATATCTCCTTCTTTTAGAATGTTACAATTATTATTTTAAATAACAATAGGATTAATATTAACCCCCGATAAATTAATAAATAGAATATAATTGATATGAGAAAAAGTAAAGAAAATTTTATTAGGGGCTTTTAATTTATTGTTTTTAGAAATATTATATATATAGCTTATTTAAAAAGGAGTTGTTTTGAAGAATTTAAAATCTATTAATGATATTGATTTTAAAAAAATGACTGAAAACAGAAGTTATTTCCCCTCTCCAGAGGAGTGGGAGGATCAAATAATTTATTTACTTATGGTTGATAGATTTTCTAATGGGCGAGAAAAAGAGGTAGAATTATACATTCCTGAGAAGCATTTTAATGAAATTGAAAATGAAAATATTAAAATATGGGAAACAGCAGGTGATAGGTGGGTTGGAGGAACCCTAAAAGGAATCATTTCAAAGCTGGATTATTTGAAAAATCTCGGCATAACCTGTCTGTGGCTTAATCCGGTATTTAAGCAAACTGCATATAACGATAATTATCATGGTTATGGAATTCAAAATTTTTTGGAAATTGACCCCCATATAGGAACCAAAAATGATTTAAAGGAACTGGTGGAGAAAGCCCATGAAAAAGGAATTTATATTATTCTTGATATAGTTATTAATCATTCGGGTGATGTTTTTGGATACAAAGAAGAAAATCCTAAATATTTTGGTGATAGGTATGAAATAGAAGGATTCAGAAACCATGAGGGGCTGGCGGTTATCCCACCTGCTGAAAAGGATGATTTAAATAACTCATGGCCCGATGGGGCAGTCTGGCCGGAGGAATTGCAAAATATTGAGGCATATGAAAGAAAAGGCGAAATTCAGAACTGGGATAGTTTCCCGGAGTATGTTGAAGGGGATTTTTCTTCATTCAAAACCTTTAATCTCGGGAAAGATGAAAATGATAATTTTCAGTTTTCCGAAACATTAAAAAATCTGACCCAGATATATAAATACTGGATAGCTTTTGCAGATATTGATGGTTTTAGAGTTGATACTATAAAACACATTCCCCGGGAAGCAACTAAATATTTTGTAAGGGAAATTCATGAATTTGCTAGAAGTATCGGGAAAAATAATTTTTATTTAATAGGTGAAATTACCGGAGGATTAGAATTTGCGATTGAAACAAAAAATAAAACCGGTCTTAATGCAGCCCTTGGAATTAATGAAATAGCCAGCCAGCTTGAAAATACTGCTAAAGGTTATATCTCTCCATCCAGCTATTTCAACATTTTTTCAAATACAGATCTTTTAGGGGAGGATGCTCATTTGTGGTTTAAAGATAATGTGGTAACTATGTTTGATGATCATGATATGGTTAGTCTGGGGGAAAATGAAAAGTTTAGATTTTGTGCCGATGAAAAAACCAGCAAACTTGTTTTAAATGCTTTATTTTTAAATATTTTTAGTTTGGGAATCCCGTGTGTTTATTATGGAACCGAGCAGGGATTTGACGGTCATGGAAATTCTGATAAATATGTTAGAGAGTCCATGTTTGGGGGAGATTTTGGAGCCTTTAGAACGCAAAATAAACATTTTTTCAACCAAGAAAATCCTATCTATAAAAGTTTAAGCAGAATGCTGAAAAAAAGAAAAGATGATGCCACCTTCAGACATGGCAGGCAGTATCTGAGAAAAATTAGTGAAGATGGAAAACAGTTTGGTTTTGTTGAAAAAATTGGAGATGATAGAATTGTATCGGTTATTTCCTGGTCAAAAATATTGAGCGGTAATGAATATATTTTTGCAATTAATACTAATATCGAGGATGAAATTAGCTGTTTTGTAATGATTGATAGTGAGCTTAACAGTGAGGGAGATGTTTATGAAACAGTATTTGCTTCTCAAAAGGATTATTTAAAGAACAAATCCTTGGTAAAAGTAAACGATAGAATGGAAAAGTTTTTAAGTATAAAGGTACCTCCCCACGGGCATGTAATTTATGCTAAATCCCACAATAAGGAATAAGAGAGAGCTTCCAAGGTGAAAAGAAGAAAATTATCGATAACGTACTTTTAATGAGTAGTTTAATTGTTAAATTTGGTTGAGCTGGATACGGCAGAAAATTTTAATAAAAATTCTGGTGTAATAATTTTTAATTTGAAATACAGTATATCAACTTCATATTGATTAAGCTATTAATTTAATATTTGTTGATTCAATAGGTTGATAAATAACAAATATTTTAATATATTCTAATTATATATATGGGGTATAAATGAATAAAAATTATGATAATTTAATTAGGCTTTTAAATAAAGCAGCTGTAGACCATCATGTTTATGAACAGAATAGGCTGAATGGGAAATATGATGAGAACTGGGCTGAGTGGTATTCTATATATTTAATAAATAACGGAATTAATGACTATACAGAAGAAAAATTAAATATAAAAAAATTAAAAGAAGTTTTATTAGAGGTAACTAAAAAGTTTAAGCAAAGCAATTACAAACAGGATTGGGGCGATCTCGTAGCCAAAATTCTTTTGGAATAAAATATAAAAAAATATTTTTATTTCCATTCATCAATTAAATATTTTAATGCTAATGTTGTTTGTTAAATTTAAAATGATATTATTTATATATCATAACGGTTTTTTAAAAAGAAAGGAGCTACCCGTGGTTGCTTATTTTAAAGCTTATATTGTTTCTTTTATTATATTTTTTCTAATTGATATGCTGTGGCTAGGGATAGTTGCAAAATCCTTTTATGAAAATCAAATAGGCCATTTGCTTAAAGAAAGTTTTAATTTTCCCGTGGCTTTAGGGTTTTATTTAATATTTGTTGTGGGACTTTTTTTCTTTGTAATTAATAGGGCAGTAATTATTAATAGCTGGCAGTACAGTTTGTTTGTTGGAATATTTTTTGGGTTTATAACCTATGGCACATACGATTTAACTAATCTTGTTACTCTACAAGACTGGCCCCTTAAAATTGTTTTTGTGGATATTTTATGGGGAGGATTTCTATGTGGAGTAACCTCATTGATTAGTTTTCAAATAATAAAAATATTAAATATTTTCAAATAGTTGATGCTGGTAAAATTGTTGTTTAAAGAAGATAATATTAAAATTAATGCAACAAATAGTTTGTACACATCAAGATCACTGAAAAGAGATATAAAACGAGACTCGTTAGTCTTTATATAATTGGTTCTGTTATAAATCATGGAAGCTTGAAAATAACCATATTCTTTATCCAAATCTGGTATATAAATCAAAAAAATGATGGAATATTCAACTAATTAATAAAAATAAAATCTATCATTGATCCGCAGTTACAAAGGCAGCTGAAGAGGGTATTTTAACCTGCTGATTTGTGCTGGACATCATAGAAAAAATGCAGGAATTGTATATTCTTTTAAAGAATATATGAATCAGATTATTTAAGATACTTATTCATTAAATAATCATAATTATTAAAAATTATTTACATTGACAGGATTATATCTTATCATTTAAGAGATCAATAATGAGATTGATAAATAAACGATATCGTATTAATTCTAAAATTTCAAAATCCAGAAACGGAATCTATTATAAAGTTAAAGATATTTATGATAAAAAAATCAGAACCCTGAAGTTTTTTAATTCGGACAAATATTCTGATACAGAACTGGAAGAGTTCAGGAAGGAATTCGTTTTTAGGAGTAATATTGATCTTCCCTGTTTCAATGAAGTAGATGAGTTTTCTACAGTGTGGAATATTGATAATAATAATTTAAATTCGGATTACTGCTTTTATACTATTAAAAATGATAATACCTCTAAGATTTTATCCGGATATAAATTTAAAAACAAAAAAGATAAACTTAATATTTTTAGAAAAATTAAGTTTTACCTAGATTATCTTCATAAAAATGGTTTTTATCACGGTGATTTATCAGAGAATAGTATAGAAATTTCAGAAAATAAGAATATCATTTTTACAAAATTCAACATACATGGATCAAAAAAGAAAGATTTAAGGGATTTTAAAAAATTAAAAGAAAAGTATAATATAGATAATCGGGATTTACAAAAAATAGATATAAAAAAAGAGGAACTATTTAGATTTTTAAAACAAAATTTTAATTTTAAATTGAATTTTAATACACAATTGAGAGAGGATATTGATCAAAAGTTTTACAATGTACTTTCCGGGGATAAATCTGTTATATTCAATCTTAGCAATTTTGATCGGGATTATTATATAGCAGCCAGTAGTTATCTAAGAGCTAATCTATTAACCCATAATTACAAAGTATTTACTATTGAGGGGAATTCAGATATACTTAATATTTTAAAAAAATTTATAAAAAATGTAAATAAGCATAAACAGTTCTCCAATTTTATTAAAGAAAACCGGGATTTTGTAAAAATGATATTCAATAAAAAATTATCCAATTTAAATTTTAATAAAATATTTTCATTTATTAGGAATCTGGTTGAAAAAATGACGCTGAAAAACAATATAGCCGTTATTTTTAATGATTTAAATTCTATTTCCAAGGAAAAAATTAAATATTTTAGAAAAATAATAAATAATTTTGATGGTAATAAATTAATTTTAATTTTAAATGATAACAAATTATTATTTGAAAATAATTTTAACAATAACAATATTGCATACATTAAATATGATGTTTCCCCGACAAGATCTGAATATTCAAAGTACAATTTAAAAAAACTTTCAAATTTGTTTTTCTACATTGAAATAAACAAGAAGCTTGATGTGTTAAGAAAACATAATTATTTTGATATCCATAAAATTATTTCATATATAATTAATATTTATTCGAGGAAACCGGAGACAGGAAGTGAAATATTAAATGAGGAGACCTTAACAGAGTTAATTCACTCGGAATACTATATAATAGATTTCTATTTTGAAAAAGAATACAAAAGATTACTGTCTTTTCTGTGTAATATGAACAAGCCGGTTTTTCTAAAATATTTAAGAAATCATGTTAAAAATTTAGATGAGAAAGTTCGAGTGCTTATTGATGCAAAAATTCTAAAATTTAATCAAAGTAAGTATTTGGGTTTTTATGATGTCAATTATGATGATTATATAAGCAAAAAATTTAATAATCTAGATGATGACTTTAGAAAAAACATACACTATTCAATTATTCAAATTTATGAAGAAAAATTAGAAAATCTCAACAATGATGAGTTGATAGCACTGGCTTATAATTATTATTATGTAAATGAGCATGAAAAATTAAAAAACCTATTAATTGACTACTTTATTCGAAATTACAGAATAAACCGCTCCTTTTTTAAATCAAAAATTAAAAATCTTCTTAATCTTTTAATATCTAATCTTGATAGGGTTGATACGATTAATAAAAATATCAGAGCTATTTATTTGCTAACCAATACACTATTTAAAAACCCGGAAGATCTCAAAAAAAGAGAGGTTGAGTTAAAAGCAATAGAAAAACTGAATGTAACAGATAAGCAAATCAAATTTATAATTATAAAAGAATTGTTTGAAATCTACTACAGATTAAATGATAAAGACAGGCTTGATGAATATTTCAATGAAGCAAGTAAGCTGCTCCCCTATCTTGAATTTATTGATCAGATACATGTTTATAATATGCTGATAGATTATTATTTTAATCAGAATCAACCTGCTATGGTTAAAAAAATGTGCAATCTTATTATGAGAAAGATTTATGATAAAAGAGATAAATACAGATACATATATCTTAACATTATAAATAAGCTGGCATTATACTACTCAAGCAACAATAAACATCAAAAACAGCTAAATACATACAGACTACTTCTAAAAAGGGCAAATGAATTCAAATTCCGCCGCTATATTATGATAGCCCATAATGGTATGGGGGTTATTTTTGTTCATAAAGGGGAACATGAAAAGGCTAGAAAACATTTTTCTAAAATTCTTGAATTGGCCAGCAAAGTTTATGATTATGATTTTTTAATTACTGGAAATATTAATATTGCTATTGTAAATCAGAATTTTGATGAAGTAAAAAAATATTATTTACAGGCATTAAAATATGCCGAGAAAATCAATAAATATAATAATATTTTATTAATTCTTACTAATTTATTTGAAATAATCTCAGATAGAAAGCTGTATAACTTAATTAAAAAACACGAGGCCAAGATAAAAAATTCGGAGTACTGTTTGAATAATTTCAGGCATTATGGACATTTTTATTATATGATTATTCTGCTTTTAATGCGTATGAACAAACTTGACAGTATATATGAATATTATGAAATATTAAAAAATCTTAATATAAGTAAAGATAATACTTACTATTCATATTATGAATTGCTGATTCTTGTTTATGAAAAGCTTCTAGGGAATGTTGCAATTGATTATACCAAAATTAAAAACTTAATGTATGAAGTAGAAAGTTATTTTTTAGAAATTTATGTTATCATAATATTTATATGGTTTTATGAATCTTTCAATGAAAAAGAGAAAAATGATTGGCTGGATTCAGTATACAAGCAGCTGGATGAGGAAAATTTTGAAAATTACAAATTAAGAATAAAAATACTGATGCAGATTAGGATGAAGGGTGTAAATGCTAAAATAATTAGAGATATTGGTAGAATTAAATTTGATCTGCAGGATTATTTTGATATTTATCTTTATTTATATCTGGGTATTAATAAGGCTTATTATAGAAAAAATAACAATAAAGAATTTCTTTCATTAATCAACTATTTGTTGAATTACTATAAAATGTTTTACAATAAATTTAAAAATAAAAATTTGCTGGAGTTGACAATTTTTCCTTCGCTTAGAAAGACTTTTAAAAAATATTTTCCGGTTTTCTTTGAAAGTTTTTTGTTAAATAATGGAAAAATGATTAGAAGTTATGGAAATATAGGCTCTTATATGGATAAAATCCATTTTTATGAGGAGGAAAAAAGCAAAAGTTTTATCAGTAATATGTTAAAAGAAACTTTAAATACAAGCAAGTATGATAGGGCTATATTTTATAGTGTTGATGGGAATAAAAAAAGAAAAGAAGTATCTGTAGTTACAGATAAACTTATTTATGTTAGTAACAGGAAAACATATTTCGAGAAATATTATGATAATTTGGGGAAGGATATCTTAATACATAAGATGAAAGGTAATTATATAAAAAAGGCTGTTTTGATTCCTATAATTGATAAAAGTATTTATAAGAGATATGAATACAAGAAAAAGCATAAAATGAAATTGAATAATGTAAAATTTAAATATTTGAATGGAGTTGTCTATCTGGATAAGAAAAATACTGTTATAGTTGAAAATGAAGAAACAATTTTCAAATTTGTTCAAAGCTACTTCTCACAATACTGGGAAAAACATACTATCCAAAGGAAATTTCTAAGAGATAATTTGACAAATTTATTTTTAAAAGAAGAGTTCATGAAAAGAAGTAAAGAATATATAAATAATGATAATATTAAAAATAAAAAATACTCAATAATTATGGCAGATCTGGATAATTTTAAAAATATTAATGATACATTCGGGCACCAGAAAGGTGATGAAGTTTTAAAAGGAATTTCAGGTATAATAAAAAAGAATATCAGACCTTTTGATATTGCTGCAAGATACGGTGGTGAAGAATTTATTATAGGACTTGAAAATACTGATCTATATACTGCCGGAAAAATTGCAGAAAGAATTCGAAGAAAGATAGAGGAAAAACAGCTGATGAAAAATATAAGAAATCTTACAATTAGTATAGGTGTATCAAATTATCCAAAGGATTCTATTCTTTTAACAGAATTGATAAGCAAAGCAGATTCTCGCTTATATAAGGCAAAAAGACAGGGTAAAAATCAGGTTTGTAAAATATAAAATGAGAAATAATTAAGCTTTATGAATATGGTTTAGATTTTCATTTATAAATATCAACTTATTTTTTATCAAAATTAACCTGTAATGACCAAATAAAAATATTAGTAAATAAATATGTTAAAACGGTTATATTTTTTTATGGAAATTCCGAATTAAATATATTACAATAATCTTATAAAAATTCATAAAAGATGGGAGATGAACAGCTATGAATATCATAGATGTTATAAAGAAAAGAAGAAGTATTAGAAAATTTCAAAGTAAAAATGTTAAAAATGAAATTATAAAGGAATTGCTGAAAACGGCCACAAAAGCACCATCTGCTAAAAATGATCAGCCCTGGAGATTTGTTATATTGAAAAACGAAAGAAAAGATAAAATTGCCGATTTTATGATTGAAAATGCAAATGAACTTGAAAAAGAGGGCTGCGGAACGGGGAGTATAAAACCTTCTGCAAAAACAATAAAACAGGCTCCAGTATTAATTGTTGTTTATAATACAAATCATAAATTATATAAAGATGTGGAAAAAAAATATCGTGATATTTGGCGTTCCGTTGACATTCAATCCATAGGGGCTGTCATTCAGACACTTCTTCTGGCTTCTGTTGATAAGGGAATTGGGACCCTTTGGATTTGTGATATATTTATAGCAGAAGAAAAAATTAATAGTTACCTGAAAAATAAAGAAGATGAACTTGTTGCTGCTATAAGTTTGGGATATCCAGCAGAAGAACCTCCACCAGTAAAAAGAAAACATCTAGATGAGGTAACTGAATGGCAAACTTGATGCATTTTTTTTAATTATTTTTTGTTTTCACTAACATCTTGGGAAAAAGTTTCTGCAAATAAATTATAATCATTATAAAGAAACAAGCTATTTTTTCATAATCAAACTCCTTATTTTTGTAAATATTGTAGTAAAAAATTAAATATTTAAAACTATAGAATATCATAAAGATAAAATTACTTTAATTCTGATTTTATATTGAAATGATAGAAAAGATGATTACTATTTAGTTAGAAATAAAATAGAGGTTTTTATGGTTGAAATTATTATAAATAAAATATTACCTATAATAGTAATATATTTTATAGGATTTTTTTTAAAAGAGCTTAAGGTTTTTAATAAAAAAAGCGGAAGTTTATTTTTAAAGCTTGTATTTTATCTGGGGTTACCCTCTTTAATAATTACTTCGTTTTCCAAAATAGAAATATCAAAAAAACTTTTCTTTATACCGCTATCGGCCGGGATAGTATTTTTTTCTATTTTTTTTATTTCTCTCTTTTTCACAAAATTTGCCGGGATTAAGGGGAAAGATAGAGGAGTTTTTTTGATTTCAACCATGATAATGAATATTGGATTTGTCCTTCCGTTTTTTATTACAGTTTTTGGGGAAGAAGGACTTGCCAAAATGAGCCTTTTCAATTTTGGAAATGGATTTTTAGTAATGACTTTTGCTTATGTTACAGCCTGTAGATATGGGGGAAGTAATACAGAATTAAAAAATATTATTAAAAAGGTTGTTTATTCTCCGCCGATATGGGCAATAATAATTGGATTGATGCTAAATGTATCAAGGATTTCCATACCCGTTTCTGTAAATAATATATTAACCGAATTCGGGAATACAGTTGTTCCTTTAACGATGCTTGCGCTGGGGATATTTTTCAATCTCCGATTTGAAAATTTTAAAATTTCATTCTCAGCATTTTTTATAAGAACTTTTGTAGGATTGATAATAGGATGTCTAATGACCGTTATTTTTGGCCTGAAGGGGTTAAATGGACTTACCGTAATTGTTGGAGCTTCTGCTCCCGTTGGCTATAACACGTTGACGTTTTCTACGATGGAAGATTTAAATGTGGAGCTGGCTGCCAGTGTTGTTTCGATATCTATTATTTTTAGTTTATTTTTTGTCCCTTTTCTTATTTTGATTTTAAAATAAAGGAGAATATATGAGAACCACATATGAATGTATCCCATGTGCATTTAAGCAGGGAATTAATGTAGCAAAATCTCTTAATATGGAAGAGAAAAAATTAAAAACTATGATTCAGGAAATACTAAAATATTTATCTAAGATGGATTATGCAGAAACGACACCCCCGGAGCTTGCAAAAGTTGTTTATGAAATAATATATAAATATACAGAAGTTGAGGATCCTTTTAAACAAAGTAAAGAATACTATAATAAAAAGCTTCTTACAATTCAGGATGACTTAAAAAAATATTTGAAAAACCACAATGATTTTGATGAACTATTAAAATTCGTAATTTCTGGAAACATAATTGATTTTGGAGCCATACATGATTTATCGGAGGAGGAAATATTTAAAACTATTGAAAATATAGAGGATAACATGTTATCAATCGATCATTCAAGTTTAATGGAAAAAGCAGTTAAAAATGCGAACAGTATCTTCTATATAGGGGATAACTGCGGGGAGATTGTTTTTGACAAACTTTTTATATCATATTTAAAAGATTCATATAAAATTAATAAAATTTATTTTGGAGTTAGGGGTGGTCCGATTATTAATGATATTACCAGGGAAGATGCCCTTGAAACCGGGATTAATGAATTGGCAGAAATATATGATACAGGCGTGAAAGCTCCCGGGGTTTTACTTGACAATTTAAAGAAAGATTTTAAGGATAAATTATTTGAAGCAGATCTTGTTATAGCCAAAGGACAGGGAAATTTTGAATCTCTGAGTAGTATTAAAAGAGATAATATGTTTTTTTTATTTATGGCTAAATGTTCGGTTGTAGCAGATAAATTAGGGGTAAAAGAAAAGAGTCTTATCTGCAAAAAAATTTAATTTTAAAATTATTCGTAATATTATTATCATTTTTTGTTTTTTTATATAAAAATTTATTATATAATAGAAAATAGAATGAAGGAGGTTTTTTTGAAAAAATATATTATAATCCTTTTAATCGCACCTTTTTTAGTTATAGGCTGTAAATCGGAGTTAGAATCAGCTGCGAAAACAGAAAATGAGAATCAGAAAAATACAATAAATTATAAAATTGAAAAAATCAAGAATGAAAATTTCCCTTCTCAATTAATTAATATTGAAAAAAAGCTTGATTATGTTAAAAATAAATATCAGGAGTATTTAATTTCCTATAAATCTGATGGGTTGAAAATTTTTGGAAAGATGAATATCCCCGATCAGGAAATTCCGGAAAATGGATTTCCTGTTGTTATAATAAATCATGGATATATTCCACCAAATAAATACGATACGGATAATTCCTACAGGCTGGTGGACGGTTTTTTTGCTTCTTCCGGGTTTATTACCCTGAAATCAGATTATAGAGGCTGGAATAACTCGGAAAAACTTGAAAATTCTGTATATAACAGGCTGGGGCTTGTAAGGGATATAAAATATTTGCTGGAAGCAATCCCCAATATAGAGGAAGCCGATGAGAATAATGTTTTTGTTTTTGGACATTCCATGGGCGGGGAGGTAACATTAAAACTTCTGCAAACAATAGATGACAATAAATTACGTGCTGCTTCTTTGTGGGCTCCCTGCTATGAATATTATCCCGAGGTTTCCTTATACTTTATAAGAGATGATGGGGAGAATGAAGAAATGGCCCAAAAAAGAAGGAAGAAAATCTTATCTTATATTCCCGAAAAGGATTTCCCTTTATATTCAGTTACTAATTATGTTAATTATATTGATATCCCCATTATTCTTCATCATGGAACAATGGATAAAAGTGTTCCCTTTCAGTGGAGTTTAAATCTTGTTGAAGAATTAAAAAAACACGGTAAAGACTATACTTTTTACAGTTATAAAGATGACCACAATCTTTCTAATAATTTTTTTAGTGTTCTTGCAAGGGATGTGAAATTTTTTAAGAAGAACATTCAGTAATTCCAGTATTGTTGAACAATAAGATTCTTTCTTTTTTCTGAAACATCCGGATTATCAAAGCTGTCTATTTATAAAAGGAGATAGATTATGCAAAGAAAAATATTTATTATATTTATAGCTGTTGCAATAATTATTGCTGCAGGCTGCGGGGGAAATTATTCTGTTGATCAAAAAAATGGTTATAGGTTTATTGAAAATAAAATTAAAAATCCGGAAAACAAGCAGTTAAAGAAAATAAGGTCAAAAAAACTGAAAAATAAATATCTTTATTATCCCTATTTCAGCAAAAATAAAATTGTTACATTTTATTATGATGAATCCAGGAATAAGAATATAGGCGTTTTTGATAAAAATTTAAATTTACTTGAAAGTACAAATCTCAAAAAAGGGAAAGGTCCCGGAGAAATTATGATGGAAGCTGCTATAGGAATATATAAAGATAAAATATATATAGCAGATTTGCAGAAAAAATCATTTGAAATCTTTGATAGCAGGCTAGAATATCATGATACAGTTTTAATGAATAATGTGGTTAGTGCGATGTATAGAAATCCGAGTGAGATTGATATAAATCAAAACGGATTTTATTTTTCACCTACAATTCCTTATTCCGTAATAAATTTAAAATTTAATGGTGAATTAAATGCTAAAATAAAAAGTGATAAAAATGTAGAGGAGAATCCTCATAGAATTTGGGGTTGGAATTACTGTCTTCTTGATGCTTATAAGGATAATGTATTTGTAACATACCCCTCCAGGTCTTCAAAATACATAATTAGAAAATATGATAAAAACCTAAATCTGATTTGGGAAAATATAATCTATGATCAGTATAAAGATATATTGAAAAAAAGCTATATTCAAAAAAATGATGGCTCTACACAGCCTAAAGGATCTTATAAGGTAAATGATATAAAAGTTTATAAAGACAAAATTTATTTATTAAGGGGTGTAGGAGGAGAACAGGTGTGGAATGGGAAACATTCAAAGTATCATATTGAGGAAATTGAGGGTGTGAACAATGGTTTTATCGATGTATTTGACAGCCAAAACGGGAAATATCTTTTTAGAATTAAAACAGAATTTTTAAATACTAAAATAACTTATGATTTTGATATAAGTAATGATAAATTTTATTTTTACAGCAATGTATTTTATCTTGATGGCAATAAAATTGATAAAGATTCGAATGTGTTAACGGTTGCAAAATTGAAGTAAAGATTACTATTTTTCGATTAAATAATTAAGTAATTTCATGATGTGTAACGCTTGATACGTAACCGGTATGATTGTAGTGATTACAGACAGCAGAAAACACAATTTCTCTTTATTTTTAATTCTACAACATTATAATATTTATATAGGAAAAATTATTTTCTGCTGGAGGAGCTGGGTTTGAGGTTTAAAAAAATATTTTTTGTTTTTTTTCTAATATTTATATTTTTATTTTTTTTAGTTGCGGTTAATGGTATTTCTCCTTCTGATATAAATAAAAATTTAAAAATTTCCGAATCAAAACTGCTGGATCTGGATAAAGTATATGTGAAAAAAGTGATTGATGGAGATACTTTTAAAACTAATGATAATAAATCTATTAGGTTGATCGGCATCAATACTCCAGAAATAGAGCATCACGATCAAAAAGTAGAATATTTTGGCAGGGAGGCAGCAAAATATACTAAAGACCGAATAGAAGGGAAAACGGTATTTCTAGAATACGGGATTCAAAAGCGGGATAAATATCAGAGAGTTTTGGCTTATGTATATCTTTTAGATGGAACCTTTTTTAATGCAGAGCTTGTTAAAAAAGGGTATGCCGACCTTATGACAATTCCTCCCAATATTAAATATACGGATCTGTTTCAAAAACTGGCAAAAGAAGCAAGAATTGAAAATAGGGGACTCTGGGATAATCCGGGTTTATCAAAAAAAAATAATTTAAAAGAGATAAACTGGAGAAAAGCAGGGGAGTTTGTCGGTGAGGAAGTTGCTGTAACAGGGAAAGTCATCGATACTTATGATTCTGGAAAAGCAATATTTTTAAATTATCATAAAGATTACAAACATACATTTACTGCAGTTATTTTTAAAAGTGATGAATATAAGTTCAATTTTGAACCCGAAAAATATTATTTGAACAAAAAAATAAAAGTAAAAGGAAAGATTAAAGTATATAAGGGAGCACCGGAGATAATTGTTGAAGAGCCCTCACAAATCAAATTAATAAATCCCCGGTAACTTCATGATTGTCCTGCAGATAATCTATATTTTAAGAAAATATAAAGGATTGGTATATGAGTAAAGTGTATTTGGGAAAATGTGAAGAGTACGATAAGAAAAAAATTAAAACAATTTTGAAAAAAGCTTTTAAAGAACTGGGAGGTATTGATTTTGTTAAAAATAAAAAAATACTTCTAAACCCAAATCTTTTAGCTCCTGCTGAACCTGAAAAAGCAGTTACAACCCATCCCTCAGTTCTGGAAGCAACCGGTCAAATAGTTCAGGAACACGGTGGGGAAGTTTTTGTAGGAGACAGCCCGGGAATGGGAACATTTAAAATTTTATATCGAAAAACCGGGATTGAAAAGGTTGTCAGGGAAAATGGGTTTAAGTTTGCTAATTTTAAAGATAAAATTCAGGTCCCCAATAAAGATGGTAAGATTGTAAAAAATTTTACGCTTGCTAAGGCATATAGGGAAGTTGATATAGTTTTTTCACTTGCAAAATTAAAAACTCACGGGATGGCCTACTATACAGGAGCCATCAAAAATCTTTTTGGAATGGTGCCGGGTTTACTCAAGCCTCAATTCCATTATAAATTTTCCGATAAAGAACTGTTTGCCCAGATGCTTGTTGATCTGAATTTTGCCATAAAACCCGAACTGGCAATTATTGATGGTATAGTCGCAATGGAAGGGGATGGTCCCAGAAATGGTAATCCAAGAAATATAAATTCGTTATTGATTTCAAGGGATTTTGTAGCTGCTGATAGTGTTGCATGCAGACTGGTTAATATTGACCCCCGGGAAATTATTCATATCAGGAAGGGAAGCGAAAGTAATCTAGGTGAGATGGAAAAAAAAAGAATAGAAATTGTAGGAGATATTTTTGATGATTTGAAAGTATCAAAATTCAAACAACCTCCAAAAGAAACTAAAGTGGATAGCGTCGTACCGCTGCCGGGATTTATAAAAAAAATTGTTAAAAAGATTCTAGTCCCGAAACCCAAATTCGATCATAAAAAATGCATTTTATGTAAAGAATGTATAAAGATATGCCCCTCCAAACCGAAAAGTTTAAAAATAAAGGATAACAAAATAAAAATTAATCGAAATTCCTGTATCAAATGTTTTTGCTGCCAGGAAATGTGTCCGGCGGGAGCTATAAATGCAAGAAGATTCGTTTTGTAAAATAGAAATTATTTAATTTCTTATAAAAAAATGAGCTTTATATTCTTAAATTTATCCCGGATAAAATTATAAATATTATCAATATATAATATTTTTATTAAAATATTGAAAATAAACATATTAAATGTTATCGTAAATGTATAGTAAAAAAGGAATCTAAGATGGATTTGAAAATCTTATCAGATAATAAATTATTTCAATCAGTCAATGTTGAAAAATTAAATTCTTCGGGTGTTGATTTCAATCAGATTTTTAAACAGATTAGATTTAATGAAAACGAGGTTGTAATTAAGCAGGGGAACAGGGCCAATAAGCTATATTTAATAAAATCAGGGTCCGTAGTTATTAAAAAGAAAGTAGATAAAAATAAAAAAGTGGCGGTGAATAAGCTGTATAAGAATGATTTTTTTGGAGAGCTTGGAATTTTATTGCCCCGAAGAGAAAGAACAGCAATGGTTATTGCAGATACTGAACTGGATCTGTATGTTATAAATAGGGAAAATCTTTTTTTTCTTATTAAAAAATGTAAACAAATAAAAAACAATATGCTTAAAAATATTGCACGAATTATTGAAAATTCCGATAAGAAAAAGCTGGCCGAAAAATTACAAGAGGATGTCATTTTTGATTTATATGAAAATATTAAAAATAATAGTAAAAAGAAAGACAAGACTACAGAGAGAAGGCATAGATTTACTGTTAAAAAAAATAAAAAATTTATAGTAATCCAGGAGAATGAGGTTTTTTATTTCAGTTCTGATAAAAATTACAGTTTTATCCATGTTTATGATAAGCACTATTTTTATAATAAAAGTTTAAAGAAGGTGGAGAAAGAGCTTGATAAATCAAAATTTATGCGAATACATCGGAAATACATAATATCCTGCGATAAAGTTTCCCAAATTAACAAAGAAGCTTCAAGACAATATTATGTAGTGCTTAAAGATGACAATAAAACAAGATTGAAGGTCGGACGCACCTTTATAAAAAAATTAAAAAACAGATTTGACATTTAAGCAAACCGGTTTGTAAAGCTATTTGCCGGTTAATAAAAAAAAATGTCGTTCTACGAAATTAATTATTTAAAAATATGCAATTTTCCCTTAACATATATGTATTAAAATGTGGTATTAAAGGGAGGGGTGTCTATGAGGTTTTATGATAATCATTTTAAAAAAAATAAAGAAGAGGGAATGGAGGAAGCTGTAAAGTATCTTATTATAGCTATACTGGAAAATAATGATACTGAAAGGCCTATTCTTATGCATTCCTTAAGGGTTGGATACAGGCTCGAGGAGTACAATTACGAGACCAATTTAATTATTGCCGGAATATTGCATGATATTGTTATAGAAACACATGTTACAAATAAAGATATTGCAAACAATTTTGATCCAGAAATTGCAAAATTAATTAAAGCATACAGCCTATATGATGACTTTACTGAAATTTTGGAGCAGTACGATTTGAATTATCCAGTGGATTACAAATTTGTAAAAAATCTTTTAGTATTAAAATGTATTGATTATGCTGATATACTAAAACATTATTCTGTTGCAATTCACACGGAGGAGTATATTCATAAGTTGAGAAAATTTAAAAATAGATTTCATGAAATATTAAAAAATGAACCAGGATACAATCAGTTTTTGGAGCAATATGAAAAACTGAATGAAAATCGAAAGTATCATGCCGATAATTTTTAGTGTAGATATATGGAGTAAAAGAAAGATAATCAAACTGAATCATTTATTATTTCCCAATATGAAGTCTTCTTTAATATGAAAAAAGTGTCTGTGTTAGTGTGAGTGTGAGTTTGAAAAAATCCCTGGCGGGATTTATTCAATGTACATCATACATTGCACAAAGCACAAAGTTTAAATCTTATTCCTTTGAAGAAATCAAAAAAATCTATCAGTCATGCTGAGCCATAAGCTAGGATCGTGATTTTAGAACCAGTAGCAGAAAATACAATTGAAAGTTGAAAGATGAAATTTGAAAGTTAAAAATAACACTTCGTGCTTTTCTAGAATTAGAACTAAAACTAGAACCAGAAAAACTTTAAATGTTACATTCGAAAGCCCGGGATTTAGTTCACTTCGTTAGCTTCAGCAGGAATATGTATGAAATTAGCAAATAATAAATAGTGAATAGCTCAAATGTTAACCTTCGAAGAAAATGCTTTAAAAATT
This sequence comes from Candidatus Mcinerneyibacterium aminivorans, assembly GCA_008086245.1. Taxonomy (GTDB): domain Bacteria; phylum Macinerneyibacteriota; class Macinerneyibacteria; order Macinerneyibacteriales; family Macinerneyibacteriaceae; genus Macinerneyibacterium; species Macinerneyibacterium aminivorans. Next base: position 28,623 of record VSIX01000004.1, read on the forward strand.
ATTCTTTCTGATTGATTTTATTTTACATTATGAAATAATTAAACTGGAGTAAATAAAATTAAAGTAAAATAAGGAGTATATTATAAAGCTATTTAATTTTGAAGAAAATTTTGAATTTATTAACAAAGTAAGAGATAAAGTATCAGGAAAAAACAGATATAAATATCTGGTTCTTTTAATAGTTTCATTTATTACAATATATTGGGTGATTTGCTCTCTTTTAGATAGTATAATTTATGAAAAAAATAGTTTTATTAAAGAGTTGATTTTTCCCCATAAATATGAACTGTATCATAGACTATCTGTAGCAATTTTGTTGATTATATTGGGTATTGTTTTATACGGATTTTTGAAAAAAGTTTCGGAAAATATAATTAATATTGCAGATAGGTATGATGAAATATTTAATTATCATACGGATGGAATAGCTATATATAAAGTTATAAATGGCGGTAAAAATTTTATAATTAAAGATATTAATAAAACTGCTGAAAAAATTGAAAAAGTAAAAAAGGAGAATATTTTAGGCAAAAAGGTAACGGAGGTTTTTCCAGGGGTTCAAGATTATGGTTTGTTAAAAATTTTCAGAAGGGTCTGGAAGACGGGGAAATCGGAACATTACCCTATAAAGGAATATAAGGATAAAAGACTATCAGGATGGAGAGAAAACCATGTATATAAACTTTCTGGAGATTATATAGTTGCTGAATTCCAGGATAGAACAAAGGAAAAAATACTTGAGAACAAGTTGAAAAAAAGTGAGGATAAATTCAGAACAATATTTGAATCTGCACCAATATCCATATGGGTGGAGGATTTTTCGTGTTTAAAAAAAGAGATTGAAAGGATTAAACGCGAAGAAAATAGCGATATAGACGAATATATGAAAAAAAATCCAGAATTTGTTAAAAAAGCGGGAAGCCTTATTAAGATTAAAGATGTTAATCCAAATACATTAAAAATGTATAATGCAGATGACAAAAAGGAGCTTCTTGGGTCTTTAAATATAGTTCTACCAGATAAATCAGCTGAAATATTAAGAGAAGAGATTGTAGCTATTTCGGAAGAAGTGAATTATTTTGAGGGTGAAACTATTAATAAAACTCTTGATGGAGAGGAGCTTAATATTTTATTAACTATGGCACTTCCAAGAGAGTCTAAGAAATATGATAATGTAATTGTTACAAATATGGATATAACAAGAATCAAAGAAATGGAAAAAAAACTTAAAGAAAAGGCAAAAAGAGATGGTTTAACAGATCTTTATAATCATGAAACAATTATTAGGCAACTTGATTATGAAATTGAGCGGGAAAATAGATATAATCTACAATTATCAATAGCAATGTGTGATATAGATGATTTTAAAAAAATTAATGATAATTACGGTCATCAAACAGGTGATGATATTCTGAAAAGGTTGGCTTTTATATTAGAAGAAAATGTAAGAAATGTTGATATTGTCGGAAGGTACGGGGGAGAAGAGTTTTTGATTATATTCCCCCATACAAGCTGTAATCAAGCATATAAGGTGTGTGAAAGAATTAGAAAAGAAATTAAGAAGAAGGAAAAAATAACTGTAAGTATTGGAGTTGTAGAGTTGAAAAATGAAAACTGCAAGGAATTTATTAAAAAAGCTGATGATTTGCTGTATAATGCAAAAAATAGTGGGAAGGATTGTATCTGTAGCTGTCTTGATAAAAAAGGATAAAGTGATTGCTGTGTCTAATTTTGTATATATTGTAAGATGCAGAGATAACACTCTTTATACAGGATGGACTACTAATTTAAAAAGAAGACTTAATGAGCACAATAAAGAAAAAGGTGCAAAATATACCAGAGGGAGAACTCCAGTAAAACTGGTATATTATGAGAAATTAAACAGTAAGAGCAGAGCATTAAAAAGGGAACATGAGATAAAAAAAATGAAAAAAATTCAGAAAGAAGAGCTTGTTAATAATTTCAATCAGGAGTTGGAAGTTTTTAACAGAAGGTAAAAAGCGTGGTTTACTTAATTTCTAATCCTATGAGAGTAATATCATCATTCATGTATTTTATTTTCTTTTCGGTTTTTATCCAGTGGATAATTGATTTTATAAGGCTGTTGGATACATCATATATAGTGTTTTCTCCATTTTTTACTATTATATTTTTGACTCTTGATTCTCCAAAAATTTCTCCTTTGTTGTTAAATGCTTCTATTATTCCATCGGTATAAAGAATGATTTTATCCCCCTTTTTCACATTAATGGATATCTCATCGTATTCCTCTTTTTCATTGTATCCTATTAGCATTCCTTTTGCTATAAATTCAGCCAGACTTTTTTCTTCCTTTTTATATATATAAATGGGAGGGTGACCGGCACTTGCATATATTACCTTATTTTTTTCAAGGTCTACAAGCATATATCCCGCTGTAATAAATCTTCCCTTGATTTTATCGGATAAAATATTATTTAATCTTCTTATTAATTCTTTTGGGTCCTGTGCATATTTTTTAAGAGTAAAAAAAGCTATTTTAATCATCGAAGCTATCAATGCAGCAGGGATACCGTGACCAGAAACATCGGAGATAAATATACCAAATTTATTCTCATCAATAACATGAAAATCATAGAAATCACCACCTACCTGTTCCATTGGAATATATTTTGCATCTACAGTTACATGGTTTAAATGGGGCACCGTTTTGGGAATAATTGAATCCTGTATTTTTTTTGCGATTGCGAGTTCTTTATTTATAATGCTTAAAAATCCTTTAACCTTGTTTTTCTCCCTGTTAATTATATATATAAGTATTGAAATGATAAAAAAAACTACTATTAGAATTCCCATTATCCATCTCTGTCTGGTAATTTCAAGTTTGTTTATTCTTTTATCCTTTTCTAAAAGAGCAATGGCTTTTTCTCTATTCTTAATTTCATAGTTAAGCTGGATAGAAGAAGTTTTTTGAAGCATCCTGTTTTTATAGTCCTGTATTTTTATGTATTCATTGTAATATTTATTTGATTTTTCTAAGTCGTTGTTTAACAGATATATTGAAGCGATTTCTCTTACTACTTTTGAAATAAGATTTTTCTCTCCTAGGGCATTTAAAGTTTTATAGGAATCAAATAAATAGATTAATGATTTATTATAGTTTTTCTGGTCTTTATAATATAACGCGGTGTTAAATAGAATATCCGCTCTGTACATTTTATTTATTTTATTTGTATAGGAGAGTGCTTTGTTTATCTCAACAAATTGTTTATTTAATTCATTTTTTTTCCTGAATATGATAGATCGATATAAATGAATGTTTGCAATTTCATTGCCATACATCGGTTCTTTAGCTAAAGATTCTGCATATTTTAATCTTTTTTCTGCTTCTTCTATTTTATCCTGCTGAATTAGTGATTTGGCGATATTTACTGTAGAAGCTGCAATAATATGAGTGTTGTCGGATTCCAGGCTGGTTTTAATAGCTTTTTTATAATATTTAATAGCTTCGGTATAATTTCCCATATCATAGTATATTTCTCCAATATTATCAATTATATAAGCATTCCTTCTTCCTATTCCCGATTGGATTTCTAATGCTTTGAGATATGAAAGAAGAGCATTATAGGTGTCTCCTATTATTTTATATGCCCATCCAATATTGTTTAACACAACGACTTGAAATCTTTCATTCCCCATTTTTTTAAACATTTCATAGCTAACATGATAAATTTCTAAAGATTCTTCAATTTTTCCATCTTCGAATAAAAGCAAAGCTTTATTAAACTGGAGTAATGTTTTGATGTAAATAATGTCTGATTTTTTAAATTTTTCAATCATTAGATCGGTTAGTATTTTTGCTTTTTGATGATCATTTTGTATATAAAAATTTATTAAAGGAAGAGTTATTACACCCAGATCAAATAAGTAACTAGATTCCTCGATATTTTTTACTGATGTAAGAATAAAATTAAAGTTTTCCTGCTTGTTTTGAAGTAATAAAATAAATTCACTGCTTATGTTATATAAATTAATCAGGGAGCTGCTGTTAATTTTTTGGGCTATACTTAAGGATTTATTTAAATAATACCTGGCTTCTTTATAATTTTTCTTATTATTTAATAACAGGCACCTGTAGTATAATAATAAAGAATGATATTCATTTGGAGTATTTTGAGCATATTTATAAATTGTGCTGTCAAGAATTGCCTCAATATCAGGATGCTCTGAAGCTAGAAGTATTCTTATTGAGTCCATGACTCCCCTGTCATAATTTATTTTTAATGATTTCTTATAAGCATTATGAGCTTTAGTATGAGCACATTTAGGCTGTCCTTCCATCCAGCAGTTAAAGGCAACTTCTATTTCTCTATTAATTTCTTTATACTCTCCAGCAGTATTAGCCAGTGATTTGCTTATTATTGAAATTATAAAAAAAACTAATAATAATTTAAAATATTTCATATATTAAATATGTTTCTTTTTATTAAAAAGTCAATATTATATAAAAATTATATATAAAATATTCTTTGAAGAATACAGCAAAATAATCTATAATAAAATTTGTTTTAGGGATATAAGAATATTTTTGTGGTAATTTTGTATAAAAAGTTGTAAAGGAGTTATTATGAATCAAAAAAGAGATATTAAACCCGAAGATTTATATGATTTTGAATTAATATCAGGACCTGAACTTTCAAAAGACGGTAAAACTGCTGTATTTGAAAAACAATGGGTTGATAAAAATAGTGAAAAAATATATAAGAATTTATATCTATTAAATACAGAAAATCAAGAGATTAGCAGGTTTACAACCGGTAAGCAATTAGATATGAATCCAAAATGGTCAAATGATGGGGAAAAAATTGCTTTTCTTTCAAATAGGGAAGATGAAAAACAATTTCAGTTATATTTAATACCTGCAAATGGTGGAGAAGCTGTGAAATTAACAGATTTAAATGGTATATTCGGTGAAATTGTCTGGTCACCTAATGACAAAGAAATTGTTTTTACCTTTTCAAAAAAGGATGAAAAATTACTAGAAATGGAAGAAGATGACAGCTCTAAAGGTCTAACGCAAAGAACAATTACAGATATGTTTTACAAAAATAATGGTCAGGGGTTTTTGTACAGGGATAAGATGCATCTCTGGAAAATTAACATTGAAAATTTAAATATTAAACAGCTTACTTCAAATAATAAATTTTCTGAAAACAATCCAGTATGGGACAATAAGGGGGATACTATTTATTTTCTATCCAACCGGGATGAGAATCCTGAAAAAAATCCATATCTATCAGACATATGCAAAATTGATTCAGAGGGGGAAAATTTAGAAGTGCTTGATTCCAGAAGGGGAAGCAAACATAGCTTAAATATATCGCCCAATGGTAATTATTTGTCATATGTTGGTTTTGAGATTAAAGAAAAATATGTAAAATTAGATAGGCTCTGGATTATGGATGTTAGGACAAATAAAGAAATGTGTCTTACCGAGGAATATGATAGAAATATCGGGAGTCATACACTTGGAGATATGGGTGAAGCAACTTTTAGGACACCGGTGTGGAGCAGGGATTCTCAGAATTTATATGTTCAAATGACTGAACATGGTAAAGTGACTTTAAATAAAGTAGAAATAAGGGATAAAAGAATAAAAAGGATAATTAACAAAAAAGGTGTTGTTGGAAAATTTTCTGTAAATAATGATGAAATATACTATTATTTCAAAAGTTTTACCGATCCCAATCAGCTGTATAAGTACAACACAAAAAGTGGAGAGGATAGCAGGTTAACTGAAATAAATAGAAAAATTTTGGATAAGATTAATCTAAAAGAGCCTGAAGAGGTCTGGTTAGAAAATGAGGATTCTAAAAAGCTTCAGGGCTGGATACTGAAACCACCTAAATTTGATAAGAATAAAGAATATCCTTCAATCCTGGAAATACATGGCGGACCCCGCGCTCAATATGGATGGGGATTTATGCATGAATTTCATTATCTTGCTTCTAAAAATTATATAATTTACTTTTCTAATCCCCGGGGAGGAGATGGATACGGACAGAAACATATGGAAGCAATTGATAATCAGTGGGGGACAGTTGATTATAAGGATTTAATGAGCTGGACTGATTATATGGAAAATAAGGATTATATTGATAAGAAAAGAATGGGAGTAACCGGAGGAAGCTATGGGGGATACATGACCAACTGGATAATCACCCATACAGATAGATTCAAAGCTGCAGTTACTCAAAGATGTGTTAGTAATTTAATAAGTTTCTGGGGCTCAAGCGATATGAACTGGTTAACCCAGATTTTGTTTGGCAGCCTTAAAGCTCCCTGGGATGATTTTGATAACTACTGGAATCAATCACCAATGAAGTATATGGATAATGTAGAAACTCCCACTATGGTTATACATAGTGAAAATGACCTAAGGTGTGATATAGAGCAGGCCGAACAGGTGTTCACCGCTTTAAAATATCGGGGGGTTGAAACAAAATTTGTAAGGTTCCCGGAAGAAAATCACGGTTTATCAAGAAATGGAAGAACTGATAGAAGAATTTCAAGACTGAAAAATATACTTGAATGGTTTGAGAAATATTTAAAAGACAAGGGTTAAAAGAGGTAAAAGGTGAGTTTGAAAAATAAAATAATTATAATATTTACAACTATTGCTTTGATTTTCTCTTCCATTTTAATTATTAATTCTTACAAAAATTATAAAAAAGATTTTATTGAGAATCTAAAGAAAAATTCAATTGATATTGCCAAACTGGGTTCTAAAAATATTGATGCAGAAAAATGTAAAGAATTAATTAAAAAAATTGGTATTGAGCCTGGTAGTTATTCTGAAGTAGATAGTTCCAGTAGATACCTTATATCAAAAGAAAAAATTTATAATATTGAATTGGATAGCTCCTACCAGGAGATTGTTGGACAGCTAAATAGTATTAAGAATTTAAAAAGTGAATATGTTTTATATGCTTATATTTTAATACCTACGGGCAATGAAAAATATGCAAGAATACTGGTTGATGCCGATCTGCCCAGAAGAACTGTAAAAAAGGACTTAAAAAGTTTCGAAGAAACTAAATTAATCGCACATATTGGAAAACTTTATGATATTTCTAATCAACCAACAACAGTATCTGCATTAAAGAAAAGAAATGTAGGAATAACCGATTCCTTTATATATGACAGGGAGTATAAGTCCAAATCTATTATGGTATTTGCTCCAATTAGGGATGAAAATAACAATTATATTGCTACACTGGGATTGGATTTTTCAGATAAAATGATAAATCAAATATTACATAAAAATATATTTATCAACATCATCACTTCTATTTTATTAACTGTTGGAGTAATAATTATTATAATTTTTTCATCTTCTTTTATAACAAAACCCCTTGAAAATATTACACGGGCCACCAAAAAGGTAAAAAATCAGCAGTATGATTTTGATCTTCCAGTAAAAAGAAATGACGATATTGGTATTTTAGCCTCTAATTTTGAAAGTATGGCAGGCAGAATTAAAACCTATGAAGAGAAAATGACGAATTTAAATAATAAACTGAAAATTGAAAATGAAGAATTAATGATTACCTTGAAAAGTATTGGTGACGGTGTAATTTCTGTAGATGTTGATGGACAGATAATATTAATGAATGAGGTTGCTGAAGAATTAACAGGATGGAATTTCGAAGAAACAGTGAATCTAGAACACGATAAAATATTATATTTTTTGAATAAAGATTCTGAAAGAGAAATTGAAAATCCTATAAGCAGGGTATTAGAGATAAAGCAGAAATATAGAATGAAAAAAAACAATTTGCTTTTATCCAGAGACGGTTCGAAATATTTAATAAACGGTACCGCCTCCCCAATCTTTGATAGTAATAACAGCATGATAGGCGTTGTTTTTGTTTTCAAAAATGTCACTGAAATAGAAAAATATAAAAAGGAACTGGAGAAAAATGAAAAACTTGAATCGATAGCTCATCTGGCAGGGGGAATAGCTCATGACTTTAATAATTATTTAATGGGGGTTCTGGGGAGTATAGATTTAATAAAAATTATTCTTAAAAGAGATTATGACAGAGATAAATTAGAATCGTTGCTGGATAGTGCCGAAAAATCAGCTAGAAAGGCCAAGGAATTAACAAAGCAGCTTCTTGTTTTTTCAAAAGGGGGAGAACCTTCTAGAAAACCAATTAATCTGGAAAAACTGCTTAACAAAATTGCCGAAGATGTATTTGGCAGATTCAAAGTTCAAACTAAAGTTGAAATAAATGAGCATCTTTTTAATATATATGCTGATGGGGGGCAATTAAAGCAGGTTTTCCGAAATATTTTTAAAAATTCACTTGAAGCAACTGATCATAATGGGTATGTAAACATTTCAGCAGAAAATGTGATGTTACATGAAAGCGATTTAATTCCGGAACTTAAGGGTCAGTATGTAAAGATTCTGATTGAAGATAATGGTAAAGGAATAAAAAAGGAGAATCTTAATAAAGTATTTGATCCCTTTTATACTGAAAAACAGAACAGAAATGGGCTCGGTTTATCAATTGCATATTCAATTATTGCCAGACATAATGGTGAGATATTAATTGATTCCCAAAAAGGAAAATATACGAAAGTAACAATATATTTGCCAGTTTCCGGGAAAATTAAAGGAAAATATGCTGTAAATGATTCAAAGAATAAGTATAAAACAAAAATATTAATAGTTGAAGGTAATAAGATTGTAGCTGAAACTCTTGAAAACATACTTATTAATACGGGATGTAAAACTGTTCTGGCTGATACTGGGAAAAAAGCAATAAAAGAATTCAATAAGGCTTTTAAAGAAAATAGAAAGTTCGATTTGGTTATAGTAGATTATGTATTAAAAGGTGAAGAGAAGGGTGTAGAAATTTTCGAAAAATTAAAAATGGTTGATCCCGAAATCAAAGGAGTAATCTCGAGCGGTTTTATGAAAAAATCTATTCTTTCAAATTACAAAGAGTATGGTTTTATAGACAAACTGGAAAAACCTTATAAAGTTGAGGATATTTACAATTTACTTGAAAAAATGTTTTAATGTCGTATTCGATGATAGTTTTGGTTAAGCCTTTATAAAAATAATAATATGAATATAATATGATATAATTATTGGCAAGAAAAGGAGGTATTATGAGAAAAATTGTAAGTCTTTTTCTTATAACCGGAATTATTATTGGTTTTATTTACTCACAGACTAATTTGAAAAAATTCAAACTGATGAAAAAAAGCCAAAAAGTATTTAAGACTCCCGAATCCATTAAATATGATCCAGCAAGAAAAGTTATTTATGTATCTAATATTAATGGAGCTCCTACTGAAAGAGATGGTAATGGATTTATTTCTAAATTAAATGAAAAAGGTGAAGTTATAGATCTAAAATGGATTACCGGACTGGATGCCCCTAAAGGCATGGGGATATATAAAAATTATTTGTATGTAACAAATATTTATGAAGTAGTAAAGATTGATATTGAAAGTGAAAGGATCATTAAACGAATTGATATGGGTGGAGAATTCTTAAATGATATTGATGTCGATGAAGTAGGGAATGTTTATGTTTCCGACATGACTGATAAAAAAATCTATAAGATAGATCAAAATAATAATTATACCGAATATTTTAAAAATCAGGCAGTTAAAAGACCCAATGGGTTGAGGGTTTTAAATAACTATTTATATATCGGTTCTGCCGAAAGGGTGTTTAGCCTGGATTTGAAAAGTAAGGAATTAATTGAATTGTCAAAGGGGTTCAAGAATACAGACGGGATAGTTTTTACAAAAGATAATAACCTTATTGCCTCTAATTTTAATGGAGAATTGTTTTACTATGATTTTAAAAAGAAAACTAATTACAGCCAGAAGTTGAAGCATGGGTCCGCTGATATCGGGATTATCAGGAAGAAAAATATTTTATTAGTTCCTGATTTTGATAAGAGTATTTATTTTTATTGGATTAAATAAATATGGAATTTAATATATTTAGTTATTTTAAAAGAGTATGACTATGGGAGTTGTAGATAGAAAAAATGTATCCAAATTAGTTAATTTCCGGCATGATTTACACCGAAATCCGGAGTTGTCAGGACGTGAAAAAAATACTGCAGATAGAATAGTGAAGTTCATGAAAGATTATAAACCGGACCATATTATCACAGGAATAGGTGGCAATGGATGTGCGTTTGTTTATAAAGGGAAGCAAAAAGGTCCGGTTGTAGTTTTTAGGGCAGATATGGATGCTCTGCCTATCAGGGAAAAATCTGAACTAAATTATTCCTCTAAAAAAGAAAATGTTGCTCATATGTGCGGTCATGATGGACATATGGTTACACTGGCCGGGGTGGGTGTTTATCTTTGCAAGCAGAGACCTCAAAAAGGGACTATAATTTTATTATACCAGCCATCAGAAGAAACTGGCCAGGGAGCCAAACGGATTATTAAAGATGAACTGTTTAAAAATTATGCTCCCGATTATATATTTTCTTTTCACAATATTCCAGGATATGAGAAGAATGAAATTGTACTTAAAAAGGGAAATTTTTCTGCAGCTTCAGTAGGGATGAGTATAAAACTTCAGGGAATCTCATCACATGCAGCACATCCAGAAAAAGGAATATCCCCGGTTGTTTTAATATCAGAGATAATAGATAAATTTGAAACATTGAATAATTATGATGAAAAGAATTTTAGATTTGGTACTATTGTAGGTGTAAATGTGGGGGAAAAATCTTTTGGGACTATGCCTGAAAAGGGAGTGCTTCATGCAACTTTAAGAGCAAGGACTGATAAAAATCTTGATAAGATGAAAAATATAATAAAAGAATTTGTTGATAAGAAGGCAAGAAAAAGAGAACTTGAATATAAAATAGAATGGAAAGAAGAATTTAAATCTATTAAAAATAGCGTTAAAGCCTATAAAATATTAAAAAAAGCCATTCAAAATAAAAAATTAAAATATACCAAAAGGCAGTATAGTTTCAGATGGTCAGAAGATTTTGGTGAATATTCTAAGTATTTTGATAGCTGTTTTTTCGGATTGGGGATAGGGGAAAATGCTAAAAATCTCCACAATCCCTATTATTTTTTCCCCGATGAAATTATTGAAACAGGAATTGCTATATATATTAGTATTTTGAAACAATTAAAGCTAATCTAGTTTAGAGTTTTTTCCTCATATCTTCCCCGCCTATTACAACCCCTCTTGCCATTTCATGAAGACGGGACATAATTCTTTTATCCAGCTTATGTACCAGTTTAGAGGCAGATAAATCCGAAATAAATAGGGTGGGTAATTTTTCCTGGTAGCGTTTATTAACCAGTGTAAAAACTTTTTCCCTGGACCATTCATTTAAATTTTCAATTCCCAAATCATCTATAACCAGGTATGCAGCTTCAGATGTTTCTTTTAAAAGCTGTTCGTTGTCAGTAGCTTTTAATTCATTTAGAAAGATAGGTAGACTTATATATTTTTTCTTGAGAAGCTTGTATTTGTAAAATGTGGGTTTGTAAATTAAATTTAGAAGAGAGGCTATTGCCAGATGAGTTTTCCCGGTTCCTATTCCTCCTATTAACAATAAGCTTTCCCCATTATTTAGGACTATATCAAAATTTTGGGTATATTTTTTAATTGTTTCATAGGCAGCTCTGTTCTCATCTGTTATTTTAAATTTTTTGAAATCTTTTTTTTCAAATCTTTTACTTATATATGATTTTTTTAGAAAATCCTGATATATATGAGGACATAAAAATAAATATTCTTTATTATCTCCGGGAAGTTTGTAAAAAATTCTATTCTTTCCTTTACATAGTACACATCTATTAGAATTTATTTCATATTTATTGTTTGCCAGATTTTTAACTCTTGAATGGAAATTTTTTGTCTGATCAATAAAGTCAAAAATTGAATCAGGACTTTTTTTAAAATTTAATGTGAAAGGTTCATTGCTGATAAAATACTGTTTTTTATACAAATTATCTATTTTTGCTTTGTTATCTGTTTCTTCTAAAAGTCTATTGTAAACCTGATTTTTAAGTTTTTTTCTATGAGCTAGATATTTTTTCCTGGCTTTTTGATTAACCGGGTTTGTGTGTTTTAATAAAGGATTATAACCAAAATCTTCCAAAGAGTTATCTTTCATCAGATATTTATAATAAAGGCTAATATTTTCGAAATCCTTTAATCTTTTTGTTTTATTTTCCAGCATAACCCCTCCTTTAATTATAAATTTAGAATATCAAATATAGGGTGGTTGTCAATTTATTTTTCTTTCCATCCGTTTTCTCCGATTAGAGGAACAAATCTGCATCCATCCTCTTTTTCTTTTCTGATATTTCCATTTTTCTTGATAATTTTAATTAGCTGCTGGAAAATACTACCACCAACAGGAATAACCATTATGCCATAATTATTGTTTAGCTGGTCTTTGAGACTTTTTGGTATTTTAGGTGCTGCAGCAGAAACAATTATTCTGTCATAAGGAGCCTTTTGGGGATACCCCATTGTTCCGTCACTTGTAATCAAATGGGCTTTATAATAACCCAATTCATCAAGTACTTTCCTGCTTTTTTTTGTGAACTCCTCGATTCTTTCAATGGAATATACAACATCAGCGCACTCACATAATAGGGCAGTTTGGTATCCGGAACCGGTTCCAATTTCTAAAACTTTTTCCTTTCCACTTAAATTTAACATCTCCATCATTTTTGCAATTATATAAGGCTGTGATATTGTTTGATTTTTCCCTATGGGAAGGGGGGTGTCTTTATATGAATTATGTTTCATAGATTTGGGAACGAATGCCTCCCGGGGAACATTTTTAAAAGCCTTTAGGATTTTTTCATCTGTTATTCCTCTATCAACAAGCTGGTTTGCAACCATTTTTTCTCTAGAAATACTGTATCTATTTTTTGAAACCATATTTGATCACAACCTTTAAAAATCTAAATGTATCGATGAATCCTTTAATGTTACTGCTACTATTATTATATATTGTTCTGATAGGAATAAAACCTATTTTATAATTATTATGGGCAGCTTTAACAAGAAGTTCCGTTTCCAGGTCGAAATTATCGGATTTTAATTCGATATCTTTGATAAGACGGGTTTTTATAAATCTAAAGCCCGATTGGGAATCTTCAATCTTTACTTTTAAAATTGAAGATAAAATCTTAGAGGTTAGATAGTTAGAAAGTTTTCTGTGAATAGGCATAGATTGTTTATTAAAATTTCTTTTTCCAACTAATAAATCATAGCTATCAGGTGAAGATAAAAACTTGGAAATATCATCTGGATGATGTTGAAAATCTCCATCCAGTGTAAAAACTCCTTTATAATTGTGTTCTATGGCATATTTAAAACCTGTCTTAAGGGCCGCTCCCTTGCCTTTATTTTTCCTATGTGAAAGTAGTTTAATACCGTTGTTTCTTAAAAAATTTTTTGGAATAAAATCGGAACCATCATCTATTATTAGTATATCGAAATCGTAGTTTTTTAGAATAGGAACCATTTTTTTAAAAAGATGATAACAATTATATATGGGAATTAATATTAAAATATCTTTCATTTCAGTATGTTCTTTCAAGTAGAAAGTTTGAAATTTCATTTAAAATTGAAGTATCCGCATTAATTTTAGCCAAATAATTTTTGCTTTTTTGAGTATATTCTTCTGCTATTTTTTTTGACTTTTTAATGCCATAAATAGAAGGATAGGTAAATTTGTTGTAGTGGTTATCCTTTCCGGGATTTTTCCCCAATTCTTCTTTATCTCCTATTTCATCAAGGATATCATCAACTATTTGAAAGGTTAAGCCAAGCCATTTGGCATATTTTAATAGATTATCAAGATCTTCATCTTTGGCTCCGGCTAAAAGAGCACCTGAATAAACGGAGGTTTTTATGAGTTCTCCGGTTTTATGTGTATGTATATATTCCAATGTTGGAAGGTCTATATCCTTTCCTTCCATATCGATATCGACGAATTGCCCTCCAACAATACCGGAATAACCGCTTGATTTTGCAATATTGAAAATAGCTTTTTTAATTAAACGGTCCTCGAAATTGGAGGATTCGGCCATTGTTTGAAAGGCAAATGTTAAAAGTGCATCTGCAGCAAGAATAGCTTTTGCTTCTCCATAAACTTTATGGTTTGTAGGTTTGCCTCTTCTTAAGGAATCATTATCCATTGCAGGTAGATCATCATGGATGAGAGAATAAGTATGAATAATTTCTAATGCTGAAGCAAATGGTAAAACTTTTTTATAATTGCTATCAAAGATTTGAAATGAAGCTATACATAAAATTGGTCGAACTCTTTTTCCACCTGCAAAAATAGTATATCTCATAGCTTCATGCAGCTGCGCGGGGAATTTGTTAGTTTTAGGTAAAAGATTATCCAGATACTCATCCACTTCTTTTTTTTTATCTTTTAAATAGCTTTTTATATTCATAAAATCTCCTCATTCATACAATATAATTTATCGATTCATTTACAGTTTGTCAATTATTTATAAAATTATTTATTAATTCATCCTGATTTTTAATATCATTAATTATTTGATACACATGCATTTTATCAATAAGTTTCCCAAGTTCCTTTCCTTCTACCTTAAATTCATTCATTAGATAGTTTCCGCTTAAAATGAATTTGTGATTTGCAATTATTTTTTGTAAATATTTTGTATATTTTCTATTCTGTTCTGTTATTTGAGCAAAATCAAGAATACTTTTGAGATATTTTTTTTGATATTTTTTATATTTATATACAAAAGCTTTTTCTTTAACTTTGTTGTTAATCGATTCCAGAAAAGCATTAATAAGATTAATAAGCCTTATGTCTTTTTTTGAAAAAGTATATTTGTTTAACAAATCAGGAAGCTTTTCAACACAGTTATTGTAATAAAAAAACAGGGCTAAATTCATTAAATAGTTGTTTTCAAAATTATTAATATCAGTATATGTAAAGTTTTCATTAAACAAAATTGATAGGATATTAGAATTTTGCATTGTTGTTATCAAAGCAGGACTGATATAATTAAATATTTTAATTAGTTCTTCCTTGATTCTTTCATTTGCGATATTTTCTAGGTTTTTTTTCTCCTTTTCCGATAGAATTCGAGCTTTTTTAGATAAAGAAAAGTTATCCGTAGCCTTTAATCTAAACATTCTCAGTATTCTTAAAGGATCATTTCTAAAACTGTTTTCCGTTACAGGAATAATTACCTTTTTTTTTAAATGTTTTATGCCGTTAACATAATCCAGAACGACATAACAAGAAGCAGACTTATTCTGCATATAAAGCGAATTAACAGTAAAGTCCCTTTGTTTTGAATCAATTGAAAGATTGTTTTCCTGAAGTTCTTGAAAATCCACAGTTAAATCTTTAAAACATAATCGAAGAGTTCTAAAGTTCTTACGGTTGAATTCAATTACCTTAAAATTGATTATTTCTTTTAATTTTTTGATTAAGGGATTTATTTTTCCCTTATAAACAAAATCGATATCATTAAATTGTGATTTTCCTAAAAGGATATCCCGAACAATTCCTCCTACTAAATATAGAGTTGTGCCGGTTTCCCTTGAAAGTGAAAAAATCTTTTCAATTATTCTATTTTCAAACTTAAAATTAATTTTCTTTTTTTTCATATTCTTTATTAAATTTATATTCCATATATGAAAGATTTTTTAGGATATCAATATTTAATTTCTGTTTTTCCTTTTGAGAAAAATATTCATCATAAAAATCTTTGAATTCGATATTATCACTATTATTATACAGACTCCAAAAGGAAAATCCTGCAAAATGGGCCTCTAAATTGTTTAAATCCATTAATTTCAGTGATTTTTTAGTATAGGCTAAATTTTTTTCATTAAGCAGCATACTGATTTCCAGGTTGTTTTTATAATTTGTTTTTTCCAAATAACTAATTAGTTTTGATTCCTTATTTGATTTTAAGTATTTTCTAAAGCAATTATTGTAACTTGTGTTCATTTGGTTTTTACAGAAGTTAGAAGATAAAAATTTTAGAAGTTCTGTGAATTGTTTGAAATATACAGAAGGGTTTTTAGTAGAAGAATTTTTGGGGAAATCTTCAAGAAAGTAAATCAATTCCCCTCCTTTTAATTTGCTTCCCATTAAAAAAATGGGTAAAAAATCGATTTTTTGTGTTTCTTCAGATCGGTAATAGTACCATTCAAATGGGTTTTCGCCTTCTTTAAAGTGTTTAAGTCTTAAAGTATGTTTTTTCCCGTTTCCTGTTTTTAAACTGATTTTTCTTTCGATTTTTCTGCTGTTTCTTGTAACCATTTCAGTAGCAATATTATTGATAGTTTGACTGTAATAAACTTCTAAAGTCTTTTTTAAGAAAGATTTTTGAAGTTTTCTCATTTACTTATTCCCGCTGGAGGAAATGTTTTTTTGATTTTCAATCTGTGTTTTTACTTTTTGCTTTACATCTTTAATGTATTCTTCTCTTAATTTTTTCTGTTCTTTTTTTTCCTGTTCTGTAAGCCCATCTTTTTTTTGCTTTTTCCAGAGTTCATTTATGCGTTTTATTTTTTCTTCTTTCATAATATCCCTCTTTTTTTATTATCAAAGTATCGGGGTGAGAGGATTTGAACCTCCGACTCCATGCACCCCATGCATGTGCGCTGCCGGACTGCGCTACACCCCGCCTTTGTTAATCAAAGTTTAATAATATTATTAATAATTGTCAATAATATTTTAGTTGCCTGAAAAAACGTGGAATCCATTTTTTTTGTTTTTTTTGATTTTATACATCGCCTTATCGGCCTGAGTTAAAACTTCTCTTTTATTTTTGGCAAGATTGGGAAAATGGGATATCCCTATACTGAGTGTCAGCAGTGTGTTAATATTGTCTTCTTTTAAAAATTTATGATTTTTTAGTTTTTGAGCGATTGTTTTTGCAAAATCAGTTGCATCTTTTATCTTATCACCCTTTATAATAACAATAAATTCATCTCCTCCATACCTAAAACCGTATCCTTCTTTTGATAATATGTCGGATATAATATCTCCAAATTCAATTAAGGTTTTACTTCCATACTGATGCCCGTAATTGTCATTAATATCTTTAAAATCATCAATATCCATGAAAATTAAGGAGAAAGATGTATTGTTTCCAATATATTTGTTTATAATCTGATTTAGCTTTCTGAAGTTATACAGATCTGTTAAGTGATCTTTTAAAGAGATCTGATATACCTTTTCTAGCAAATATGAGTTTTTAATAGCAATAGCTGCATTTTCTACCAGAATTTCCATTATGTTTAAATCTTCATGGTTGAAATGTCCCTCAGATTTTTTATTAACCACTTCCGCAACACCCAAAAGTTCATCTCTATAAATAATTGGTATGCAAATAACACTTTTTGTTTGGAAATTTGTTTTTTTGTCGAAATACTTATAAAATCGTTCATCTTTTTCAACATTTTCAACTAAAACACTTTCCCGATTCCTTGCTGCCCATCCCACGATACCTTTATCCAGTTTCATTTCTTTACCTTTTAGTTGATTTGCTTTTTCACCGACCACATATTTAAATACGAGTTTATCTTTTTCTTTATCATAGGTTAAAAGGGACCAGGCTTCTGCATCAACAATTTCCCCCATGTTGGTCATAAGCTTTTTTAATATTTCATCGATATTTAGGGTGGAATTTATCATTTTTGCTGTCTGATTTAACAGTTTAAATTTGTAAATTTTATCCTTTAGTTTCTGTACCAGATAGCTGCTTTCCTGGAAAGAAAATTGGGATTCAAAATAACCTTCAATTGCCGAAATTAGCTTATCCTCTTCAAAGGGCCTGTTAAAATAATATCTAATCCCAATTTTCATCATCTTTCTTAATATATCAACAGATATTTGATCTGAGATTACAATTACTGAAACATTCTGTTTTTTTATCTGTTTAATTAATTCAAGTTCTTTTTGGTTTATTCTTTCCTTTTCAAAAATTATAACTTCTGGAAATTCCGGACTTATTGATTTAAGAAGCTTATCCTTTTTCTCGATTGATTTATAGTCATATCCATGTTTGGATAGAAGCAAAGATAGAGTGTATTGATAATCGTTCTTTGAAAAAATTATAATCTTTTTATTCATATAATTATTATATGTTAAATATAGTATTTAGCAAGAGATTATATTTCTACTAATTCATAATTCACTTTATTTTTGTCCAGAATTAATTTTATATAGGTATTTTTTTTTGCAAATCTTTTTTCAGTTGGAGAACCGGGGTTTAAAATTAACTTGTTATCCTTTTCTATAGCAGCAGCTGAATGGGTGTGCCCAAAGATTAAAATATCCCATTTATAATTTTCAAACTTCTTTTCAATTTTTTTATGGAGGTTTTTGGGGCTTCCCCATCCATGCATCAAAGCAAATTTTTTCCCCTCGATCTCAAAGGTTTTTTGGGGGGGGCAAAAACTCTTCCAGATTTTTCTTATCCATATTTCCAAGAACGGCATGAAGCTTTTTGTTATAATGAAGCAGTCTATCATAGAAATTTAAGCTTGTAAAATCACCGGCATGAATAATAATATCACATTTTTCTAAATCTTTTTTCAGCTTAGAAGGTAATTTTTTGCTGTGAGTATCTGAAATAATAATTATTTTTTTCATGAATTTTATATTAACTTTTACTGGTCGTTACCATTTACTCTCGTTTTAAATTTTGGAGAGGGTTTAAAGTATGGAACCTGCTTTCTGGGAACCTTAATTTTTTCTCCTGTATGTGGATTTCTTGCAGTTCTTGCTTTGCGGGTTTTTGTTTTGAAAGTTCCAAAGCCTCTTAATTCAACACTGTCTTCATTTTCTACTGCTTTTTTAATTTCTTCCATTAAAAGGTTTATTATTTCTTTTGATTCCTGTTTTGTTAAACATTCATATTTTTCCCAAATTTTTTCTGTTAAATCGTTTTTTGTCATAAGCCCTCCTTACAATATATTATTATTTTGTTAGATAACAACAATTTAACAACTTGATAAAAATAATAACATATCAACCATATCTGTCAAGCACTTTATAAAAAAATTATATTACTAATACAACATATCTTTACTTTGTCATAGACTAGTTTATATTAAAATAAAATAGCAGTTTTTTTTAGGAAAAAGTTGTATAAAAAGAAAATTTCAACCAAATATTTTTCAGAATTTAAATTGATTATTAAAGTAAATTTATAACTTTGAGTATGAATTACAACAATATTGATAAATTTAGTAAATTTTTAGAATTAATAGGAGATAACCTGTGGTGGGTGATTACATTTAAATTAATTGAACGAAGCTGATTCAAATTTATGTATCTAAATAGCTCATAAAAATTGGTTATAAATAAGATAGAAAATTACTGAATTAAGAATGATTTAAAGAATTGGTTTTCAGAAAAGATTTAAAATATGGAAATTTTTAATTGGGATATCGACCCGATGGAAATAAATATAACCCCGGAGTTCTCCAGCAGCGTTCAAGGGGTGAAATTTAAATCAAATTGTTGAAATTTTACAATATCCTGAATAAACTATCTGAATGAGTAATTGAATTTAGATTTTATTATCTATTCAGGGACCAATTTATCAGGAAGAGAAAAAATTAAATTTCAGAATGCTGCTTGCCGATTTCTTCTTATTTATCTATTGAAATTATGAAATGAATTAGTATAATCATAATATGTAATAATAAGTTGGGAGGGCGTATGTCCTTTAAGGACTATTCTTTTAAAAATTTAAAACAGTACAGTGAAAATATACTTACTGATGCAATAATGTACAATCAAATACCTATATCCAGCGAATCTACAGATTCTCAAAAGGAGTTCATTATAAACAGGTTAAACGAGTATGAGGTTCCAAAGATAGAGAGGGATGAGGCAGGTAATATTTTTGTTGAGTATTTTCAGTCGAAGAATTTAGCTAAAGATACTATTTTGATTTTAACTCCTATTAAATATAAAAAGATATCCCGCCATGAGCGGTTTGTTAGACTGGATAGTAGTAAAGCCTATGGAAAGGGATTGATAGAAAATTCCCTAAAGGTTTCTGTTATCTTAAATCTTATAAATTATCTTTTCAATGAAAACCATAATTTGAATTATAATATAACCTTTCTTTTTACCGATATTTCGGATATAGAACAGAATTTTAGAAGTTTAAATTATTACCTTGAGAATACGGATAGTAACATTTTATTTGCCATTGATATTGACAGTACCTCCCTTGGGGATATCGGCTCAAAATCACTAGGGAAATATAGGTATAAAATAAAAGTAAAAACAGAACAAATAGATTTGATTAATATATGCGAAGCCCCAAATAAATTATCTGCCATGGATATATTAACCGAAATAGGGGCAAGGCTTAAAATTATTGGATGGCCCGAAGAATCCTGTACTTTTATAAACATAATTGATATTTCATCTGATTCAAAGGAAGAAGTCATTTCTGATGAAGGAGTTATGAAAATAGAATTGTTAAGTCGAAAGAGCCAGTACCTTGAGTATGAAAATCAGATATTAAATTCAACAGTTAAAAAGCTCTCAAGGGAGCTTAATACTGATATTGATCTTGAGTTAATCGGATATTCGCCTGCTAATTATATTATGGAGAAGAGCCCTTTGATAGATATAATTCTGGAGGTTCATGAGGAACTGGATATAAAATCAAAATTTAGAGTTATTAGAGATGAAGCGGCCGTTCTTCTTCAGACAGATATACCAACTGTTTCACTGGGGATAACAAATGGAAAACTAACAGTAAACGAAGAATATATAGAGAAAGAACCGATAACAAAGGGTATCATACAACTTTTTTTGATTATAGAAAAAGGTGCAAATTATTTTAAAAAGAAAGAGGAAGATGATTAGTAATAAAATATTAGAGAATACATATCACCATCTGCAATTTAGTGATTTCAAGAGGCTGGTAGAATTAAAACAAAAACAGGAACTTAAAATTTCTATGGCTCTACCTACACTGAATGAAGAAAAAACGATTGCCAAGGAAGTTCTTATTATTAAAAATGAGTTAATGGACAGGTTTCCCCTTCTTGATGAAATTGTAGTAATAGATTCCGGTTCGGAGGATAATACGAGGGAGCTTGCTGCAGAATATGGGGCAACTGTTTTTTCCTCGGAAAAGATACTCCCCAGGTATGGATTTTATAAGGGTAAAGGCGAAAATTTATGGAAAAGTTTATACGTTCTAAAGGGTGATATTATAGTTTGGATTGATGCGGATATTGATAATATTCATCCCAAATTTGTATATGGTTTAGTCGGAGCCCTGCTGATGAATCCGGGTTTGTCATATGTCAAATCTTTTTATGAAAGACCTATCACCGGCAAAAAATCTTTTCAGCCTTCAGGAGGAGGGAGAGTAACCGAAATTCAAACAAGACCCATGTTTTCAGCTTTTTATCCAGAGCTTGCAACTGTAATTCAACCATTGAGTGGTGAATATGCCGGTAGGAGAGAGATACTTGAAAATCTTTCTTTTTCTGTTGGGTATGGTGTGGAAACAGCACATCTTATAGATATTTTTGAAAATTACGGAATTGATAAAATCGGTCAGGTTGATCTGGATATGAGAATACATAGAAATCAATCCATTCAAGCATTGAGTAAAATGTCGTTTGCTCTTTTAAAAACTGCTTTGAGAAGACTTGAAAAATACGGAAAACTAAAATTGAATAAAGATATGGGGAAAGATCATGTAAGTATTGAATATAGAGAAAAGAAACATCATATTAAAAAAACAGAAATAGAGCAGGTTGAAAGACCTCCCATGGTCAAAATTCCTGAATACTGCAAGAAATTCAATAAATAAAATTATGAAAGAAATATATTTTTTTCATTATCATTTTTTGACTGGCGGAGTAAATACAGTTGTAAAAAAATTAATAGAAATTCTAAAAAACAGATATAAAATCACGATTTTTACATCGTTGGAGATGGGAATAGAAGGAATTCAGAATCAACTCAAATATGAAAATGTTGAGGTTAATGATTTTCCCGAAATCAGATATATATATCCTGAAAATATTGATAAAGATAAATTTAATAAATTAAAAAATAAAATATTGGCCAGATTGAAAAAAAATCATAAAGAAAATGCTTTGTACTGGGTCCATAATTATCATCTGGGGAAAAATCCTGCATTTACTTCAGCTTTTATAAATTTTATAAAAAAAGAGGGTGTGAAAACAATACTGCAGATTCATGATTTTCCGGAATGTGCCAGATGGGTTAATTATAAATTTTTAGATAAATATGTTGATCATACACTATATCCCTTATCCAATAATATTGTCTATTCCACAATTAACAAAAGGGATTTTGAAAGGCTTAGAGATGCTGGTGTTCCCGAAAAAAATCTGTTTTATTTGCCTAACTCAGTATCTCTGGATCGGGAAAATATTAATAAAAAGCAGAAGAAAAATATTAGAAGAGAAATTTTTGATAAATTGAAGGAATTAATAAAAATTAAGGAAAATGAATATTTGTTTTTGTATCCTACAAGAACCATAAGAAGAAAAAATATTCTTGAAGCAATTTTGGTAAATAGATTATTTAATAAAAGAAGCAATTTGATTGTTACTTTAGGAGCTAATTCCAAAAAAGAAAGAAAATATGAAGAAACTGTAAAAAAAGTTTTTAACAATGAAAAAATAAAGGGAGTATGGGCGATTTCAAAGCATTTTCCGGATTTGTTCCCAAAGCTAATGAAGGGAAGCGACCTGTTAATTACAACATCCCTTCTTGAAGGATTTGGTCTTATGTATCTTGAATCTAAAATAAATAAACAAAATTTTTTTTCCAGAAAAATAAATATTTTAGAAGATTTTGAAAACATTGAAGAAGAAAGTTATTATACAGGAATTAAAGTTTACAATAAAAAGAAAGATTTTTTGGTTGATAGGTACGAAAGTAAGATTGATTCATTAAAACTTAAGAAAAAATATAAAAAAATATTGCTACAAAAAGTAAGGGAAAAAATAAATAAGCGTATAATAGATTATTCATACCTTGATGTTGATTCACAAAAGGATATATGCTTAAAGAAGAATATAAACGAAATTAAAAAGCTAAATAAAGGTGTAAGTTCAAAAATGCTCAAATTAACAGAAAATTATAAAAAACAGGGGATAAATTTGGATTTTTTTTCTTTTGAAAAATATAGAAAAAGGGTGAAAAAACTGGTAAAAGAAGTTGAAAAAGAAAATAATTTAAATTATGATAACAATCAGAAAAAAAAGATTGATGAAAAAGTCATGAAAAGTTTCTTAAAAATTAAATATATAAGATTAATATTTGATTATTAAAGGAGGTAGTTATTTGAAATTAAATATAGGTTTTGTAGGAACCAGGTTTGCTGGATTGGATGGGGTGTCACTCGAAGCCAAAAAATGGGATGATGTGCTGCAGAAATTGGGACATAAAACTTTTTGGTTTGCAGGGAAACTGGATACTCCTTCTGAAAAAAGCTATATATGCGAAAAAGCCTTTTTTAAGGACCCTGAAATAAAAGAAATAAATAACGAATTAAAAAATAAAAAAACCAGGAAGCCAAGTGTCACCAAAAAGATTATGGATATAAAGCAGCTTCTAAAGGTTAGATTAAATATATTTCTGGATAAATTTGATATAGATTTAATGATTGTTGAAAATGCTTTAAGTATTCCAATGAATGTTCCTTTGGGGCTTGCAATAACGGAAGTTATAGCAGAAAGGGGAGTTCCGACCATAGGACACCATCATGACTTTGCCTGGGAAAGAAATAGATATCTTTTAAATGCTTTTGAAGATTATCTGTCCATGGCATTTCCACCTAACTTACCGTTTATTGAGCATGTTGTTATTAATAGTATCGCGCAGCAGCAGCTTGCGGCAAGAAGAGGGCTCTCTTCCACTCTTCTTCCAAATGTAATTAATTTTGAAAGAGAGCAACAGCTGGAAAAAGATAAAAAAGAGAATTTCAAAAAAGATTTTGGTTTTGCTAATTCGGATATTATATTTTTACAACCTACCAGAATTGTTGCAAGAAAAGGTATAGAACATTCCATTGATTTAGTTAGAAGGTTGGAGAATGACAATATTAAACTTGTAATTACACATTCTTCATCTGATGAAGGACTTGATTATTATAACTGGATTATTGATTATGCTAAAAGGGAAGGAATCGATGTTTACTATATAAATAATAAGTTGCATCAGCCCGACAAATACAGAGAAAGCTGGGAGCGAATATATACACTTTGGGATGTTTATCCTTTTGCAGATTTTGTCACCTACCCATCTTCCTTTGAGGGGTTTGGAAATGCTTTTTTGGAAGCAGTTATGTTTAAAAAACCGCTTCTTGTCAATAGATACAGTATATATATAAAAGATATCGAACCAAAAGGATTTAAAACTGTAACAATGGATGATTATTTATCTGATAAAAATATTGAAGAAGTAGAGAAGGTATTAAAGAATGATGAATATAGAGAAGATATGGTTAAAACCAATTATAAAATTGCAAAAAGATACTTTTCCTATGATGTTTTGGAATTTAATTTGAAAAAGTTAATTAAAACTATTTTTGGGTGATTGGATTGATAGAAGCTGTAATCTGGGATCTTTATGGGACATTATTTATTTCAGAAAGGGGCAATAAGGTTGAGGATCCAGGTCATCATGATGTTTTAGAGAAGGGGTTTAAAGCGATAAATAAAAGATATAAGGTTAATATTGATCCAGTGGAGGGCAGTAAGCATTATAAAAATTTAGAAAAAAAACTTCATGATAAAAATATAAAAAATAAGGATTATGATATTAATCATCCTGAACTTGATATTAGAAACTTATGGAAAATTTTTTTTGACACTTATTTAAACCGAAAAATTACTGATGATAAGGCCGAAGAAATATCAGCGTTTTTTGAAAAAACCATAAATCCTGTTTATCTTCCTAAGGAAAATGAGAATTTACTGGTATATCTTAAAAATAATAATATTAAACAGGGTATTTTATCTAATTCTCAATTTTATTCTCTCGAGCTCCTTGAAGATGAGATTGAAAATATCGGGGAATATTTTGATAAAGATTTAATGGTATTATCCTTTAGAGAAGAAGTTGGGAAACCTGATAATAAAATATATAAGGTTCTCAAAAAAAAGCTTAGAAAGAAGAAAATCAAACCTAAAAACTGTATAATGGTTGGGAATGATGTAAAAAATGATATTGAACCTTTAAAAAAAATGGGTTTTAAAACAATTTTGATTTCAACTAACAATCAGTACAGTGAATATGCTGATTATATTGTAAATAAACCAAGACAGATGTATGAAATCTTTGAGAATTTGATAAAATAAAACTGAATTTATTTTGATATTTAAATTTTATTTGGAAACTTAAAAAAGAAAATAGGTAATAAATGGTATTGTTTATATTTGTTGATGGATTGGGAATTAATTATAGAAAAGAAAATAATCCTCTGTTTGATGAAAAATTAAAATTTCTTAATAAAGTTATTTTTGAAGACTCAGTACCTTTAAATGCAAAAATGGGTGTTGAGGGAATCCCACAGAGCGCTACAGGACAGGCATCCATTTTTACAGGAAAAAATTGTGCTAAAATTCTGGGTTATCATAAAGAGGGATTTCCAAATGAAAGGCTCAAAAAGATTCTTAAAAAAGAATCAATTTTTCAATTTCTAAAGGGGAAAAACCTGAAAAGCACCTTTGCTAATGGTTTTATAGTTGATGATAAAGAATTTTTGGATAATTCCAGGTTTGTTTCTGCTACAACCTATATGACTCTTTCATCCCTGGGAATTGTAAGGGGATTATCAAAATTAAATGAAAATAAAGCTGTATATCAGGATATTACAAATGAAACACTCATCACCAGGGATAAAATGGAAAAGAGATATGAAAAATTATTTCCCAGGATTAAAGATTATTTGGATTTTAATCAATTAAATAGTTTAAAAAAAATCTCTCCCCAAAAAGCAGCTAGGAATTTGCTTAATATTGCAGATGAGTATGATTTTACACTTTTTGAATATTTTTTAACTGATAAGGCAGGGCATCTTGGAGATTACAGCAGGGCTAATAAAGTATTGTTAAAATTTCAGGAATTATTTTATACCCTTCTAGAAGAAATGGATTTTAATAGTGATAGCTTAATTATGATATCAGATCATGGCAATATAGAGGATTTATCAATATCAAAACATACATTTAACAGGGTTCCGTTTTATATAAAGGGCAAAAATCAAAAGATGTTTTCTAAGGCAGAATATATTTATGATATTATAAAAATCTTCAAGGCAAACATTCATAAATTTTATAATTTGCAGCTTTAAGTTTAACTCAATTAATACTACTTTTAGTTATTAGTTCACTTATTAATAAAAAGCTTGAAAAACCTAACTATTTAAATATAATTTATAATAACTATTTAGTTCAGATTGGAGGCTGTATGAGAAAATTATTGTTGTACTTAACAGTTTTTGTTTTTATATTTTCGATATATTCCCAGGATGCTGAAAATAAAAAAAGAGGCTATATATCTGCACTGAAAGGAGACGCCCAGAAAAGAAAGGCTGATGAATACAGGTGGCTTGAAGCTAAATTAAGAATGGATGTAGAGTCAAGAGATATACTTAGAACACTGCCTGAATCTTTTGCTGAAATTGCTCTGAAGAAAGGAAGCAGGATAAGATTAGCACCTAAAACAATAGTAAATATGGTTAAGTTATATGAGGAAACCGAAAATAAACTGATAACAAAGATGAAAGTACAAAAGGGTGAAATATGGGGAAATGTAAGGGATAAGGGAGAAAGAGAAGTCTTTGAGTTTGAATCAACTGCGATCTCTTCTTCAGTAGTTGGTACTGAATTTCGTATTCAGACCCATAAAAAAGGTTCTAAAATAAAAGTTTACAGGGGGCAAGTCGAGGTGAAAGGAGTAATAAAAAAAGAAGCTACTAATAAAGATAAAAAAGAAGATATAAAAATTAAAAAACCGGATGAGATAGAGGGCCCCACCGAAATAGAGGGACCGAAAGAAGTAACAATGGAAGAGTGGACTCTTATTGTTAAAGAAATGATGGAGCTTGAAGTTAATAAAGATGGCGAAATAGTAAAATACAGAAGTATTAACACTAAAAGAGAAGATGATGATAGTGAATGGTATAGATGGAATAAAGAAAGGGATAAGGAACTTATTATAAAATGAAAATGTTGATTGTAAATGATGATGGTATTTATTCAGATGGCATTTTTTATCTGTGGAAGAAATTAAAAAATATACATGATATAGAAATAGTAGCACCCCTGCACGAACAATCAGCTGCGAGTCATTCCATAACCCTTTTTCAACCTTTTAGATTTACTAAAGTAAAGAGAAAAAATGAATTTTCGGGGTGGGCTGTAGAGGGAACCCCGGCTGATTCTGTAAAAATTGCCCTATCATATTTGTTTAAAGATATAAAATTTGATTGTATCATTTCGGGAATCAATAAGGGTTTCAATACCTCAAATAATATTCTATATTCGGGCACGGTATCCGCTGCAACAGAAGGATATTTAGCGGGAATTCCATCAATAGCTATATCTACTTCCTTTGAAGGAGATTATCTTGATGAAATTGCTGAATTTGTTAAAAAATTTTTGGAGGGTTGGAAAGAATCGGATTTTTTTGAAAGTAGTGTTTTATTAAATATAAACTATCCGAATGAGAAAAAGGAAAACATTAAAGGGATTAAAATTACCAATCAGGGAAAAAGCTTTTATAAAACAAGACTGGAAAAAAGAAAAGATCCGATGGGTAAAAATTATTACTGGTATAGTGGAGATTTGAAAATTGATGAAAATTCTAATAGTGATGATAGAGCAATATATGAGAAATATATTTCAATTACTCCCCTTAAGTTTGATTTGACAGATTATGATAGTTTAACTAAAATGAAAAGAGAAAAGGATGATTTATGGAAAAAATTGAAGTATTAAAAAATAATTACCTTTTTAAAAATATACCGGTATCATATTTTCCCAAGATTACATCCTATTTTTCTAAAATTGATATTCAGGATGATAAAAAATTATTTGAAGAGGGAGACCGGGGGGATTTTTTGTATCTTATTGGAAAAGGTAAGGTTAGTATAATCATAAATATTGAAAATATTGGACAGGAAGGGATAGCTGTTTTAACACAAAATGAATTTTTTGGAGAGATGTCTATACTTGATGGCGGGAGAAGAAGTGCAACAGCTATCGCCAGGGAAGAAACAGTACTTTTAAAAATTAACAGAGAAAATTTTCTCGAATTGCTTGATAAAAAAGCAGATTATTCCACTATTATACTAAGGAATCTTGTTGAAAAAATTTCCAAAAGAATCAAAAATACAAGTGAGAAATTAAACTCATTTTATTTAATGAATATGGAAGGGTAATTCCATGATTGAAAAATATTATTTGTTTGAAGAATTGGGCAAGCAGGAATCCGCTACTATTGAAAAAAGGCTTTTTTTAAAACATTATGATAAAAAAACAATAATATTTGAAGAAGATGATATAGTAGATTCAATTTACTTTATTGAACAGGGAGAGGTCGAAATATATAAAAAAGTTTCGGGGGAAAAACAGCAGCATATAATAAATTTAAGCAAGGGAGAATTTTTTGGTGAGATAGGAACATTAAACGACAATAAAAGATTTGCAAATGCAAAAGCCAAAACGGATGTCCAGGCTCTTGTCCTATTAAAATCGGATTTCGAACGAATATTAAAAAATGACAGGAATATTAGATATAAGATATATAAGAATTTTTTAAATGAAATGATCAAAAGGTTGAGGTTATCTGATACCAAATTCAAGAAATTTTTTAGAACTGTTTTAAGAGGTAATTAATTTCATGAAGAGACTCGATCTTTTCTCCAGATTTAAAATTGTATTTAATGATGAGGCTTATCTTTTTTTTAAAGATGTATACGAAGTTTTAAAACAGCTTTATTCTATTGATTCAATGATTCTATTTGATATGGATCACAATAAATGTTTATCTTATGGTACAGATAAAAAGGGTTTTGAGATAGAAAACTGGATGGAAAAGTATGTAGATGAGTTTGTAGAAAAAGATGATATTTACTATTCTAACGATTGTAAAAATGATGAAAAGTTTAGAGAGCTTTATAAACGTTTTAATGCTTCAACATCTATCTTCATCCCTTTAAAAGCAATTTTGGAAACGGAACCAAATATGGGCGAGAAAAGGGTGTTTAATAAAGTAGAAGATTTAATAAATATAAATTTCAAAGAAAAAAATGCAATTAGTGAAATTCATATTCTCCAGCTGGGGCTGCTTTTAAATCAATATTTGATTAGATATCAGACGATTAAAGAGCTTAAATCTTTTGTGAATGTTAATACTGCTATTTATGAGGAAACTCCATACGGTCTAATGGTAATGGATGAAAATTTTATAGCTAATGTAAATATGTCAGGAAGAGAAATTTTAAATATATCCAAAAAAACATCAATGGTTTGTTCAAGAATGGGCTTATGCTATTACTGTAGCAAAAATAGCTGTGAGTACAGGGAAAAACATCTAATAAATATTAAAGAATATTTTAATGATGAACAGATAGAAATGATGGACAATAAGATGGAGGCGGCTTTTCAAACTTTTGAGCCGCAGCATTTACAGTTATGGTTTGATAATAAATTTTTAAGATTTACTATTGTGCCATTTGTGCTTGAAGAAGAAAGCTTAAAGAAGTTTTATGAGGATAAAGATAGAAAGTCTGTTATCAGTGCAATAATTTCATTTCAGGATATTACCGATACAGTTGAAAAACAAAAGCTGAAAAGAGATCTGGAAATAGCGAGAAAAATTCAGATGAATCTTCTTCCTAAAAGAGAACTTTCAATAAATAATTACGATATAAAAGCTGCTTATGTTCCGGCCCAGGAAGTGGGTGGAGATTATTATGATATAATAAAACTTGAGGATAAAAACAAACTCGGTATTGTTATTGGTGATGTTAGCGGAAAAGGTATAGCCTCCGCATTATTCGTGGGTGAGCTAAAGGGGGTTATAAACTCCAGTTTTTCCTTTTTTGACAATATCCGGGATATTGTTTTATACATTAATAAATATTTAAGGGAATCCAAGCAGAAAGATTTTTTTGTTACCTCAATAATTGGAACTATTGATTTTGATACCAATGAATTTAGCTGGATAAGATGCGGCCATAATGAGCCGTTGTACTACAACAGCAAAAAGAAAAGGTCAAAATATTTAAAAAATCCGGGTATAGGATTAAATTTGAGCAATCAAAACCTGTTTGAAAAAAGCATAGAGCTAAAAAAGGAAAAATTAAGCAGAGGGGATGTTCTTCTGCTTTATACAGATGGCATTATAGAAAGAATGGATCATAACAAAGAGGTTTACGGGATGGAAAGATTGCAGAAAGTATTTGATAATAATGTTAAAGGTAAATCTTCAGATATTGTTAAAGCAACTATAAACGATCTGGAAAAATTTGTTGAGCACAGCGAACGTACGGATGATATGACACTATTATCTATAAAACTGAAATAGGAGAGACTATGATAGAAAATTTAGTAGTGGGAGCGGGTGTTGCCGGTTGTGTAATAGCCAATAGACTGGCCCAAAAAAACAAACAGGTTTTAATTGTTGAAAAAAGAAATAAAATAGGAGGCCAGGCTCATGATAGTTATAATAAAAAAAATGTTTTAGTCCATGATTATGGTCCACATATTTTTCATACTGATTCAGAAGAGGTTTTTAAGCTTCTTTCTGAATATACAGACTGGATTCTTTATAATCATGAGGTTTTAGGTTTTATCGATAACAATTTCGTTCCTATTCCTTTCAATATTAATTCTATTGCAAAATTGTTTCCCTCTGAAAAAGGTAATAAATATATAAAAAATTTAATCAGTTATTTCAATTACGGGGAAAAAATTACAATATGGGATTTGAAAAATTCCAGTAATGAGATATTAAAAGAACTGGCAGAATACATTTATAACAAAGTGTTCTATAATTATACGCTTAAACAGTGGGACTGCTCTCCCGAACAGCTTGATAGGGAGGTAACTTCAAAAGTTCCGGTAAATATTTCAAAAGATAACAGGTATTTCTTTGATAAATATCAAATGATTCCTGCTGAGGGATATACTACAATGTTTAGAAAAATGATTGAAATGGACAATATCAGTTTGTTATTAAACACCGATTTTAAAGACATATTATCGATTAAAAATGGTGATTTTAAACTATATGAAACCATCAGGGTTAAAAATATTTTTTATACAGCACCTATTGATTATTTTTTCGATTTTGAGTTTGGAAAGCTGCCTTATAGGTCTTTAAAGTTTAAACATGAAACTTATAGCAGAAAATATTATCAGCAAAACGCAGTAATTAACTACCCAAATAACTATGATTTTACGAGAGTAACCGAATTTAAACATATTACAAAACAAAAAACACCGTTTACGACTATTGCAAAAGAATACCCCCAAAAATGTAATTTAGAAGATGGGGACATTCCCTATTACCCAATACCAAAACGGGATAATAGAGAAATATATTATAAATACAGTGCAAAAGTAAAGAGGATGAAAAATTTTTATCCTGTAGGAAGACTGGCACAGTATGAATATTTAAATATGACCCAGGCTATTGAAAACGCCCTAAAGACGGTGGCAAAGTTATAATATGACTTATCAAGAAGCTATTGACTATTTAAATTCCTTTATAAATTATGAGAAAAAAAGAACAAAAAAATACAACAGTGAACTGTATAACTTAGAAGAATTTAGAAATATTGCAGAAAAGTTTGATAATCCTCAAAATGATATTAAAACCATTCATGTAGCCGGTTCTAAAGGCAAGGGTTCAACGGTGGAATATATAAGCAATATTTTGATTGAAAATGGGTTTAAAGTTGGCACTTTTACTTCTCCTCATTTATATGATGTTAAAGAGAGGATAAGGATTAATAAAGAACAAATTAACAAATCCGATTTTGCAAAAATTACGCGAAAAATAAGTGAAACAATTGACCGGGAAAATATAAAAAAACGCTACCGAACTTTTTTCGAGCTTATTACTCTAATGAGTTTTTTATATTTTAAAAAAAATAATGTGGATTATGCAGTATATGAAGTGGGCCTTGGAGGAAGACTGGATACCACCAACATAATAAAACCTGAGGTTTCAGTTATAACATTAATTGATTTGGAACATACAAATCTTCTGGGTAATACTTTAAAAAAAATTGCCTATGAAAAGGCAGGTATAATTAAGGAAAATATTCCGGTGGTTATAAGCAAACAAAAGAGAAAGGATGTTGCCAATTATTTTACTAAAATATCTCAAAGAAGAAAAGCTTTACTTTTTTTGTACGGTAGAGATTTTAAAGTAGTAAAGGATAGATTTATACTGGAAAATGGAAAGCAAATCGGTCCAATAAAGTTAAAAATGGAGGGGGCTCATCAGCTTGTTAATGCTGTTACTGCTCTTCAGGCAACAAGAGTATTAAATGTGGATATGGATGTTAACAGATCAATATCAGCCCTAATAAATACAAAAATTAAGGGACGGATTGATATAAGAAGAATTCGAAAGCGAATTGTTATTCTGGATACGGGGCATACTCCCGAATCGATAAAAGTTTTGTTTGAAGTGCTCCAAAAGAAATATGAAAAATTTACTTCAAGAAATGTTTTTTCAATAATCTCCTTTTCGTCCGGGAAAAAAATAAAAAAAATGCTTGAGTATGAATCCCGATTTAATACCAGGATGATTTTTACTGAAAATTCTTCTTTTAGATCTGCTACAATAAAGGAAATGGAAAAATTTATATCCCCCTTTAAATCTTTTAAGAAATTGGAAAAAGCTTTTAGCTTTGCAATGGAAAAATCCCGGGAGAATGATATAATATTGATACATGGATCTTTTTATCTAATGAATGATGTTAATAAAGTATTAGGAGAATATGGCGAAAAATTATAAGGAATTAACAGATTTCGAATTAGTCAAACTTATTGAAGAGGGGGATATTAAAGCTTTTGAAGAGATTTTTGAACGATACAGGATGTTTGTAAAAAATATTGCCCGGAAATTTTCCAACGAGAACAATCGTGTTGAGGAGATTTTACAAAATACATTTTTGAAGGTCTTTATGAAAATAGACCAGTTTAAAAAAAATGCAAAGTTCTCCTCATGGTTATATACAATTTGTAAAAATGAAGGCCGAATGTTTCTTCGAGAAAGAGAAAAATACAGAAAATTTAAAAATATAGAGGATAGAATGGATCACTTTGAAAGAAAAGAGAATAAAAGTATAGATGAAAAGGTTGAGCTCAAAGATCTTAAAAAGACAGTAAAAAAAGCTATAAGTGAATTGCCAAAACACTATCAGCAGGTTTTAAAAAAAGCAGCCTTTGAGGGGAAAAAATATCAGGAAATTGCAGAAGAGCTGGATTTGACTACCCCACAGGTTAAAAGTAGACTTTACAGAGCCCGTCAGAAGTTAAAGGAGATGCTTGCTAAGCATATAAAATATACCTCATATTAAGCAGAGATTAGTGAATAGTAAATAGTGAATAGTTGATAGTTGATGTCAAACCTATCTCTAGTTCATAAATTTAGCTTAGTTGTGCTATAACACAGTACCACTTCATTTTTTCAAAATCATCTATCTGGGGGAAAATATGATTAATTATTTTGATATTTTTAAATCCCAGTTTCTCAAGATTATGAACCAAAAAATCTGCCTTAACGGGATAATATTTCTCCTGGAATATTTTTTTATCATAAATTTCATTATCCTTTTCATGGTAGATTATAATATTGAAAATGATTGAGCCATCATCGTTATAATCCCATACCTGGATGTAATTAATACGTTTATTTTCTTTAATAATTGGATCAAGTATATAAAATCTTTTTTTCTTTTCTAATATTCTATCCCAGTTTCTTAAATCAAAATAAATGTATCCATCCTTTTTGATTAAATTCTTCATTTCTTTTAAAACTTTTTTTAGATTTTTATTTTTTACATGGGGCAGGGAATTGCCGGTGGAAATAACACAGTCAAATTTTTTGTCAAATTGGGATGATATATTTTTAAAATTGCATATTCTAAGATCAATATCAATATTTTTGTCGGCGAATTTCTCTTTAGCTTTTTCAAGCATGTTTTTATTTAAATCTGTTCCAGCAATTTCATATCCCAGTTCGGCAAGAGGTAAAGTTAAATTAGCTGTTCCGATGCTTACATCTAATATTGTTTTAATATTTTTATCTTCAAAAACATACCTATAGAAATCTTTTATTTTCTCATGTTGTTTATCGGTAAAAAACATATCATACAGTTCGGGGTAATTATAAAAACTCATAAATACTCCTTTTTACAAGTATATTTTATAAAAAATTTTTATCAATTATTGAATAATAAAAAAAGGGAGGGAACCTCCCTTTTTCGAATTTATTAACGAGTATTAGTTCTTACTGTAAATATTTTTGCTGTACGTAGTTGGCCCATTTGGTGCATGCTTTTCCATATTTCCCAGAATAGGATGAACCCTGGTTGTAATAATTATAAGCTTCCTGATAATTTTTAGCTTGAAGATAGATACCGCCAAGTAAATAATAATTCTTACCAGATCTTTTCATCTTTAGTAAACTTTTACCTGCTGAAATAGCTTTATTATATTGTCCTGCGTTTTTATAGGACTGTGCTAAAAAATAATGACCATTTTCAAAACCGGGTTTTAGCTCGGTAACCTTAACAAAGTTGTCAGCAGCTTTTGTATATTGTTTTTGCTTGTAATAAGTTAATCCCAGATAATAGTATGCATTTGGATATTCTCTAATTTCTGTTGCCTTACCCAAATATTGAGCTGCATTTGAGTATTTTTTGGCCATGTAATAGATTTTTCCCATTTCGTACATGGATTTGTAGTCATTAGAATTGATTTCTGTAGCTTTTTTAAAGCTATTTAAAGCTTTTGACCATTCTTTTTTCTTTGAATAGCTCTTTCCTACCATGTAGTAAGCTGTATATGAAGGTTCTTCAGCTATATTAAAATATTTTTCTCCATTTTTTATTACTTTATCATAATTTTTCATATTATAATGAGCCTGAACAATTAGATTTAATGCTTCCTTGTTCTTGGGTTCTATATTTAAAACTTCTTTTAGTGGAGCTACGGCTTCATTCCAGTTTTGAAGTTTGAAATGAGCATTAGCGAGTCCTAGACGGGAATTTACGTGCTTTTTGTCCTTCATGGCTGCACTTTTGAACTTGGTAATAGCCTCCTGAGTTTTTCCGTTTTTAAGAAGTTTAACCCCTTCATTGTACAAACTTGAAGCATCCTGCGCAAAAACAAAAGTAGTAATTAAAGTTAATGTTAATAGAATAAAAGTTAGTTTTTTTAGCATTATTTACCTCCCTTGATAAATTTAACCCATTAAATAATTAATAAACTTGACATATACAAGATTATAAATAAAATATTAAATAAGTCAAGAATTTAAAATTAAGGGCCTGAAAGGAGGTAATTAATTGAAGACATTAGAGATTTTAAAATCATTAACAGAATCTTCAGGGATTTCGGGGGATGAACAGGAAGTAGCAGAGCTGGTTAGAAAGTTTTTTTCCCAAAATGCCGATAAAGCCTATTTGGATAAATTTAAGAATGTAATTGGTTACAAGAAAGGGATAACCTCAGAAGGGAAAATTATGTTTGCATCTCATATAGACCAGATAGGAATGATGGTAAACAAAATTGATAAGAATGGTTTTATTTATTTTGTACCTATTGGGGGACATGATCCAAGAGTACTTGTGGGGCAAAATGTTTTAATTTTTGGAAAAGAGAAAATAAAGGGAGTAATAGGATCAACTCCTCCCCATTTACAGAAAAAGGAAGACCAAAACAAGGTAACTCCCATTGAAAATCTATATATCGATACGGGATTAAAAAAGGAGTTTGTTGAAAAGAATGTTTCGGTTGGAGATACCATAGTGTTTGATACAGCGGGAGCTGAATTACAAAATAATAATATGGCATCTCAGGCGATGGATAACAGAGCTGGAGTTGTTGTTCTGGTAGAAACACTTAATGAGCTAACTAAAATGAAACATAATTGGGATGTATTTATGGTGGGAACATCACAGGAAGAAGTAGGCGTAAGGGGAGTTTCAACATGTACCTATGAAATAAAACCCGATGTTGGCGTGGTTATCGATGTAACATTTGGGTATTCTCCAGGAGCAAAAAAACATAAGGTCTATAAACTTAATAAAGGAGGGACCATTGCTTCGGGTCCAAATTTTCATCCATTTCTGACTAAAAAACTGAAAGAAATTGCTAATGAATGGGAGATTCCTTTTCAAAGCTCT
This sequence comes from Candidatus Mcinerneyibacterium aminivorans, assembly GCA_008086245.1. Lineage (GTDB taxonomy): Bacteria > Macinerneyibacteriota > Macinerneyibacteria > Macinerneyibacteriales > Macinerneyibacteriaceae > Macinerneyibacterium > Macinerneyibacterium aminivorans. Next base: position 65,103 of record VSIX01000004.1, read on the forward strand.
TTTGCCGCTAGACCAGGAGGAACAGATGCATATTCTATGCAGATTTCGGGAGAAGGGGTTCCAGTTGTTCAAATGGGGATACCGCTTAGGTATATGCATACCACAGTTGAGACTTTAAACATTAAAGATATCAAAAGAATGGCAAAAATATTAGCAATTTTTGTTTCCAATGTTGATGATTTTTATAAGGAGGTAAAGCATTGATTAGTTTATTAGAAAATTATTCAAACGCTTTTGGGGTTTCTGGATTTGAAGATGAGATTCGAAACCTAATAGAAACGGAAATTAAGGATTATGTGGATGAAATAAAAACAGATTTCATGGGAAACCTGTATGCTTATAAAAATTCCAAAAAGAAGAATGCTAAAAAAGTTTTGGTAATTGCTCATATGGATGAAATAGGTTTTATGATAGATCATATAAATAAACAGGGATTTTTGAATTTTCAAAGAGTTGGAGGAATTGATCCGAGGCTGCTGGTTTCTAAAAAAGTTGTGATTGGAGAGGATAAAATTCCGGGAGTGATTGGAGCTAAACCAATTCATCTTCAAAAAAGAAGTGAATGGAAAAAACCTATTCCTTTATCCAACCTTTATATTGATATAGGTGCAAGCAGCGAAAAAGATGCTAAAAAGGTTGTGAGCGAGGGGGATTTTGCTACTTTTGATACAGGATTTGAAATTCAGGAAGATACAGTTTCGGGTAAAGCTTTTGATGATAGAGCGGGCTGTGGCGTTATAACAGAGATTCTAAAAGGATTAGAAGAAAATGAATCTTATCCTGTGGATATTATTGCTGTTTTCACTGTGCAGGAAGAAGTGGGTCTTAGAGGAGCATCTGTTCTGGCTGAAAGAGTTAGACCGGATTATGTTCTTGCCTTTGAGGGCACAACGGCAGGGGATGTTCCGGATCAAGAAGATAGAGATCAAAGTCCATCAACAGAAATGAGAAAGGGACCTGCTATTACTGTAATGGATAGAACAACAATAGGGTTTAGACAGCTAAAAGTTCACATAGAAAAGACTGCAGATAAATATGAGATTCCTTATCAATATAAAAGAACAGTTAGTGGGGGAACTGATATCGGAGTAATACATACCCAGGGGGGAATTCCCTCCATTGTCATTTCTACTCCTGTTCGTTATATTCATGCACCAAGAGGAATAATGGCAACTAAAGATTATGAAAACACAGTAAAATTAGCTATAAAAACATTAAAAGATTTTAAGGAGGTTTTATGAAAAATCTAATTAAAGAGATTGTCGAAACTTTTGGACCTTCTGGAAGAGAAGATGATATAAGAGAAAAAATTGCCGGCTATATGAAAGCCTATGTGGATGAAATTAAGCAGGATTCCATGGGAAATTTGATTTGTATCAAAAAAGGCAAAGGTCCAAAAATAATGGTAGCTGCTCATATGGATGAAATCGGTGTTATAACTACCCATATAACAAAAAAAGGTTTTCTGAGATTTTCTTCTGTGGGAGGTGTTTCTCCGGTAAGATGCTTGTATCAAAGGGTAGTATTTGAAAATGGAGTTAAAGGTGTAATAGGAACCGAACCGGTTGATAAACTCTCCAAGCTAGATTTTGACAAGCTGTTTATAGATATAGGAGCTAAAGATAGAGAAGAAGCCCAGAAAATGATAAAGGAAGGGACATTTGGTGCTTTTACAAATCAGTATGATGAGTTAAATGATTTAATGGTTGCCAAATCTATGGATGATAGAATAGGTTGTGCCGTTGCGATAAAAGCTGCTGAAAAACTTAAAAAGACCGATAATGAAATTTATTTTGTATTTACCACCCAGGAAGAAGTTGGGTTAAGAGGGGCCAAAGTATCTGCTTACAATCTGGAACCGGATTTGGGTATAGCTATAGATGTTACAGGAAGCGGCGATACCCCGGAAGCACCGAAAATGCCCATGAAATTAAGAAATGGAGTGGCTATTAAGGTTAAGGATAGTTCTGTACTTGTTCCCAAAAAAGTTAAAGATTTTTTCATACAAGTTGCAGAGAAGAACCATATAGATTATCAGCTTGAAGTTCTTCAGTATGGGGGTACAGATGCAGGAGCCATCAACTTGACTAAATCCGGTATAATGGCGGGAGTTTTATCAATTCCAACAAGATATATTCATTCTGTTTCTGAGGTTCTTGCAGAATCCGACGTGAAAGCAACAGTAACTTTATTGACAAAAATTCTTGAAAGTGATATAAAAAATTTGATTTAATAAAGAATGAAGGAGGGGGATTGTTTCCCACCTCCTTTAAAAAAGAGGGTTTATGAATATAGTTGAACCTATCTCATTAATAGGTAGATCCGAATCTTTAAAAAAAATTCGCAAAAAAATTAATCGAATTGCAAAATATGATGCCACTGTATTAATAACGGGGGAAACAGGGGTAGGAAAAGAAATTGTAGCTAAAAGAATTCATCATCTAAGCAATAGAAAAGATAATAATTTTGTGCCCATTAATGTTGGAGCAATTCCCGATAACCTTCTGGAGTCCGAATTGTTTGGATATGAAAAAGGTGCCTTTACAGGAGCCACCCAAAGAAAAGTGGGCAAGCTGGAGATAGCTGATAATGGAAGTTTCTTTATGGATGAAATAGGAGAACTCCCCCATCATTTACAGGTTAAGCTGCTTAGAGCAATTCAAAATCAAACATTTCAAAGATTGGGGTCTGTTGAGACAATACAGGTTGATGTTAGATTTATTGCTTCAACAAATAGGGATCTGGAAGAAATGATTAAAAAGAAGAGATTTAGAGAAGATTTATATTTTAGAATTAATGTTATATCAATAAAAATTCCTCCTCTTAGAGAAAGAAAAGAAGACATTCCCGTGCTTGTACGGTATTTTTTCAAAAATAAAATGGGATATCTTCCCAAAATTGATAAAGAAGTTTTTATTTATTTGAAATCGTTTAACTGGTATGGAAATGTCAGGGAATTAATAAATAATTTAACAAGAATATCAATTTTTTTGGAAAATGAAAAACATGTAAAACTCAGCAATGTTAAACCCTATGTTAAAACTGCAGATTTAAAAAATCCTGGCAAAAAAAATGATGAAAAATTTTGGGGACAACCCTATAAAAAAGCGGTCAAAAGCTTCAAAAAAAAATATATAATAAGTATGTTGAAAAAAAATAACTGGATACAAACCAAAACAGCAAATGAAATGGGGATACAGCCTTCATATTTATCGAGATTAATCAGTAAATATAATATAAAAAGAGAGTAATATTATCGAATAATTTTATTGTAGTATTCGTTAATTTCCTTTTCAAAGCTGGTGGTATCAATATTTTTTTTATATTTCATAATTATATCATAAAGTTCATTTTTTTTGACCGGTTTATTATTCATTTGCAATATTTTATCTATCAGCTGCCTTTTTCTTTTTTTAGAATAATCTTTGCTGGAAATATCGTTTGCAATTTTTTCTAATTTAAGATTTAGATTTTTTAATTTTTTCATTTTTTGTTGTGGGTTTTCTTCTTTTATAATATTTTCCATGGATTCTTTGAGATTTTTCAGCATTTTTTTGTATTTATTGAAATTATTATTTTTCATCATTTGTTCAATATCGTTTTTTAAGCTTTTTTGATTTTCCATTATTTTATCCAGCTGATTTTTAAACTGCCTTGACTTGGCTTTTGAGCTTAATTGTTTTATTTTTGAAAAAATTCTCTTCTGTTTCTTTTTTACCTTTTGAATTTTATTTAATAGATTTGAAAGATTAATCTGACTGGATTTCTTTTCAATATTTTTTAAGGATTTGATAATTAATCTATCTACTGAATCAATAGAATTTTTAATATTTTTAAAACTTAAATATCTGTTGATTTTCTGATATTTTCCAAGATATTTATTGATTTCAAATAGAACAAAGTTGAATTTATTTAAAAGATTAGGGTCTAAATACATTATTCCTTCTTCAAAATTTAAAATTTCTTTTCGGTTTTTATTGAGTATTTTTTCCGTTTTCCTTAAAAGGTCTATTGTTATTTCTTCTTCAATTAAAGAGTTTTTAATACTGTAGGACAACATGATTTGATCGCGTAAAATATCTAAAAGTTTATTTTTTAGTTTCTCTAAATTTTTCCCAGAAAGCAAGTTTTTTACTTTATTTAATTTATTTAAAAGTTCTTTTTTGTTTCCGGTTCTATTAAAATTTTCTTCAGCTTTTTTATATTGTTCTGTATAATGATTTATCTTATTTTCAAATTTTTTTAATTTTTCTGAAATATCTGTTATATTATTTTCCTTTTCAATTTTGTTAATTAGATCTTTTAGATTTTGCAATGTTTTTAATTTCTTTAATGCGTTAATGAAATTTTGAAGCGATTTTTGAAAAGTTTGGGATTTTTTGGACAAAGAGTTAGATTTTTTCCTGAGTTTATTAATGTCAACTTCCTTTAACAGATTATTCAGTTCTTTAATCATTTTGTTTATTTCTTTGTTTGCATAATTTTCAATGAACTGCTGTTCTTCTTCTTTTAATAATTGCTTGTTCCTGTTAATATCATTTTTTATTTTTTCAAGGTGATTTTTGATATTTTGTATGTTTTCCTTTTGTTTGCTGTCCGGTTCGCCCTTTAGTTTAATATTCTTATTTAGTTCTTCTATTTCGTCCTGGATTTGTTTAAGTTTATTAAAGTTTTTTTGGTTTGTATCTATATTTTTTTTATAACTCTTGTTTATATAATCTTTTATTTTATCATCATCCAGTTTCTCAAGTTTAATAGGATCTATTTTTGCAACCTGATTCTTTATATCATAGACATCGATTTTCAGGCTGGTTTTTTCAATATTTTCAGGAAGTTTTATTTCATGGGATAGTATCTTGCTTTTTTTATTTAAAAAAAATGTTTTTATTTTTTTATTATTTAAATATATATTGCTTTTTTTAAGTTTGTAATCATCTCTTATTAAATATTTTATTTTTAGGTTTTTAAGGTTGTTTGTATAAACATGATGGGAGGGATTTATTAATTTTATTAATGGAGGGGAGTCTTGAGTCATACTGTAATTGTATTTTGAAATTAGATACCGATTATTATTATAGGTGAAATATACTGAAAAATCCCCATTTTTCAATCTCTTTTTAATTCTAATATTTCTGCTATTTATTGAATGAGTTGTATTATTACTATTATCCTCTATTATAATATTTTGTACAGGTTTGGTCGTATTTGCTGTGAGTGTCCATAAGCTGTTTTCTAGAATAGGTTGATTGGCTTTTTGCAAGAAAAAGTTTGAAAAGTAGGGAGGGGGAAATATTTTTGTTTTTATTTTCCTTATTTTAGGAATTTTATTTACATTTATCTTATAGCTTATACTCCTATCGGAAAGTAAATATTTTATTTGTACATCTTTTTTGGGTTTTATCTTATATTTTATTTCCTTCCCTTTAGTTTGTAACACCTTTTTGTTATCGATTAGTAGTTCTAATTTATCGGGTTTTGAGGAATAAAGCCATAGGTGAACTTCTTCATTTTCTGTTACATCGGATAATTGTTTTTTACAAAAAACTATTTTTTTTGTACTATCCAGATTATCAAGCAGGGGGATGTTGTAGCACATTAAAAGAACAGATGCCAACATAACAGAACTAAATGTTAGGAGATATTGTTTTAAATTATTAAAAAAAAGGGTTTTATAATTAATATTATCTTTAAATATTTTTAAATTATCCGCTATTATTTTTTTTAATTTTTGATTATTTCTGTAAATGTAATTTTCAGTAATTTTTGGTGAGATACTATCAAGATATTTTAAAAAGTGATTATAATTGAATTTCCAAAAAAGGAATAATATATATAAAAGGAAGATATGAAATATAAATTTAAAATTAATTGAAGTTAAATATAAAAGGATCAGAGATATCCCCATAGGTGCATACAGGTATTTTAGAAAAATATGGGTGAAATATTTAATTTTGATTTTTAAGAAATAATTCATTTTATCTCCCAGTATGAATTATAAATAAATTTACTAATAAAATAATAATAGGATAATGGTTTATGTAAAGAGTATTTTGACAAAAAGAGGTCTATCTTTTTTACATTGACAAAAATAGCTTTGAATTATATAATAAATAAAGTAATCAGGAGGTCTATATGAATAAAGGTGGAATGGTTATACCAGAAGAAGGATTCAGTGAAATAAATGAGGTGCTGGATAATCTTTTAGAAAGATCGTCCTCTGAATGCGCCTTTCTTGTAGATAAAAGCGGTCAGTTGATTAGTATGAGAGGGGATATGGACAAAGTTGACTCTGCTGCTTTTGCTTCTCTTTCTGCGGGGAATTTCGCAGCTACAAGCGAGTTAGCTAAGCTTATAGGAGAAGAGGAGTTTTCTGTTTTGTTTCATGAGGGAGATACTGAAAGTATTCATATATCTATAGTTGCTCGTAACATTATAATGGTTATAGTGTTTAGAACCGATGAAACATCTCTGGGGCTTGTTAGATTAGAAATGAAAAAAACTATTAAGGAACTAATAAAGTTGTTTAAGGATCTTAATGAAAAATCAAAAAAAGAAAAGGGTAAAAAGCAGTTTAATGATTCATTTACAAAATCTTTAGATGATGAGATAGATAATTTATTTAAAGATAAAGGCTGATTTTACTTTTATATATAAGGAGGCTGTATGTCATTAATCAATTATGCATCCAGGGAAATTAATTGTAAAATTGTTTATTACGGACCTGGATTAGGCGGGAAAACAACTAATATAAAATATGTATATAAACAGATAGATGCTGATGCGAGGGGAAAATTGGTTTCATTAGCTACTGAAACAGACAGGACGCTCTTTTTTGATTTTCTTCCTCTTGATCTGGGGCAAGTTCAGGGATTTACTACCCGGTTTCATTTGTACACGGTTCCCGGCCAGGTTCATTATGATGCCAGTAGAAGATTAATCCTTAAGGGCGCTGATGGAATAATTTTTGTAGCTGATTCCCAGAAGGAAAGACTTCAGGATAATATAGATAGTTTTAAGAATCTTAGGGTTAATCTAAAATCACAAAGTATCGAACCTGATAGTATACCTCTGGTTATACAGTATAACAAAATGGACCTTCCCAACGTAATGTCAGCAGAGGCTCTTGATGAAAAAATTAATGATAAGGGATATTTGTCATTTGAGTCTATAGCTATAGAGGGAGTAGGAGTTTTTGATACTTTAAGAGCTATAAGCAAATTGGTTCTAAAATCCATAAGTGAGGGCAGATAATTATGAAAATGAATGGTGAAGTTAAACAAAAAATTAATGATGCTCTATCTCATCTTATTTGGGAGACCTCCTCGAAGTGTGTTTTTTTGGTTGATATAAATGGTAACTTGATATCAGCAGCGGGATACACCGGGGATATCGATACGGTTGATTTAGCTTCATTAAGTGCCAGTCACTTTGCAGCAACTGCTGCGCTGGCAAGAATGATGAATGATAATAAGTTTACAGTTTTATTTCACAAGGGGAAAAAAGAAAGTATCGATATTAATAAAGTAGGGTCAAAATACCTTTTAGTTACTGTTTTTGGGGAAAAAACAGTACTGGGAGTGCTTCAAAAGGAAACTAAAAAAACCATAGATTCCTTAGAAAGTATTTTGAAAGAATACAGCAAGGTTGAGGAAAAGCCAATAAAGGATGTTAAAAACACGCTCAGTCAGGAAATTGATAGCCTGCTAAAAGATATGTAGTAAAAAATTATCTTCCAGTTTGAGGAGGAAATATGTCTTTGGAAGGAAATTTAACTGATTTTACATTGCCGGATCTTTTCCAGCTTTTGGGATTGGGAAAGAGAACAGGTTGTTTAGAAATTCATAAAAATGACAAATCAGGCAAAATATTTTTTGACGAGGGAATGATAGTATATGCTAGAGCCAATGGCATTAGAAATGAAAATGCTGTTTATGAGATGTTTTCCTGGCAAAATGGAGAGTTTGAGTTTTTAATCAATGAGCAACCTCCTCAAAAACCTATTAACCTGGACTGGCAGAATATAATTTTAGAAGCTGCAAGAAGGGTTGATGAGATAACAGAAATTAAAAAATCAATTCCTGATTACGATGCAATACTTAAACTGGTGGATGAAGAAAATAGTAATATTGATAATATTAATCTCAACAACAATGATCTTAAACTGCTTTCTCTTGTAAATGGAAAAAGAACAGTTAACGAGGTAATCAAAAAAAGCGGAATGGATAAAATTGAAGCCAGCAAGAAACTAGTTTCATATAAAAAGGCAAACCTTATAGATATAGATATGTCCGATCAGGAGAGAATAGAACAGACCAAGAAAAAAATAAAAAAATCTAATGTGAAGGGGGCAAAAAAGTTATTTGGTTTTCTATTTGGAAAGAGAAAAAAGAAATATGCTATCCCCCATAATGCTGTTGGGTTGATAACCGAGATGATTAACATGCTTCTTGATTATTTTGAAATGAATGATCCAGTTATAAGTTTGAATTATAATGAATTAAGTTCTAAAATTGATGAATTAAAAGCAATTTATCCCGATATGGAAAATGTTTTCTTTTCAAGAGATGCAAATAGAATTAACACTGATAGGATAGAATGGATCGAAGGGGCTGAAACCAAATCAATTCTGGAAGGATTGAATGAAATCCTTGAATTTGTGTTTGAAACGGCTCGAACTAATAATCCCGGGGAGGATGTTCTGGGTATCTATCAGGAAGTTTATCAGGAAATAGTAAAAATAGCCGGACAAATGGAACTCAGCAGGGAAGCAACTCTAGCTCTTAAATATATCCCTAAAAGATAGCTAAAAATAAAGTAAAACCTCAAAAATTTAATAAAACAAATCCCGTATTGATATAATGAATAATTTGTCATTATTTTGAATCTATAATAATTTCTATACATATGGAATTTTAAATAAATGAATTTATGGGTAAATATAAATCCAGTTTTGTGTAATTAAATAGTAATTTGATGAAAAAAAGGAAGATTGAAGTATAATCTTCCCTTTTTATTTTTGAAGTGAATTAACATATTTAGTCAGTCTTGATTTGTCTCTTGCCGCTTTATTTTTGTGAAAAAGATTTTTTTTAACAGCTTTATCCATGATTTGGAAGAATTTTTTTAGCTCTTTTTGAGCTTCTTCGTAATCTTTACTGTTAAGAACTTTCTTTTTAGCAGTTTTTACTCTGGATTTCATGGCTTTATTTTTCTTATAAAGCTTTTGATCTTTTCTCATTCTTTTTTTCTGTTGTTTTATATTTGGCATAAAAACCTCCTTTTTTGCTGTTGTGAATTTATCAAAAAAAATATAATGTGTCAAGCTGTATATTTTTTTATTTTATATTGACATGAAGTTATATTCTATTATTATATCGACGGAGGTATTTTGTAATTATGAAAAGAATAATAGTTATTTTGTCCATAATAGTGATTTTTATTTCGTGCTCTGGAAAAAAGGAAAATAATTCAAACCAAAATTCTGGCAGTGATAAAACGATTGATATTAAGGTAACAGAAAAAAGCAAACAAAAGTATTTTGAACTTTATAGAAATATGCTAGAATTAACACATAGATATAAGAATGACCATGAGAAGCTGCAGGAAGAAATTGATAATCTGTTTGAAGAAAGCGGTATGACACGTAAAGAATACGATCAATTAGGTTTAAAACTTATTGAAAAAGATAAGGAGTATTTTAAAAATAAGATTTCTCAAATAAATGAAGAATTTTCAGATCGATAGTTTGAAGTAACAAACCCCTGTTCTCATTTGAAGTGAGAACTATTAATAGCCAAGGGAGGTGAAACAATGCGCAAATATGAAACAGTATTTCTAAAGAGACCGGCACTTGATTCAGAAAAAAGGGAATCAATCATTGAAAAAATAAAGGATATAATCACCGAAAATGGTGGAGAAATCCTTGAAACAGATGATTGGGGAAAGAAAACTCTTGCTTATGAAATTGAGAATGAAACCGAGGCTTACTACTATTTAATAGAGTTTTCAGGTGATAATAAAGTGTTAAAAGGTCTAAGACAATATTATAATATTTCTGTTGATATAATCAGAAACATGATAGTGAAAAAGGGATGATAATATGGCAGTATCATTTAATAAAGTAATTATAGCAGGAAATTTAGCTAAGGATCCTGAGTTAAACCATACTCAATCTGGGAAATCAGTTGCTAATTTGGTAGTGGCCGTTAATGATTTTTATACCCAGGATGTTTATTATTTTAAGGTAGCAGTCTGGGGCAAACAGGCCGAAAATTGTGCCCAATACCTCTCAAAAGGGAGAGGCGTTCTGGTCGAAGGCAGGTTGAGACGGAGCCAGTATGAATACAAGGGTGAAAAACGTTATTCAACCGAAATAAATGCTAATAACGTTCAGTTTTTATCCGGCGGGTCCAGTACGAAAAGTTCCAGAAATGAAGAATCAGGAGATGTTCCGCCCTTTAAAGAAGAGCCTGATTTTAATGAAGAAAGAAAGAGAAAAGAAATAGAAGAAGATTTAAATAATGTTAATGATGAATATTATGAAGAAGATGATGATATACCATTTTAAAAATGTAAGATTCAAGGAGGTTAATAATGGCATATAAATATTATAATAGAAATAGATATTGTAGAATTTGTAGCGGACAGGTGAAAGAAGAAGATGTAACATACAAAGACCCTGCAATACTGAAAAAATTTATGTCCGAGCGTGGAAAAATCAAATCCAGAAACAGAACCGGCAACTGTGCAAAGCATCAGAGAAAAGTTGCCAGGGAAATAAAAAGGGCCAGAATGATAGGGTTGCTACCATTTAAAGTAGATTATTACAGAAGTAAAAGGAATAGAAGGTGGTAACTATGAAAATTATATTGAAGGAAAATGTATCAAATCTTGGGGAGAAGGGTGAAGTAGTTGATGTTAAAGACGGATATGCCCGTAACTATTTAATCCCCCAGGGGATGGCTCTGCCACATAATAAAAAAACAAAAAGAATGATGGATACATTAATCCAGCAGGAAGAGCAGAAAGTTCAGAGAGAAGAAGAAGAATATCAAAAGAAACTAGAAGAAGTTAAGGGTATAAAGTTAGCTGCGAAGCAAAAAGCTGGTGAAGATGGAAAATTGTTTGGTACTGTTACAACTCAGGATGTCTCGGATTTAATTAAAGAAGAGCAGGGTGTTGAAATCGATAAAAAATATATTGTTCTTGAACAGCATATTAGTACAGTCGGGGAATATGATGTGAAAGTAAAATTTGCTCAGGGTTATGAAGCTAATTTCTCGATTACTGTAAATGCTGAAGACTCCGAAAAAGAAGACAGCAGTAAAGAAGAGAGTGAAGAAGAAAATAAAAATAAAAAAGAGGAAGAAGAAGAGAAAATAGATAACAAAGACGAGTAGGGATGTCAGAGTATTATAGCAAATCTCAATTATCCCAGATAGAACTCTATGATTTAGAAGCAGAGAGTGCTCTTTTAGGAGCACTCTTTATCAATAATGAAAAAATACCCCATGTTCTGGATGAATTAAGAGAAAATATCTATATTTTTAAGCTAAGAGAACATCAGGTTATTTACTATGCAATAGTAGAGCTTTTTAAAGATAAAACCAGGGGTGTTGATTCCATTGTTGTAAAAGATTTTTTAAATAAATGTAAAAAAACACCAGAGGGAAGAAAACTGGATAAGGACAAAACTTTATTAGACCTAGCAGGTGGAAACGATTACATCCAGCAAATACAGATGAACGCTTCAACATTAATCAATTATGATGAATATATAAAAATTATTAGAAATAAATATATACTTAGAAAATTGTTAAAAGTTTTAAATGAAGTATATGATGAAACTATATCAAACATGCATGATGTGGATTATATCCTGGAAAATGCAGAGAAAAGAATTTTTGATATTGTTCAGGAAAAAAAGGTAAAAAGAAGTTATTCTAATTTAAAGCAAATTGTTGATAAACAAATTGAGCATATCGAAAAGATTAAAGAAACCGGAGGGGCTCATACTGATTATATAACAACCGGTTATAAGCTGCTGGATCAAAAGACAGGAGGTTTCAAACCGGGGCAGTTAATTATTCTTGCTGCAAGACCTGCAATGGGTAAAACTGCATTTTCACTAAATATCGCACGAAATGTAGCAAAAGATTTGGATAAGGGAGTCGCTTTCTTTAGTCTCGAAATGGCTGAAGAGGAGATTGCCCAGCGATTTCTGTTTATGGAATCGGAAATTAAGGGACATGATGCAATGCAGGGGTATTTATCCTCGGATGAGTTCGATAAATTATATGAGGCAGGATCAAACTTGGTTGGTCTGCCGATAGTTATAGATGATACTGCAGGATTAACCCCCATTCAGATGAAAGCAAAACTTAGAAGAATAATATCCCGAGAGGAAATAGATGTTGTTGTAGTCGATTACCTTCAGCTTATGAATACAAATGAAAACTTTAACAATATGAATGCTAAAATAACGGTAATATCCAGATATTTGAAAGAGATAGCGAAAGAATTTAATGTTCCTGTCATAGCTTTATCCCAACTATCAAGAAAAACTGAACAGAGACAAAATAAAAGACCCAAGCTCTCGGATTTGAGAGAATCAGGAGCTATTGAACAGGATGCGGATATGGTGCTTTTTCTTTTTAGAGAGGGATATTACAATAAGAAAAAAGATGAAACCGAAACAGAAATTATTATCTCTAAAAACAGAAACGGTCCTACCGGCATTGTAAAATTAACTTTTTTCCTTGAGTATGGAAAATTTGAGTCCATGAGCCTGAGGAAAAGAAAGTAGTCATGAGATTTATTGAGTACAGCTCTTTAGTGGAAAAAATTAAAGAGATAGTATATAGGGCTAATTTCCAGCTGCCTTCCGATGTAAAAAAAATAATTCAAAAAAAAAGAGATGCAGAAGAAGGAAGAAATAAAAAATTATTAAACCTAATTATAGAAAATTATAAAATAGCCGAAAAAGAGGAGCTTCCTCTCTGTCAGGATTCTGGAATAGCAATCTTTTTTGTAGAAATGGGTAAAAAGGTTGCAGTAAAAAATGGTTCTATTAATGAAGCTTTAGATCAGGCAGTTCGGGAAATATACAAAAAATATTCTTTGAGAAAATCAGTAGTAAGTCATCCCCTTAAAAGAGAAAACACACAAACAAACACTCCTCCTATTATTTATTATGAGATGGTTGAGGGAGATAGGATAAAAATTTCCTTTATGCCAAAAGGTGGGGGAAGCGAAAATATGAGCAGGATAAAAATGTTTAATCCCTCAGCTGAAGAAGAGGAAATAGTGGATTTTATTTTTAGGACAGTAAAAGAAGCCGGACCCAACCCATGCCCTCCGGTTATTTTAGGAATAGGGATGGGAGGAACTTTTGATTACGCTCCTTTTTTGGCCAAGAAGGCCCTTCTAAGAGACATCGGTGAAAGAAACAAAAAGAGGGATATAGCAAATCTTGAAAATCGAATAACACGATTGATAAATGAAAATAGTGATGTGGGGATTCAGGGACTTGGGGGGAAAACAACCGTTTTGGATACTTTTATCGAGATCTATCCCTGTCATATTGCAAGTTTACCTGTGGCGGTGAATATTAACTGTCATTCTTCAAGACATTCAGAGGTAGTAATATGATTAAAATCTTAATTCCAGATGATATATCAAAGTTGGAAAAACTTGAGACAGGTGATTTTGTCCTTTTAAGTGGAGAGGTTTATACTGCCCGTGACCAGGTACATAAAAATTTAGTGAATAAAATCAATAACAATGAAAAGATTCCAGTTAATTTAAAAAATAAAATAATATTTTATGCCGGTCCAGCACCAATTAAAAAAAATGCTAAAAGTGCAGCCATCGGGCCTACTACGAGTTATAGAATGGATAAATATACTCCTGATATGCTTGAATGCGGGGTTAAAGGATTTATAGGCAAGGGTAAAAGAAGTAAAAGAATAGTGAAATTAATTAAAAAGTATAAGGCTGTATATTTTATAACAGTGGGAGGAATAGCTGCTTATTTATCCACAAAGATAGAAAAAATGGAAGCAATTGCATATAAGAATTTAGGTCCTGAAGCTATATATAGAATAAAGGTTAAAGATTTTCCATGTATTGTGGCGATTGATAGTGATGGTAATGATATTTTTAACCGTTAAAGGAGGAATATATGAAATTAATGGAATATCAGGCTAAAAAAGTATTTGCAGAAAACGGCATAGAAACTCCAGAAGGTTTTCTTATAGAAAAAAAAGAAGATTTAGAAGAAAGTTTTAAAAAACTAAATGAAAAAGCTGTTTTAAAAGCCCAGGTTCTGGCCGGGGGCAGAGGTAAAGCAGGAGGTGTAAAATTAGTTAATTCATTGCAGGAAGCTGAAGAAATGGCTGAAAATTTATTGGGGAATAGACTCGTAACCCATCAAACTGATTCAAACGGTGAGAAAGTTAACTCTTTATTAATGGAAGAGCAGATTGATATTAATAAAGAAATTTATTTTAGCATTTTAAATGATAGAGAAAAGCAGAAAAATATTTTTATAATTTCTGCAGAAGGGGGAACCGAAATTGAAGAGCTGGCAAAAAATAATCCTCAGGCTATTAAAAAGATTAGAGTTGACCAGGATGTTGGGTTAAAAGAGTACCATGTAAGACAGATGTTTTTGCAACTTGAGATGGATAAAAAATATTATTCCAGTTTTTTTAAATTAATAAGCAAATTATATAATCTATATCTTGCAAAAGATGCTTCTCTTATTGAAATTAATCCTTTAGTTGTAACGGGAGAAAATGAATTTATAGCTCTTGATGCAAAAGTAAAAATTGATGATAATGCTTTATTTAGACAAAAGGAACTGGAAGAAATAAGAATAATACCTGATGATGAAAAAGATGAAGTTGAAGCAAAAGAGAAGGGATTAAGTTTTGTTGAATTAGATGGGGATGTAGGCTGTATGGTAAATGGTGCAGGCCTTGCAATGGCTACTATGGACATAATTAAGCATTATGATATGGAACCTGCTAACTTTTTAGATATTGGAGGTTCATCCGATCCTCAAAAAGTAATTAATGCTTTAGAATATATAACTCAAAATGAAAACCTTAGAGCAATTTTTATAAATGTTTTTGGGGGGATTACTCGATGTGATGATGTGGCCAACGGTTTTAAAAAAGCCCTGGAAAAAATAGATGTTAATGTGCCCATAGTGATAAGATTAACGGGAACAAATGAAAAAGAAGGCAAGGAAATATTGAAAAAACTGGGGCATGATGTGTTTACCGATCTAAAAGAAGCGGTTCTTAAACTTAAACAAGTTTATTCTAAAAGTGATAAATAAGGAGGCTTTATGTCTATTTTTGTAAACAAAAATTCTAAAGTGATAGTGCAGGGTATTACCGGTCGGGATGGCAGTTTTCATACAAAAAAAATGCTTGAATATGGTACAAATATTGTAGGAGGGGTAACTCCCTTTAAAGGTGGTCAGAAAGTTGGAGATGTACCTGTGTTTAGTACCGTTAGTGATGCTGTTAAAAAGACAAAAGCGGATACTTCAATACTATATATTCCTCCTAAGTTTGCTGCAGATGCAATTATGGAGGCTATTGATGCGGGAATCAAAACGGTAGTAACTATTACAGAGGGGATTCCTTTTCAAGATATGATTACAGCTGTTAATTATGCTAAAAAGAATTCTGTGAGATTAATCGGTCCAAACTGCCCCGGTATTATAACTCCGGGAGAGACTAAAATAGGAATAATGCCGGCTAAAATATTTAAAAAAGGAAAAATAGGTGTAATTTCCAGAAGTGGAACTTTAACCTATGAAGTAGTTTATAATTTAACAACCAACGGTTTGGGACAATCAACTGCGATAGGAATAGGAGGCGATCCTTTCATTGGAACAAAATTTATCGATTGCTTAGAAGAATTTGAAAATGATGAAGATACTGAGGGGGTAGTTCTTATTGGTGAAATTGGCGGTAATGATGAACAGGTTGCTGCTGAATATATAGAAAAAAATATGAGCAAACCAGTTGTTGCCTTTATAGCAGGTAAAACAGCCCCAAAGGGAAAGAGAATGGGACATGCAGGGGCAATTATTTCCGGAAGTGGAAATACAGCATCGGAAAAAATTGAAAAATTTAAGAGTTGTGGAGTGGATGTGGCAGAACTGCCTATAGATATAGCCGATATATTTAAGGGAAAATTTTAAAAAAAATCTTTACATAAATTTGTATAAATTTATACTTGAGTTGAAGAAAAATTAAAGGAGGATATTGTGGCAAAAGGGAAAAAATATATAATAAAGATCAAAGAGGATTACTGCAAATCCTGTAGATTGTGCTATAGCAGATGTCCTACTAACGCAATTACTGCTAATCCAAAAAACATGAAAGTTCAAATTAATGATGAAGATAAATGCATCGGATGTTTGGTATGTGAAAATATTTGTCCGGATTTCGCAATTGAAATTTTTGAAGCAGAAGATAACTAAAAAAGGAGTCGAACATGGAGAAAGTAAAGTTTTTAGAAGGTAATACGGCCTGTGCTTTAGGAGCAGTAAGGGCTGGATTAAAATTTTTTGGAGGTTATCCGATCACTCCTTCTTCAGAAGTTGCTGAAGTTTGTTCTGAAGAACTTCCAAAAGCAGGTGGAAGATTTATTCAAATGGAAGATGAAATTGCATCTATTGCATCAATAATAGGAGCGTCTCTTGCAGGGTCAAAGGCTATGACTGCTACTTCCGGACCGGGTTTTTCCCTTATGCAGGAAGCTCTGGGAATGGCAGTAATGGGAGAAGTTCCTATAGTAATTGTTAGTGTTATGAGAGGAGGCCCCTCAACCGGTCATCCAACAGGTCCTTCACAGGGTGATTTAATGCAGGCAAGATGGGGGACTCATGGAGATCATCCAATAATTGCCATCTATCCTGAATCTGTAAATGAGGTATACTATGAAATTATTAGAGCTTTCAATCTGGCTGAAAAATACAGACAACCGGTTGTATTTTTAATGGATGAAGTACTTGGCCATATGAAAGAATCCGTATTTATTAATGAAGATAAAATTGAAACCGTAGAAAGAAGAAAAATTGAAATGGATCAAAAAAAATACAATCCATTTTTAACCGAAAACGATATTCCCCTTACTGCTAATTATGGTGAAGGATATCGTTTTCATGTAACAGGTTTGTATCATGATGAAACCGGCTTCCCTGATGTTAGCAGTGAAAATATTCAAAAAACTATGGATAGAATGTATAGGAAAATTTATAATAATATGGATGATATTTCCAAAAATGAAGAAATGAATACTGAAGATATGGATATCTTATTATTTTCTGTAGGTACTCAGGCAAGAAGCGCAAAAATGGCTATTAGAATGCTGAAGGAAGAAGGCATCAATGCCGGATTGTTTAGGCCTATAACACTTTGGCCTTTTCCAGAAGAAAGAATTGTAGAATTGGGGAAAAAGGTTTCAAAAATTGTTGCGATTGAAATGAACAAGGGACAAATGGCCGATGAACTGAGAAAATATGTTTGTGAGGAAGATGAAAAGAAGATTATTCCATTGAACAAATTAGAAAGTGAACTTATTCCACCGCAGGAAATTGTAGATAAAGTAAAGGAAGTGTTGTAATATGTTTAATTATGATAAATATATTAGAAAGGATAAATTCCCTCATATCTGGTGTTCCGGATGTGGAAATGGTATAATATTAAAGAGTTCTATTAGAGCAATTGATAAAATAGGATGGGATAAAAATGATGTAATGACGATCTCTGGAATTGGATGTTCTTCCAGGGCTACAGGGTATCTCGATTTTGATAGCCTGCATACACTTCATGGTAGAGCACTTGCCTTTGCAACTGGAATTAAAATGGCAAAACCGAAAATGAATGTTGTTGTATTTACCGGAGATGGGGATGCAGGAGCAATTGGTGGAAACCACCTAATTCATGCTGCGAGAAGGAATATCGATATTACCGCAGTTATATTTAACAACAATATATATGGAATGACAGGAGGACAATATTCTCCGACAACACCCCAGGAATTTGTTGCTACAACAGCTCCATACGGACATATAGAAAATTCTTTTAATTTTATGGAGTTAGCAATCGGTGCTGGAGCTTCTTTTGCTGCCAGAACAACCGTTACAAATCCAAAACAGGTAGAAAATTTTATTCATAAAGGGTTAGAAAATAAAGGATTTTCCGTTATTGAGGTTGTAAGTAACTGTCATGTTCAGTTTGGAAGAAGAAACGAAATGAAATCTCCAATCCAGATGTTTGACTGGATTAAGGAAAGAATAATACCAATGAGTAAAGCTGAGGATATGTCTGAAGATGAGCTGGAAAATAAAGTAATTACAGGGGTGTTTAAAAATATAGAAAAACCTGAATATGTTGAAGAATATGATAAAAATATAATGGCGAAGGCGGAAGGAGAATAATATGCGATATGAAATAGTTTTTAGTGGCTCTGGTGGACAGGGAATGATCTTAAGCGGAAAAATAACCGCTGAAGCTGCTGCAACATATGATAAAATGCACAGTACTCAAACTCAGAGTTATGGACCCGAATCCAGAGGTGGAATGACAGAAGCATATGTGATTATTTCAGATGAACCTGTTGATTATCCCGAGATTACAAAAGCGGATATAATAGTTGCCTTAAGTCAAGATGGCCTTGATCGCCAGATTAGACATATAAAAGATGATACAATTATAGTTGTTGATGAAGAGTTTGTTAATACAGCAGAGGTATCCAAATATAAAACTTTTAAAGCTCCTTTCACGAATATTTCAAGAGAGATAATGAATAGCCCAATTTCTGCAAATATGGTTGCTCTTGGGATGGTAACTGCCATCTCTAATAATCTATCAAAAGAAGGAATGATAGAAACCATGAAGAAAAATGTGCCTAACGGAACTGAAGAAAAGAATGTAAAAGCTTTTGAAAAAGGATTTGAATTAGGTTCTAAATGAAAGAAATTATAAAACCGAATAGAGCTTATTCGGTTACATTGGCCTTACTTGCTGCAATAATAATATTTACAATTTATCTAATTGGGGGAATCCTGTATGCGATTCCCTTTTTTTTTATTTTTGTTTATTTATTTTGTACTGAAGTATTAAAAAAAATCTATTTAACTGATACATTATTAGTTTTTCAAACCTGTGTTTCAAAAAAAGAAATCAAACTCAGCAAAATAGTTAAAATCTATTTTGTTCCTCATAGTGGTAGGGGAAGAGATTATTATCATATAGTATATGAAAATAGGGGAAAAAAGAAAAAGATAAAACTCATTTCCTATAAATATGATAAAATATATGTTTTTATTGATTCTTTAAAGGATTTTGGTATTAAAATAGAAAGAAAAACACACAAGCAAAAAAAATTAATACATGTTTTGTTTTTTATTTACGGGATTATTGCAATATTTATATTCTATAAATCGATGTATGAATTCATGAATTATATTACCCAGGCTCTGCAAAATGAATACCATACTTATAACTATTATTTTCTATGGTTGATACTTGCCTTTGTTATTGTAGTTTC
>VSIX01000005.1 GCA_008086245.1 Candidatus Mcinerneyibacterium aminivorans
AAGGGTTTGCTATTAAGGCTCGTTACTTGGGATAACACCTTTGGAATAACTTCAGTCACGCATTACTTGAAATTTTTTATATGAATCACTTCCGTCACTAAACTACAACAGTGATTTTTTCAACACACAGACACTAAAAGTACTATAGAAGATTCCTGAACTAAGAATTGATAAAAGAAATTCATAACCGTCAGGAATTTTCATTTCTTAAGTTTAGCAGGTATGCATATTCCGGGTGAAGCGAACGAAGTGAGCAAAATCCCGGAATCATCTAGTATGACTTTTAAATTGTTTTCTTCGGAGGAATCTCTTTTAAACTTTTAAGAGTTTATCTGGTTCTGATTCTGATTCTTGTTCTAAAAATTTCGAAGAAATTTTTCTAATTAGCCATTCGCCATTTGCCATTAGCAATTTTAAAATCAAGGAGTGATTTTAAAGCTTTACCACACCGGATTCTATAATTTTTCTAATTGCCGATTTTAAGGCAATCAGTTCCTTATTCCTTTTGCTTTGGATTTTCAAAAAAGCGAAATATACAATTAAGATTATTCCCACCAGTATCATTATACCCAAAAACACACCGGCTTTTTTAATTACCTGGTCTGCCTCGGCAATATTCATACCCAAATATACTATAGGACCAAGAACAAGTATTATACCTAAAATAATCGAAACTATCTGTTTAACAATATTATCCTTATACTCCACATCTTTCTTCATGATTGTCTTTAGCATTTTTTTCTCTTCCCTGTCAAGATTAACTTTCATAATATTCTCCTTTACTAAATTTAGAATATCAATCTAAATCAACATCCTTATCCTTAAGAATATTATTAAATCCTGGACTTTCAAGGTTTTAAAATATTATATTTTTTCAATTAAAATTTTTATGTACCAGTTCTATATTTCTTTCTGGAAATAAGAAAAATTGATAATTAGATATTCTTTCTAAAAAAAGTTTTTTTGCGATATAAATAAATAATAACAAAAAGAGACCAGATAAATGGTAAAATAAATAAAATCCAGTACCCGGAAAAAATCAAAATAACACCGGATGCTGCTGTAAAAATTTCCACAATCATTACCAGAACATAGCCGGTATGCTTAAATTTAAACAGCTTAATATAGCCTGTTAATTTCAACACCGAATAAGCCAAAATTAAAATCCCGATAAAGGAGATCCCAAAGCCCAATATTCCCCATCCTGACTCCGAACCTCCGAACAGCGAGCTTATAAAAACTCCTCCCGAGAATATAATCAATAAGGCTATTACAATATTTGTAATAGAAAAGATAATTCCCAGTATACTAATTATTTTAACATGAAATTTATTTTTTTTCTTATTTTTCAATTTAGCTATATCATTTTTTTCTTTATCAATTTTTTTATCTTTATTCTTCCCAAATTTAAATACAAGATATCCAGCAACGATAAATATTACTGAAAGGACCATCCCGAAAATATCATAGTCCGAACTGGAGAAATAACTGCTAATTTCAATTATAAAACCTATAGATCCAAATAATAAAATAAATATCCCGATTAGAACAATAATTTTTTTAACCATATCCTATCCAATATATAATATTAAATTATCAATAATACCACAAGTATTCAATTTTAAAAAAATAGTATAAAACACCTTATAGAAAGATTAATAAATTTCTGAATTTACATTTTCATTATTTTTAACAACACAGTTTCGGCCTATTCTTTTAGCTCTGTATAATGCCTCATCTGCTTTATGTAGCAAATCATCCATGTCGGATATTTGCTGTCTATAATCAATAACACCAACACTTACTGTAACCTTAATTTCATCATTTTTATATAGAGTTTTACTATCCTCAATATTTTGTCGTATTCTCCCGGCGACTTTTTCAGCAACATCTATGTCAGTTTCAGGAAGTAAAACAGCAAATTCATCCCCGCCCAGACGTGCAGGTATATCAACTTCACGAACCTGTTTCTTAATTATACCTGCAAAATTTTTAAGAACCATGTCTCCTGCCCCGTGTCCATAAGTATCATTTATTTTTTTAAAATTATCGATATCCATCATAATAAGAGAGAAATATTTATTATACCTTTCTGCTCTTTTAATCTCCTCCTGCCCTGCCTGCATGAAAAGTCTTCTATTGTAGGATTTTGTTAAAGCATCATGATAGTTTAAATATATAATTTTTTCTTCCTTTTCCTTTCTTTTTTTGAAATCCCTTCGCCATATTTTAACTGTAATCGTCCAGGATATAATTAATATAACAAGGGCTATAAATACAAAGATTAAGGAAGATAATGTAAATTTTTTTTCAAGTGATACAATTTTCTGCACATGACGGTGTAATATTTTGGTAAATTCTTTAGTGGTTTCTGTAAGAAAAAGCTGATTTTTAGTATACGGCCATCCTTTTAACAAAGTAGTTGCTTCCTTTTTTTTACCATAGCTTATGAGCATAAAAGCTTTATTTTCTATCTTTTCTGCCTGTTTTTTGTATTTATTTATTTTCTCTATCTTTCCCAATACATACTTATTTTCTACCAGTTTATTGATTTCATCAAAAATAGTTTGTAATTTTTCTTCATGTTTCTCATAATTTCTTTTAAAGCTTAAATCTCCCGTAGCCGCCCCAAGGCGAACCGATTTCTCCATGCTTTTAACATGATATAATAATTCAACAGAAGCCCTTTCCAGCTTTAGTTCCTTCCGATCAAAACTCTTTATGGTAGAATAAGAATGAAGAAGATTCCATATAAGAAGAACAATTAATATAAAAGTAACTACACCGGATACCCAGAACCATGGATTGAAGGAATATGAACTTCCCGATGTATTTAAGTTTCCAGATTCTAAATTTATGATTTTTCGCATATTGATCTCCACTGAAAGTTACAGTTTATCCTGCAAACCATTTTTTAACCTTTGTTTTATTATTATTTATCCATTTTAAAGCTGCGTCCTCGGGAGTCATATTTTTCTTTTCAATCATAAGCATACACTCCTGCATATCATCAGCATCCCAGTAAAACTTATCGAGAAATTCATATACATCCGGCCTGTCCCGTTTCAGGCCTTTTCTAACAATTGTGCTTATATGTTCTTTCCCTCCATAAATATTTTTTGGATCTTTTAAATATTTCAAATTCCACTTTGCAAACATCCAGTGGGGCGTCCACCCGGTAATAACAACCCACTTTTTTTCTGCTAAAGCTTTTTTGAGAATTGTAGTCATTGTGCTATCGCTTCCCGGTATCAGATCAAATTTATTCTTAAGATTATATTCTACCATTACTTCCCTTGTTTTTTTCATTATTCCCGAATCTGGTTCTATACCAATAATATTCCCATTAAACTTATCTGAAAATTCCCGAAGCTGTTCTATAGAATTTATGGGAATATATTCGGGAACCACCAGCCCGGATTTTGTCCCTTCAAGATTAGGCCCCAGATTAACAACATGGTCCCTATATTTTTGCTGATGATGTTGATGTAAAGAAGGAAGCCATGCAGCAACCATAACATCCATATCGCCGGCAGCAACCGACTCCCAAAGAGATGTTAATGTAACCGCTAAAAGTTCGCATTTGTAACCAAGCTTTTTTTCAATAACCGCTTTTAGCACATACGAACTCGCAATCTCGGAATCCCATTCAGCATATACAATCCTGACAGGTTCAATAGTTTTGTCATTTCGGGAAACCTTTGATTTTTCATCATTCTTCTGTTCTAAAGAACACGAACTTAAAACATATCCGGTACAAACAAAAAAAATAATTATTGAACTTATCAAAATATAAAAAATAAATTTTTTTATATTAATTTTTTTCAACCTACACAGCCTTCATTTTATGCTCTTTTCATCTTTTTTAAAATCAGCTTTTTAATTATTATCTGTAAATTTACATCTAATTGTATTAATTTGATGTTAAATTATTATAACAGACTGATATTTCTATTCAATAAGTAAAAAATACTACTTTATTAAAATCTGTTCTTTAAGATTTTATATTCTATTTTCCCCAACAAATTCTTCAGGACTAATTATTAATAGAGGCTGTCTAAAACTATTTTTATGATTAAAAATAAAAATACAGTTATATAAATAATCACTTCTCAAATATTCCCGCTATATAAATCCTAAAGTTTTTAAAATATTTACATTAATTATCTTTTCGTTAATCGCACTTATGGCTTAATGAACGCTTTTAATCTTGATTTAAAAAAATTGTTGTCTGAGTCCTGCAAAGCAAAACGAGTTTAATTATTTTAGTGAATAAGCCATTAGTAAGATCTAAGCAAACAAGTTGACCTTTTGGGACAGAGCAGGAATTACAGAAATAATTTAAAACTTTTGAGTTTTATGTTATAACACATCGAATAAATAATGTATAATACAAATTTTAAACCACCATATTATATTTGAAATTATACTTTAACCTGTTAATATTAATCATGATTCTAAATGTTGAGACATATTTAAGTATCTTAAATAAATCTATTTCCACTAACTATAAAATTAAAAATTGGAAACATTACAGGCAAGAAGTTGTGGAATTTATAAAATCCAATATTAAACTCTCAAATTATAAAAATGCAGCGGTATTTGCAGCCGGTGATTGCGGAGATATCGACCTTCGATTTCTATCACAAAACTTTGAAGAGATACTGCTGACAGATATTTCCAGCAAAAATATAAAAATTGGAATAAAGAAACAGTTAAATCCAACCAGAACCCAAAACTTTTCTATAAAAACCTTCGATTATACGGGGCTTGATAAAAATGATTTCTATAAAAAAATAATTGAATTGCTTTTAAACAAGGAACATATTGAAAAAATAAAAGATTTTATAACCGAAGAATTAAATTCTCTTAATGCCGATAAGATTTATTCAACTATTCCCCGTAAATATAATATTGTAATATCACTACCCGTGTACTCCCAATTATTTTATCAGCATATTATCGCAATCCTTGATTACCACAATATTTATAAAAAATATTCAAAAGATAAGCTCTCAAATTTCAAAACTTTCCTTCTCAACAAAATGCCAATAATAATAGATAATTACAATAGCCTGTTGCATAATATTATAAGCAAGGATGGAATTTTAATTTCACTTATAGATATGCTGGAATACAAAAACACTTCAGCTACTTTACAAAAAATTAGTAAAGATATGAATAATAATTTGATTGAAAATCAAATTAAAAAGTCGGGATACGGAATCTCCAATTTTGCCCTGGATAATCTAAAAAAGTATTTCAGCATTATTAATTCAAAATGGCTGTTATGGCCATTTAATAAAAAAAGAACATATTTAGTAAAAAT
>VSIX01000006.1 GCA_008086245.1 Candidatus Mcinerneyibacterium aminivorans
TAGTAATAGTTTTATTTTCAAGATCTCCCATTTTCTTTTCAATTTTCTCAACCATTTTCATTTTCTGTTTTTCATTTGCATCAATTGCCGACTGAATCACTTTCAAATCAACATCATGCTTCCAGCCGATATCAACAATTGCTTTTGTATCCTTAGGGAAACAGCTTCCCCCATAGCCGCAGCCTGCATGCAGGAACTTATCCGATATTCTTCCATCCATTCCCATGGCTTCTGCTATATCCTGCACATTGGCTCCTACTTTTTCAGAAAGAAGGGCCATTTCATTTATAAAGCTGATTTTGGTTGCAAGAAATGCATTTGAAGCATATTTTATCATTTCCGCCGTTTCGATATTTGTAAATACAAAAGGAGTTTTATTGAGATAGAGCACCCTGTAGACTTCCTTCATCATTTCTGCTGCTTTTTCACTTTCGCTTCCTATAACTACTCTATCGGGATGGGTAAAATCATAAATTGCCTTGCCCTCCCTCAAAAATTCGGGGTTAGAAACCACATCAAATTTATAGTTCTCATCTCTCTTATTAATCTGTTCCTGTATTACTTTTTTAACCCTCTGCCCCGTTCCAACCGGTACGGTTGATTTATCAACTACAACTTTATAATCATTTATATATTTCCCGATATCCTTTGCTACACTCAATACATGCCTTAAATCTGCAGAACCATCCTCTGCAGGAGGGGTCCCAACAGCAATAAAAATAACATCCGTTTCTTCAACGGTCTTTTTTATATCGGTACTAAATTTAATCCTGTTATACTTCATGTTTCTTTCCACCAGATCATCCAGTCCCGGTTCATATATCGGAATTCCGCCGTTCTGCAGAGTATTGATTTTTTCCTCATCAACATCCATACAAATTATATCCTGCCCGAAATCTGCAAGGCAAACTCCAGTAACTAATCCAACATATCCCGTTCCTATTACTCCTATTTTCATATGTTTTACCTCCATAACTATTTTTTTACCAATTTGATTATAATAAATAATAACAAAATTTAAATAAATTTTTAAAATATATTAAGAATACAATTTTAAAATAGACATATTACAATGAAAATTCTTGTGAATCTTCTTAGCTTAAATAGCTTCCCCACTAAAAAATCACTTTATAATATAACATATTATATTTTCTAAAAAATCAAGTATTAAAAATCTAGACAATTACTTTTATTGATTGCACGGGATGACATCATAGAGAAAAGGGGGCCGGCATCGGGGGGAAGCCGGATAAGTCAAAGGGAGGTGAATTCTCCTGACTATATTTTCTTATGACTAAAAACCATCCCGTGCAAACTTTATTATAATAGTATTTAAAATAATTTAAACCCAATACCCCCCTGAAATATTCTAATATCTACTACACCATATATCTATATTATATGGTAATTCGTTGTATTGTCAATACAGGCAAGAAATTTTTGTTAAAAATTTCTTGAAATTGAAAATTGAAAAATCACTAGCGTGATTTTTCAACGTACATCGTACGTTGAACAGAGCACAAAGCTTGAATGTTATTCCTATGAAGCATTAAAAATCGCTTACGCGATTTTTTTAACGTACATTGAACATTGTACAGAGCACAAAGCTTGCATGTTATTCCTCCGAATACAAAAACTTAAATGTTATACAAGAAGATTCCGGAACAAAAAAATCTCTATCGAGATTTTTGAGTAACGGAAGTAGGTTTCTGTGGTACTTCCAAGTAATGCGTGACGGATGTTATGCCATAGAAGTACTTCCAGGTAATGAGCCTGAA
>VSIX01000007.1 GCA_008086245.1 Candidatus Mcinerneyibacterium aminivorans
GAACCGAACTGGTTCCGAATAAGAAAGAGATACACAGATTAATAAAAAAATAATTATAATTATAAAATATTTTTTCATATTCAATTAAACTTTATCATAAAAATTTAAAATAACAATGTTTTTGTTTCCTGGATTCTGAATTCTGTTCTTTGTTATCTGAAAAATATTTTTTCTACAGAATACGGAATACTGAATACAGAATTCAGAATTAACCACTTGTTTCTGGCAATTTGTAAATTAAAAATCAGCTGCGATGATTTTGATTTGTGTTGATCAATCCTCTTTTGAAAATATTTTTCTAATTTTGCTTATATGAAATTCCGATATGTCATCGATTATACTGTACAAAACAGGAATTATTAATAATGTTACAAACATGGAGGTAAAGAGTCCAAATATAACGGTTCTTGTTAGGGTGCTGTATTTAATAAAAAAGGTATCAGAAAATCCCAGGGACATAGGGAACACACCTATTATAGTCGTAAAAGTTGTCATGAGCACAGGTCTGAATCTATCCTTACCACCCTGCAGAATTGCTTCTACTTTACTGTAACCCTTAATTCTTAATCTATTAATATGATCTATTATTACGATACCGTTATTAACAGCAATACCTACAAGAATAATAAATCCCATATAGCTCATGAAATTTATTCTTCCACCGGTTAAGTAAATACCCCAGAGCGAACCCAGGATTGAAATTGGTAATCCAAATATAATACCAAGGGGCATATTAATTGACTCAAATAGAGAAGCCATTACCATATAAACAAGAAGAAGAGCCATAATCATAAAAAAGAAAAACTCATTCATGCTTTCTCTTTCTCTTTCAAACTTTTCTCCCATTCTTATGCCGTATCCTTTTGGAAAATTATATCCTCTGGTCAAATTCATAATGTTATTTTTTAAAACGGTTGGATCCTCTATATCGGTGGTTAAAGTCATATTCAATGAAACCTCTCTATTATCATGTACAATGGTTTTCATGCCGGGTTCTATATTGAAATTAGATATATCTTTCAACTTAATAACTTCTCCGTTTTGCAAATATATATTGGAATTCTCAATATCTGAAATTCTTAGATTATCCAGATCATTACGTTCCACGGCAAGCTCCATCTGGGTACCACCAATATTTAATTCACCTATCTCCCTGCTTCTGAGCATTGAGGAAATTGAAGAAAGAACCTGCCAGCTGTTTATTCCAAGATGATTTGTTTTGTTTCGATTTAACCTCACATTTACTTCCTGGGTTTCCCCATCTTCCTCATAATCCACCGTTTTAACCCCTTCAATTTGTTCAAATACCGGAGCCAAATCGGAAGCAATATTATATAAGTATTCAAAATCTTTCCCGTAAAGAACTACATTGAATACACCTTTTCTTTCACTGGCTCCTCCGCCTGAATGATGCCCCCATCCAAAGCGAATATCAACACCCGGTATATTTTTGGGTAGATATTTTTTTTGAATGGTATCAATAATTTTATTATTATCCACATCCATTTTATCGGGGTCCAAAAACAGTCTTACCCTTATCCCCCTTGAACGAATTCTTGTAGTTACATATTGGGTATGGAGTTCCTTTTTGTTTTCAATTAATTTTTTTTCTACGGGGAATACTATTTCCTTGAGTCTTTTTTGGGTTATATCGCCCCGGTTTCTAAATCTTATTACAATATCATTTCCCGAATTGGAGTTCATACTTTCTTTTTTTATATTTTTTATCGGTATAAATGAAAGAAAAATAAAAATGATAATAATTAAAACTGTATAAATTCTATGATTTATAAACCAGGAAAGCAACTTTTTATAAAAACCTTTTATCCTAAGGGTAAAATCTTTTTTTCCCCCCGCATCCTTCATAAACACAAAGCTGAAAAGCGGTATTAATAAAAGAGAGGATATAAGAGACATGGATAATGCAATAATTATAGTAGCTGCAATATATTTAAGAAAATCTCCAAATCGTCCGGAGGATAAAAACAGAGGTAAAAACACAATCATTGTTGTTAAAGAAGCTGTAAAAACAGCCAGGCCAATTTCATTGGTTCCCCGGATAATAGATTTGATCAGACCCTTTCCCTCCTGTCTTAATTTATATATAGACTCCGTAACAACTACCGCATTATCAACCAGCATTCCTATCGCAATCATCAATCCCATCATAGAAATTATATTTAAATTTATATTTAAAAAATACATTACTCCGAGAGTAAAAATAATTGATAATGGAATTTCAAAAGCGATAATAAATGTTAAATTAAGTTTTTTTAAAAAAAAGTACAAAACAACAATTGCAAGCAATGCTCCCCATATTCCATTTTGAATTAAATTTTGAAGACTCTGTTTAATCTGTGCCCCCTGATTGAAAAGTGTATAAATTTCAATGTTGTATTTATTCTCAATTTTGTTTAGAGTTTTCAAAACCTCTTCTGATGTTCTTACAGTGTTTGAAGAAGATTCTTTATGAACGGAAAATGTTAGGGAACGATGCCCATTAATTCTTCTAAAATCATCCTCCTGCTGCTTTTCTCTGGTTATTTTAGCGACATCTTTAACATAAATATCCCCTTTTAAAGGCATATTCCTTATTTCGTCAAATGAATTAAATTTATTTAAAGTTCTAACATAGTATGTGGTTTCATCTGTTTCAATTTTCCCCATAGAATAATTTATATTATTATTTCTGAGAGATTCCAGTAATGTGTACTGTGATATTTTAAACTGCCTAAGTTTATCTTCATCAACTTTTATTAATATATCATTTGTTATAACTCCCTCTATATCAATCTGACTAACTCCATTTATAGCTCTTACTTTTGTTTCTATTTCATCTTTTATATTAACATTTGTTTCTAAATTATTTTTCAAATTATACCCGAGCCACAGTATGGGTATATCTCCAGTGTCATGTCTCCATATATAATATCTCTCAAAATCATCGGGAAAATCATCCCTAATACGGTCCAGTCTATCTCTGATCTCAGCAACCATCATATTCATATCCACACCCTCTTCAAAATCAAGGGATATCCCA
Source organism: Candidatus Mcinerneyibacterium aminivorans (assembly GCA_008086245.1). GTDB lineage: Bacteria > Macinerneyibacteriota > Macinerneyibacteria > Macinerneyibacteriales > Macinerneyibacteriaceae > Macinerneyibacterium > Macinerneyibacterium aminivorans. The sequence goes on from VSIX01000007.1 coordinate 3,041, forward strand.
GCCGATTCTGCAGAAGCTCTTGCCCACATATCTTTTAACTTTGGAAGAGTAGCCAGAGCATCTTCAGCTGGAATTAAAATTTTTTCCTCAACATCTTTGGGAGTAGAAGCCCTATATGGGAAAGAAATCCACGCATGTTCTCCAGAAGTAGAAGGCAAAAATCCCAGGGGGATTCTGTTTAATGAAACCAATCCCAGAACAAACAATCCCAGAAATATCATAAGAATAGTAATAGGCCTTTTTAAAGATAGAGAAGCAAATTTCATTTATTTCCCTTTTCTAGAAATGAATATACTACCGGAATAAAAACCAGAGTTAAAGCAGTAGAACTCAACAACCCTCCAATAACGGTCCAGGCAAGAGGACTTCTCAATTCGCTACCGTTTCCACCAAGAATTGCCATAGGAACCAATCCCAGAACAGTTGTTAAAGTTGTCATCATAATGGGTCTTAACCTAACATTCCCTCCCTTTATAATTGCAGGAATAACTTCCATATTTTCATTTCTAATAAGATGATTGATATAATCCACCAGTACAATACCATTGTTAACAACTATCCCGGCAAGCATTACAAGACCGATTAGAGATATTATGTTAATAGAGTTGCCGGTAATAAATAATGCGATAATAACCCCTATCAGAGAGAACGGAATAGAAAATATGATTATAAATGGATGAACTAACGATTCAAACTGACTGGCCATCACTATATACACCAAAAATATTGCTAAAAATATTGCAAAGGTTAAACTGCTTCCGGATTTTTTCATTTCCTCCGATTGCCCTCCAAACTCAATTCTAAAATTTGAGGGAATATCCTGATTATTAACAACTTTTTTAATATCGGAAATTATAGTATTAAGTGAGCCTCTCGTATAATTAGCAGTAATTAGACTAACCCGTTCCTGTCCTTTTCTGGTAATAGAAGATGGCCCGGTTATAAGTTTTATATCTGCCACATTGTCAAGAAGAACTTTTCCGCTGGAAGTATTCATTGAAAAGTCCTTTAACCTTCTATAAGTTTGTAGAGTTCGTCCCCTTCCAATAACTTTAATATCAAGCTCTTCTCCCCTGTAATCATATTTATTTGTGGTATCACCTTTAATTTCAAGTTCAAGCATTCTGCTTATAGTTCTAACATCCAGGTTGTATTTTGCTAATTTATCCCTGTTGAATTTTATAGCTACTTCCGGTTTCCCATCTCTTAGGGTTACCCTTATATCTTCCAATTTTTTATTTTGTGATATTTTATTTTTAATCTTTTCAGTAATATTTTTTAGACTATCCAGGTCATCCCCATAGATTTCCACCTGAATAGGATTCATCTGTGTTTCAAAAACTTTTGGAAATTCTAACTTATATTCGATTCCCGGCATGTTTTCAAGCAAATTTCGTGCATATTCTATCCCCTTATTTGGATTGATTCCTTCATTCAGCCTTACATAAAGCTGTATAGTTTCCTCGTTTTGTACTTCAACTGTTTCCTCCTCTTCTTCTCCTATTCTGCTATAAACTATATCCGCCATTTCACTTTTTTTCATCTGAACTACAAAATCATCAACCATGCTTTCAATTAAATTTTTATCCATATTTTTTTCTGTGGAAACATATATAGTAAACTCGTCCCTATTAACTTTTGGCATCATTTCAACATCAAGGAATTGAAACAAAATAAATGAAACAACAAATAATATTCCGGCATAAATTAAAACTTTTTTTCTATTATGAAGGGCCTTTTCCAGAATATTATTGTAGTATTTCTGCAATCTGTTAAACCCCTCCTCGAAGCCATTTAATACTGATTCAAGAACACCCTTTTTCCCCTTAAAAGAAGTAACCTTCTTAATTAATCTTAGGATAAATACCAGAATTATTACATATATTTTTTTCAGAAATGAAAGGATTCTTTTAAGTATTTTTTCAGGTAGATAGATTGTTCCTTCTTCTTTTCTATCCACCTCCGTCATTTCATCTCCTACAAGGCGTTTTCTTTTGAAACTTAGGGCCGATACCATTGGTATTACACTTATTGAAACAATTAGAGAGGCTATTAAAGCAAAAGCAACTGTAAATGCCTGATCAGCAAAAAGTTTACCAGCAATCCCCTCTACAAAAACAATCGGGAGAAAAACCGAAATTGTCGTTAAGGTTGAAGCTAATATCGCTGTTCCAACCAGCTTTGTTCCGTAAATGGAACTTTTTTTCAAATTATCATACTTCTCTTTTTTTACCCTATCAATACTTTCCAGCACAACTATGGAGCTGTCCACAAGCATTCCAACCCCAAGGGCAAGACCTCCAATAGACATAATATTCAAACTAATACCTTTTAAATACATCCCCAAAAAAACTGCGATAATAGAGATCGGAATTGCTCCTGCTATTATCATTGTTGGTTTTTTATCCCTCAGAAATAAATATAAAATTATTATTGCAAGAATTCCTCCATATATTGCAGAGCTAAAAACAGACTTAATCGAGGAACTTATAAAGACTGATTTGTCCTTTACAATACTGTAATCAAGATCAAAATTGTTTTTAAAATTTGCAAGTTCTCTTTTAATTTCCCCTGCTACAGTTACAGTATTTGCACCGGAAGTTTTATACACTTCTGTAAAAACAGCCCTTTGCCCGTTTAGTTTTGTAATACTCTGTTCCTTTTCTTTTTCCACATAAATATCAGCAATGGATTTTAATAGTATTTTTTTATTATCTTTTGTAGTAATTATTAAATTTTTTACATCATCTAAATTTTCAAACTTGTTAAGAAGTCTTATTAAATATTCTCCCTCTTCCTGTTCGATTTGGCCTGCAGAAAAGCTTTCATTTTCCTGATTTAATTGCTGATAGATATCTGAAACAGAAAGATTCAGCGCCGATAATTTAAGAGTATCAAGCTCTATAAATAAATTTCTGTCGCTTCCTCCTTTTACATTTAAAGAAGCAACTCCGTTTAATGTAAGAAGGTTATCTTTTAAATTATCCTTTAACAGCATTCGAATATCTGTCAGAGTATCTTTTTCAGAAGAAAAAGCAATCTGCATTATAGGTTCAAGATTTGGATTATATCTCAATATTTGGGGGTTTTCAGCATCATCCGGAAAATCTATTCTGCTTAAAATCTCTCTTAAATTTAAAACAGAATTATCAATATCGGTATCCCAGTTGAATTCAAGGGTTATGATTGACATCCCGGGCTTGGAATATGAAACCATATTCTGCAGCCCGTTCATTATGGCAACATTTTCCTCTATAGGCTTTGTAAGCTGCTCTTCGATTTCTTCAGGTGCCACTCCTTCCCAGTCAGTTTTTACAGTAATGGTGGGATAGGAAATATCCGGCATTAAATTAATAGGAAGTTTATCTAAACTTATCAGGCCAAAGACAATTACGGCAAGTGTTATCATTGCCGTTGTAACGGGCCGTTTTACTGATATATCAACTATTTTCATTGTTTTCCTTCTTTTTATTCTTTTCTATACCTTCATCTTTTTTTTGATTCATAACTTTTACTCTTTGGTTTTCTCCAATCATATTTTGACCTACAACAATTACTTTTTGTTCTGGATTTAACCCTTTTATTATTTCAACATAATCTTCCTGTTCTATACCTGTAGTCACTTCAACAAATTTTGCCTTTTCATCATTTACAACATATACCCCTTTTTTATCTTCCTTTTCAATAACTGCTTTTTTGGGTACAGATAAACAGTCTTCTTTTTCTCTGGTTATAATATCAAGATTAACAAACATTCCCGGTATGAAACCTTTTTCTCTTTTGACATTTACTTCAACTCTAAAAGTACCTGTTTCATCATCAATAATCGGACTTATTTCATTTACAAATCCAGTAATTTTTTCACTGCTTCCCTTTTTAAAAATTTCAACCTTTGAGCCCATTTTAACAAATTCATATTCTTCCTCCGGAAGATTAATATCGGCTTTCAAAATATCAGCATCCACTATTCTAAAAAGCTTCTGATCCATTTGTACTCTTTCCTTTTCCTCAACAAATCGTCTTCCAACTATACCTTTTATTGGCGATCTAATAGTCAAATCATCAAGCTGTTTTTTTTGCATTTCATAATCTGCCTTCGCACTTTCATATTTTGCTAAAATATTTTCATACTCCTGTTTAGAAACTAATCCTTCCTCATATAGCTTTTTGCTTCTTTCATATTCATTTTTAATACTTGTATAATTTGTTTTGGCCTTGTTAAACTTTAATTTTTCTTCTTCATTATCCATTTCTACAATTACTTCATTCTCATTTACCTTATCGCCCTCTTTAACATAAATTGAAACAATCCTTTCACTTGCAGGAGCATAAACATAAACATCTCTTTTGGCCTTTAGGCTTACACTGTAAGAAAGATAATTTTTCAGATGCCTTCTTTCAGGGTTTGAGATATATACCACTGCTTCATTATTTTTTTTCTTGTTATTCTTATTTTTATTCGTTTCTTTTTTTGAACATGCAAAAAACATAATTCCTATTATTATATAAACCAACGTTCTTTTCATCAAAATGCCCCTTTCATCCCTGTACTAAACAAAATTTATCCTATATTTCAATTTCTTTACCTACAACTTTTAAAAGATTGTACCAGCTGATATAATAATTATATTTTGCATCTATATAGTCAATTTCAGCCTGAAGATACTGCTTAATGGCATCAAATCTCTCGCTGGAATCAATAATCCCAAGCTCGTATTCTTTCATCCTCTTTCGCCTCAATTCCTGTTTTGCTTCTAAATTCATTTTTTGCATTTCATAGTAGGATTTTGCATCCACCAAATTGTAATAAGCGGTCTTTATAAGCTTTTCCAGTGCTCTTTTTTCATTTTCGATCCTCTTTTTTGACCTTAAATATGATATTTTTTTCTGCAAAACCGAAGAAGTTGTATAATCCCCATTCAGGATATTCATTGTCAGGGAGTAAACTTCATCATTGCTGGCTTCGGGAAGGTTGCTAATAATATCATCATATTCACTGTAAGAATAATCTGCATTAACCGATGAATAAAGCCATCCCGAAAGATCAACACTTACTCCATATGTCAAAGCATCGTTTTCATAGCTATCAAACTCTTTATCAGTATAATTTTTCTCAAGGAAAAAATTCACCTGCGGCAGCTTTTCCATTTTATAGCTCCAGTAATTATACTTATTAGCCTTATAATTTAAAACCAAATTTTCATATTCATAGCTATTATTTTCTGCAAAATCCATATAGCTCTCAAGATTTTTAATGGTTAGCTCCGGAAATTCATATTCTTCTATTACATCAATCTCCTTATTTAAATATTCCTCGAATTCGATTTTCCTTAAATTGTAATTATTTTTTTCAACTTTTAAATTATGCTTTGCATACATATAATAATTTTTACTTTCCAGTAAATCAAGCTTTGCCGTATTCCCGTATTCATACATTTTCTCGGCTTTTTCATAATCATTTTTAGCTTTTTCTACCTCCACATCCCATAATTCAACCCTATCCTGGGCCTTTAACAATTCCAGATATTTTTTGACAGATTCAATTATGACTTCATTTTTTTTATTTTTTAAATAATTCTTTGCATATTCATAATTATATTTAGAAGATAAATAGGAAAATATTTCCTGTCCGGAATAAAATATATCCTGGGACAATCTAAAATTCTTTTTATAACTTTCATCAAGAGCATCATAATCAACCGTGGTTGATAAATCCGGAATCATTCCAAGAAGAGAATTATTTTTATTTATACCCGATATTTTTTTGTTAATTTTTGCCTCTTTATAGTCCAAATTTTCTTCTAATGAAATTTTTACCGCATCCTGAAGAGTAATACCGTTAATTTGAATAAAAAATGATAATACAATTAATACTGCGAATATTTTTTTCAAAATACTCCTTTCCTCGATCATATTTTTATTTATACTCATATCTTTTTATTATTAGATACGTTCAAAACTCTTAATGTTTCAATAAATCGATATTTATTTATATTTTCCTGCTTGCATTCTCCATAGAATGCATGGTAATAAGTATAGAAACTCTAATCAATTTGTAAACCATTGATAGTGCCTTACTCCGCTAAATTATTATACATATTTTTCGCCGTCTGTCAATTTTTTCGCTAATCGAAATATCAACCCTATATACCTTCCATCGTTTTTCTATATTATTAATTATAAGATAGAATTGTGAAGATATTGTAAATCAATAAAAAATTTTTAGAGATGATTTTAACCTAAGTTAAAGTTTAAGTTTAAGTAAAAATTAATACTTATTTTTCTGAAGAAAAGATTTAAAAGTACATACAAAGTAGTGCTTGAGATCACTTCATCAGTTTTTTTAAAAAATTCTTCCCCGTAATGACTTTTTTTGAATTCTGTTATCTGTGTTCTCGGTATGTTTCAGGTCACTGAAAACAGAATACTCTATTTCTAATTCGCCATTAGCAATTCGCAATTTTAATCACTGACGAGATTTTTAGTGACGGAAGTTAGTTTCTGAAGTTCTTATCCGTAATATGTAATAGATGTAATACCTTAGAAGTACTTTCAGGTAATGAGTTCTAAAAATTCTTTTATCATAATTTTTCAATCAAAACCCTTATTTTGATTTTTTAATAAACAATAATTATTGCCATATCAACAAATTAGAGCTAATATAGATTATTAAAAGGAGGGAAATATGGTTAGAAAATTTTTCACACTTGTTATTGTTTTATCAATTATTCTTTTTGTCTTCGGTTGTTCAAGCACATCAAATACAGGGAATAATCCCCCTGAAGCGGAACTTCTTAGTACAATGAACAGTGCTTTTGATGATTTAGGAACAGCCGCTTCCCAAAGCGATTTTTCCACCGATATTTATTATGAGGATATTTTTGATTTACAGGTAGGAATGCTTCCAGGTTTACAAAATTATTTAAACATTTACAATGAATTTGCTGCAAATGCTGAATATAACAGTACAGAAAATAGATGGGAAGCTACGGTTACGGATCCGTTAAACCTACAAAATACTATCACACTATATGGAGAAAACATAGAAGAAGGGTTCTGGATACATTCTCCGGATGATCCCTCAGGAGTGGGAGTTATACTATATCCGGAAGAAAACTCTGTTACAATCTATATTCAGGGAACTCCTTCCGAAACCGATCCTCATATAAAGGCAGAATTATACAGTTCAAACGGATACTTTTACGGCTTTTTACTTATTCAGCCATCCGATTATTCAGCTTATATGGTAAAATTTAAATTTGAAGATGCTATACCAACAACCGACTTTCATCTGGAATATGGATCTTACCTTACTGAGTCCTATCAACTAGTTGGTAAAATGAGTAGCAAATCCGTAGATACACCGCAGGTGGTACCACCTTTTGATATAGCAGAATATGATTTTATAAGAAACAGAACGATTACCGCAGAAGATTGGTTTTCATCTTTGGCAGAATTAAGGTCCTACATTACAATTACTTATACCGATACTTCATTCGATTATCAGTCTAATTATGTAAGATAGTAATTTATATTGCTGAAAGAAGCGGGTTTTTAATCTTTATAAAATAAAAAGCTATTGGTAGAAAAGATTAAAAATTCGTTTCTTAGGCTATAAAATAATATATTGAAAAATAGCGATTTAAAATCTGGATTCTACATTCTGAATTTTTTAACTCACACTTAATCTTAGTCTTAATCTAAATTTTTCGAATGAAATGAAGAAAATTTTAAGAACCTCAAAGGAATTACTTTCAAGCCAAAGACCAAAGACCAACGACGGAGGTCAAAAATTGCGGTAGCAATTTTTAAAAGCTTCAAAGGAACAACTTTCAAAATGTTTTATCTTAATCTAAATTTTTCGAATGAAATGAAGAAAATTTTAAGAGCCTCAAAGGAATTACTTACAGACCAAAGACCTAC
>VSIX01000008.1 GCA_008086245.1 Candidatus Mcinerneyibacterium aminivorans
AGCAAAAAGGTTATCAATATCTGTAGTTCCATTTACTTTTGCTTTTATTCCTCCACAGTTGTAATGTGCCGCAGGAACAACTGGAATCATATCTTTTGTAATATCTATATTAAATTGCAAACATTTTTTATATATATTTGGAAATCTGTTTTTAATAAATTTATTCGATTTCATAGAAATATCCAGATATAAATGGTCCACACCATCTTTTTTCATCTCTGTATCCATTGATCTGGCAACTATATCTCTTGGAGCAAGTGATTTGAGCTTATGATACTTATGCATGAACTGTTTTCCTTTAATAGTTTTTAACACTCCCCCTTCTCCCCTTACTGCTTCGGATATAAGAAAGTTTTTAGCATAAGGATGATAAAGAGTAGTAGGATGAAACTGCATAAATTCCATATTTTGAATTGTAGCACCCGCCCTAAAAGCCATTGCTATGCCATCGCCTGTGGCAATATCAGGATTTGAAGTGTAAAGATAAACCTTGCCTGCGCCGCCGGTTGCCAGGATAGTTCTCTTTGCACCAATTGATATCATTTGATTTTCAAGTTTATTATATACAAATGCTCCCCAGCATCTTTTTTCATCAGATTCTACTGTAGAAAGCTTTGATTCCATAATCAAATCTGCTGCAAAATGATAGGCTAAAACAATTATATTGGGGTGATCTTTAACTTTGCTAAAAAGTTTATTTTCAATTTCCTGGCCTGTAATATCTTTGTAATAAAGAACCCTATTTCTGGAATGTCCTCCTTCTTTTGACAGCTTAAAACTGCTGTTTTCTTCTTCAAAATTCACCCCCAGCTGCTGCAACCTCTTTATAACATTTGGAGATTCTTTAATTATCTCATCCACAATTTCTTCATTGCACAAATTATCTCCGGCATACAGAGTATCTTCTATGTGCTTTTCAAAAGAATCATTAGCTTTATCCATTACCGCCGCTATTCCACCCTGAGCATAGAAAGTATTTGCCTCTTTAATTTTATCCTTGGATATTAAAATTACTTTTCCCTTTTTTGCCAGCTCAAGAGATGTCAGCTGGCCTGCAATACCTGATCCAATAACCAGAAAATCAGTTTTTATCTGCATAATTACTCCAATCAAATAAAAGTTTTACATCAAGTTTATTTTAAAAAATGGAACTATTTTCACATGTAACAGTATATAAATTTATTTAAATATTAATCATCAAATCCGAGTTTATACATATTCCAGGGTGATAGCATCTCATCTATTTCATCTTCTTCCATTAATTCTTCTTCCAGAATAACATTCTTTATAGTTTTATTTTCCTCTATTGATTTTTTTATAATATGCTCAACCTTTTCATACCCCAGTTTAGGCACAAATATTGTAGCTATAGTTTTACTATTTAAAGCATATTCTTTAGCTACTTTTTCATTTGCTTCTATACCCTTTATACACTTTTCTCTTAGAATATTAGTTCCTGAAATTAAAATTTTTAGAGTTTCCATTAGTGTATGCATCATTAAAGGAAGAAACTGATTTATTTCAAGATTTCCCAAACCCGCAATCTGACCAACCAAGTTATCATTATTAATGACCTTTAAAGCAATCTGGGAAACAGATTCCAGAATAACAGGATTAATTTTTGTAGGCATAATAGAAGATCCCTTTTGAACTCTGGGAAGACTAATTTCATTTATTCCTGCTTTAGGTCCGCTGCTTAACAGCCTTAAATCGGATGTAATTTTTAGTAAATTCGAACCGTATGCTTTTAGCATTCCTGAAACCTCAACCAAACTGTCCTTATTCTGGGTTGCATCTATCAAATTTTCTGCTCTTGCTATGGTAAGACCGGTTAAATCCTTAAGATTCTCAACTACTTTAAAAATATATTTTTTAGGAGCACCCAGACCTGTACCAACAGCAGTACCACCTAGATTTAAAGGCTTTATTCTCTCACGGGATTTAAAAATTCTCCACCTGTCTCTTGATACCGCATTGGCCCATGCCCCAAATTCCATTCCTAAAGTCACCGGAACAGCATCCTGTAATTGAGTTCTACCAATTTTTAATATATGTCTAAAAGTTTGCTCTTTTTTCTGAAGCGAATCCTGCAATTTCATAATCTCTTTTTCCAGATCGTGCAACCCAAATAAAACAGCAACCTGAAGAGCACTGGGAAAAACATCATTGGTAGATTGATGCTTATTAACATGATCCAGAGGATCAACAGCTGAATAACTTCCCTTTTCATATCCAAGTATTTCATTAGCACGATTTGCTATTACCTCATTGAAATTCATATTTGTAGAGGTTCCAGCTCCACCCTGGAAAGGATCTACCACTATTTGCTCATGGAATTTTCCATTTTCGATTTCAGTGCAGGCCTGAACAATAGAATCAGCTAATTTACTGTCCAGATATCCGTATTCTTTGTTTGTCAATGCTGCAGCATGTTTTATATATGCAAATGATTTTATAAAGGTTGAATCGATTTTATAATCAGAGATTGGAAAGTTCTTTAAAGCCCTTTTAGTATGAATTCCATAGTATTTATCTTTTTGTATTTTAACTTTTCCCAAATAATCTTTTTCTTCCCTAAATTTCATTGTAACTCTTTAATTATTTTAATTATATTATTCCATTCTTCTTTATCTAATTGTTCATAATTATCAATTACAAGTCCTAAAATTGAATTAATTTTAATTTTTTTGGTAGGTGCCATAACATCTTTCGAACCGGCGATATAAGACCATCTTCTACCACCAAGTATCTCACAGAAATATATTTTTATTCCATATTTCCCGCTTAAAAACGATGCTATAATTTCCAGATTGTCATGCAGATTTTTATTCTTATCAATCCTATCTTTAATTTTTTTAAATATAGATATCTCTTTCTCCATTTTTTATTCTTTCATAATATTTTTTAAAAGGCTTTAATAAATCATTTTCTTTAAAATAAGGATCATTTTCAACCTCTTTAATTTCCTTCTTAATTAAGTTTTCCCCAATTTTTCTTGTTTCTTCTGATGCAAAATCATCAAGCCATTCTCTAAATGTAAGAATAGCATTCAGTTTGCAGAATTTTCCTTCCTGGCAGGTTGTCAACATATCCATAATTTTTTTACCCGTTCTTCCGCATCTATAACCAGCGGTACAGAAAGATGAAATCATTCCCATTTTAGCAAATCTTCTTATAACAGAATCTACATCTCTTGTATCATCAATTACAAATTGCTGTCTGTTTTTTTCCTGTTCTTTATAAGCTTCACTATAAGCTCCTATACCTATTCGGGTTGAAGCATCTGTTTGGGTACAACCAAGCATCATTGCCTCATCTCTCATTTCAGGTCTTTCTCTGGCCGTCACTATCAATCCAGTATATGGTATAGATAACCTTAAAACAGCAACCAATTTTTTAAAATCCTCATCCGAAACCTTATATTTGGTTTTTTGAACATACGGTGCATTTTGAGCATCCATAAGTCTTGGAAATGAAATAGTGTGCGGTCCTATACCTCCAAATTGTTTTTCAAGATCAATGGCATGATACAGAAGCCCCATCACCTCAAAACGCCAGTCATATAAACCAAATAAAGCACCTATTGCTACATCATCTATACCGGCTTCTAATGCTCTGTGCAGTGCATATAATCTCCATTTATAGTTTGATTTTGGTCCTGAAGGATGAAGTTTATTGTAAGTATCATGGTGATAGGTTTCCTGAAATACCTGATAGGTTCCAACACCAACTTCCCATAATTTTTTCAAATCCTCAATTTTCATCGGCGCTGCATTTATATTAACCCTTCTAATTGTTCCTTTTTTCCTTCCGGTATCAACTTTTACATCATAAATAGATTCTATAGTTTCCTTTATATAATTTGCATCTGATTTTGGATGTTCCCCATAAACTACAAGTCCCCTTTTATGACCCATCTTAATCATACTCTCTGCTTCTTTTTTTACTTCATCCATTGATAATCTTCTTCTAACTTCTTCGTTATTATCTTTTCTAAAACCACAATAAAGACAATTATTTACACATAAATTGCTTATGTATAAAGGAGCAAAAAGCACCACCCTGTTATCATAAACTTTTCTTTTTACCTTAAGAGCAGCTTCTTTTATTTCTCCCCATAAATCCTTATCTTCAACATTTAAAAGAGCAGCAGTTTCATCCGGATCCAGTCTTTCTATATTAAGCGATTTTTGGATTATTTCCCTTACATATTCTTTATCCGGATTTTTATTTTTCTCTATCTTTTCCCATATTAGTTCATCCTTAATAAAATCTTCTCCATCAATGAGATATTTGTCTATTTCTTCCTGTTTAACAACATTTTCAGCCCACTTTTTAACTTTTGAATTTTTCATTATAACACCTCCAAAGCGTTCTTCTAAACCTTTTGTATATTTTATCACGATTATATTAGTAGTCAATAATCATTTTAATTTTTTCCTTTGGCTAACTTTTATCCACCCACAATTACAGGCATGAAAGTAATATTATCTTCATTGGTCACATAATCATCTTTTTCGAGGGATCTGCCATCTTTTATTGCAAGATAGATAGCATCTTCGGGAATACCTATCTGCTCTGCAATTTCTTTTACTTTTTTCTTACCCTCTATTTCTATATTTATCTTATTTTTTTCTCCAACATAATGCTTCATTCCACCAAATATTTTTATTTTCATAATAAATTTTCTCCTCTTAATTTATACAGTTATCCCTGTATCTGCATTATACAACTTCTTGTATTCAGTTCAAGGGATATCTAAGCTCCACCGGGTGAATTCTATTTTCTGTTTTCTGCAATCGGTTGCATGTATTTTGATTTATATTAACTTAATCACTGACCCCAAAAATGTTTTAAATAATATATTACAGGATATTTTTTATTAAACTTTTTTAATTATTTTTCTAATTTCAGTATTGTTATATAAGCTTTATTTAGAACAAAAAAGTATGATGTTATTTAGCTAGAAACTTTCTATAGTATAGAAGAAGCAAAAGAAGGGATGGGAAAATTTGTTAATTGATATAATAATGAGCATAAACACTCAGCTACAGGTTATCTAACACCAAGCAAAAATATATAAAGGTAAAGACAAAGAGTTGATTGAAAAAGAAACAGTATAATACAGGAATCAGCAAAAAAACATCCCAGAAAATTTAAAAAAGTTAAAAAGTGGGAAAAAAAGTATACGTAAAAAGGAGAAATGTTGTTAAAAGTGAGGTGGCTTAAAAGTATAATCTATCCTGAAACATGCCTCAGGCTACAGAATCCAGAAGAGGCGGAGAAATCCGCCTTTTCTTTTATTAAAATGGAGTAAATCTATTTTTTATCCAGTATTCTTTTTCAGCTTCCTTTTCAATTTCTAATACTTCTTCATAATGCTCTCTTTCCCAGTCGGCAAGTTTTTTATAGAATGTCTTAAGTTCTTTTTCCTTACTTAAACTGGCCCATTTTTCGTAGTGCTTAATTGATTCCAGCTCCAGCAAAGCTGCAGTTGAAATAGCAGAAAATAGATATTGTTTCTGACCAATTCTTTTATAGAATTCATCAGAAATAATCGGACTTTTTTCTTCTTCTACAGATGGGAAATCTTTTGAAATATTTTTAATATTTTTATCATCCTTTATTGCTTTATAGAATTTAAGCAAATAATTGTAATGTGTCTTTTCTTCTTCTACCCTTTCTAAAAAGAAATCCGCAACTTCATCACCCTCTTCTGCTTTATCTGCCGCCTGCTGATATAGATTAATGCTGTCCATTTCACCTTTCATGCCTTTTTTTAATGCCTTTAGTATTTTTTCCTTTTCCATAACAAACCTCCTTAAATTTCATAATTATCCTCAATTTCATTTATTTCAAGAACTTCCACTAGAGTTTCGGGATCTAATCGAAACTTCGACCCTTTTCCTTCATAAAATCCATGGGCCCATATCATATGTATATTTAAATCCGTGTAATTAATATTTTTGTTTATTCTTAAATTTTTTACATAAGTATTTATCTTCGGAAAAATACCAGGATCCCCAAAAGGACATGGTAATTTCCCTCTAACAGTTTCAACTTTAACCTCAAAATGTGGTTTTACTTTGATAAAATCCCCCATTCCCTTTATTCCCTTTTGTTTAAACTCAATCATTTTTCTTGCTATCTTTTTATGAGTTACATTTAATCTTTTAACTTTAGCATCATCTACAATCAATATATCCACCAGATTTCTGGAATCACTTCCCAAAAATCCATTTAAAGTTATCCTTCCGGGTTTCATATTTTCCTGAATCTCATTCATTCTTTTTGTTTGTTTCATTTTCGCCCCCTATTATCCAAATTCATCAAAATAAATTAATTCATCTGGAATACCGTTATCGGTCAATACCTCCACACAGGCTTTAATCATTCCAGGACTTCCACATAAGTAGGCTTCTTTATTTTCTCCACTTTCAAGATATTTATCCACAATTTCTGTAATCAATCCTGTTTCTCCCTCCCAGTTGCTGTTTTCTTCCGGATCTGATAATGCTGGAACAAACTCAAAATTGGATAATTTCTCTTCAAACTCTTTCATCCTATCAACAAGAAATAAATCTTTTTGACTCCTGGCACCGAAAAAATATTTAGCCTTCCTTTGAATATTCTCTTCAGCCATAAAAGTTATAATGGATTTAATTGGCGCCATTCCGGATCCCCCGGCAATAAAAATAATATCCCGATCGTTATCTCTTAAATAAAATTCACCATAAGGACCGTTTATAATTACCTTATCCCCCTCCTTCAAATAATTATGAGCATAAGTTGTACATATACCTTCCGGAACATAACGAATTTCAAGTTCAATTTCATTCTTTCGGGAGGGAGAAGAAGCCATTGAATAAGCTCTATAAACAGGCTCATCTGTTAATTTATATTCAGGAACCCTCAATTGTATAAACTGACCCGCTTTAAATTCTATAGTTTCAGGCTCTATTAATTTCAATGTTATTTCTTTGATATCATGGGTGAGATCTCTTATCCCAGCTACTTTTGTTTCAAACTCCTTTACATTTAAATATTCTTCGGGAATTTCAATTTCAACATCCTGTTTTACCTTGATCTGACATGAAAGCCTAATATTTTCCTTCTGTTCTTCTTCTTCAATCCATGGGGTTTCGGTTGGGAGATACCCGCCTATATCGGTGTTTACTTTTACCTTACATAATCCGCATGATCCTCTTCCCCCGCATGCAGAAGGAATAAAGATATCTTCTTCCATTAGTGTTTTCAAAAGGGGCTTTCCTCCCTCAACTTTTAACTCTTCATCATTATTTACAGTAATTTTTACTTCACCATAATCGGCAATTGTATTATCTGCAATAACCATTATTACTGCTAAAAATGAAAATAGTCCTCCAGAAACCAATATTGCAATCATTATATGAGACATTGTATACTCCTAGCTCAAATTAAGCATTCCAGAAAATCCAACAAATGCCATTGCCATAATCCCAGCTATTATCAAAGCTATCCCCGCACCTTCTAATCCATTTGGTATTCTACTTCTATCCATTTTCTCACGAATTCCTGCCATAGCAATAATTGCAAGAAACCAGCCTATTCCGCTTCCCAAGCCATAAGCGATGGAATTTATAAATGTATAATCTCTTATTACCATAAATAAACTTACCCCCAGTATGGAACAATTTACAGTAATCAGGGGAAGGAATATTCCAAGAGAGGCATATAAAATATCCGATACTCTTTCTATTATCATTTCTACCAGCTGAACAAATGCTGCAATTATAACAATAAAAATTATATATCTCAAATAAACCAAATCAAGCGGGGTTAAAATAAAATGATAAACCAGCCAGTTAATTGCACTGGTAAATGTCATTACAAAAGTTACGGCCAGCCCCAGACCGACTGAAGTATCAACTTTTCTCGATACTGCAAGGAAAGAACACATGCCCAGATAATTAGTTAACAGAATGTTATTGGTAAATATGGCTGCAAAAAATATTGCAAATGCTGATAGAAAATTCATGTTCCTTCCTCCTCGCCTTTGATGAATAATCCTTTAACCGCCCATATAAATATTGCCAGCATAAAGAATGCCCCTCCTGCCATAACCATGAAGGACCAATTTATCCAGGAATCTCCAAGCACATTAATTCCCCAGATCTCACCGGATCCTAAAAGTTCTCTAAAAATTGCAATAGTTATTAGAACATAAGAATAGCCGAGTGAAGAAGATAAACCATCTATAAAGGATAACCATGGAGGATTCGATATTGCAAATGCCTCTGCCCTTCCCATTATAATACAATTTGTAATAATGAGTCCCACATAGGGACCTAACTTCCTCGATATATCGGGCAGATATGCTTTTAATACGATATCAACTATAATAACCAGAGATGCAATAACCAATACTTCAACCATCATCCTTATTCTTGCAGGAATTTTTTTCCTTAGAATTGAAATTATCATATTAGAGA
>VSIX01000009.1 GCA_008086245.1 Candidatus Mcinerneyibacterium aminivorans
ATGGGGTTTATATCTTTACATCAACAACATTTTAGATTACTATAATATTTCCAGGGAATACAAAGAATATTCATTTTTCCCACCCGTGTATTTCGATTTAGCTTTTATTGTTGATAAAAAGGTTAAATCAGGTGAGATTCTGGAATTGATAAAGGAAAAAGCAGGGGAAGATTTGGAAAGTGTAAGATTATTTGATGTTTATGAAGGGAAGCCTTTAGAAAAGAATAAAAAAAGTTTAGCCTATTCACTTGTTTTCAGATCGCTGGATAAGACTTTGAGTGAAAAAGATGTTAATGATAGAATTGAAAATGTTATTGAAGAAGTTAAAGAAAAATTTAACGCTAAAATGAGAGAATAAAATGAATGTAGTTGAAATTGAAGTTTTTGGGAAAACATATAAATTAAAGTCAGATAAACCACAGGAAGAGTTTAATGAAATAATTAAGGAATTTAATCGAAGAGTTGAAGAAATGAGTGAGATTACGGAGCTAGATACACCTAGAGATGTACTGGTATTAACTTTGTTAAATATAATAGAGGAATATTTAGATTTAAAAAAGGAAAAAGATTCAAATAGAAATTTGAAAAAAGATAGAGTTGATGATGAAAATAAATAATTTAGGAAAATTATTGAATACAAATATATTTTTGTTAACATATCAACTGCCTGCGGTATTCGTTTATACTATTTCGTTGGGCCAACATTTATCCCTAGGGGAATCCTCATGGGGTGGTGGAGTTTATGAAGCCGCCTACGGGATGCCCACTTGAATAAAAGGGACTCAACTGAAATAGATTCCATGAACGGTACCGCGGGTTTTTTCATCTCTCTATTTAAATCTAACCTCTGAATATTCTTCTATTATATTTAACTTCGGAGGTGATATTATGAATTCTATAGTTATCGGTATAATTGGATTTATTTTAGGGACTGTAATATCAATTCTTATTAAATCCATATATGATAAAAAAAGAAAAAAAGATGTTAAAAGACAGTCACAGGAAATAATTGATAGTGCTAAAAAAGAGGCTGAATCGATTAAAAAGGAAGCTAAACTTCATGCTAAAAGTGAACTGTATGAATGGCGAAACAAGTTTGAAAAAGAGAAGGAAGAGAAATCCAAACAGCTTACAAAATTTGAACAAAGGCTGATGGAAAAAGAGGAGAAGCTTGATAAGAGAAGAGATATACTGGAAAAAAGAGAAGACAAGGTATATAAAAAAGAAAAAGAACTTAATAACTGGGAAGATAAACTAGAAAAAGAAGAAAAAGAGATTAAAACAATAAAGAAAAGACAGCTTGATGAGCTTTCAAATATTACTAACATGAATTATGAAGAGGCAAAACAGGAATTCCTGGACAAAGTTTCAGAAGATGCAAGAGATGAAGCAAATATTTTGGCTAAAAAGATAAAAGATGAAGCTAAAGAAAATGCTGAAAAAGAGGCCAATAATATAATAATTGAGGCTATACAGCGTACTGCTGTTGATACTGTTTCAGACAATACAACTTCTGTTGTAAATCTTCCTTCGGATTCAATGAAGGGAAGAGTCATCGGTAGAGAAGGCAGAAATATCAGAACTCTACAAAAAGTTACAGGTGTTGATTTTATAATTGATGATACCCCTGAAGCCGTTACCCTATCATGTTTTGATCCTATTAGAAGAGAAATTGCCCGGAGAGCATTAGAAAAGCTTATAGTTGATGGAAGAATACATCCCGGTAGAATTGAAAAAGTGGTAGAGAAAACCAAAAAGGATATTGATAAGCAGTTTAAAGAAGATGGGAAAGAAGTAATAATGGATCTAAATATTTCTCATGTTCATCCTAAATTGGTTAAATTACTTGGTCGATTAAAGTTCAGAACCAGTTATGGGCAGAATGTTCTGCAGCATAGTATTGAAAGTGCAATAATAATGAGTATAATGGCCGGAGAACTGAAATTGAATGTTCAGCTGGCCAAGAGAATTGGATTACTGCATGATATAGGGAAAGCTGTTGATTTTGAAAGAGAAGGAACTCATGCAGCTATTGGAGCAGAACTCGCAAAAAAATATGGTGAAAATGATACAGTAGTGAATGCAATAGATGCCCATCACAGCGAAGCGGAATGTAATTCTCCTTATGCTGTACTAATTATAGCATCGGATGCTATTTCTGCTGCCAGACCCGGAGCAAGAAGAGAAAGTCTTGAATCCTATATAAAAAGACTGGAAAATCTGGAAAGAATTGCTTCCAAACCCGATGGTGTTGAAAAAGCCTATGCTATTCAGGCTGGAAGAGAAATAAGGATAATAGTTGAACCAGATCAGATTGATGATGCTAAGGCGGCACAATTATCACACAATTTATCAACAAAAATAGAAAAAGAACTTGATTACCCTGGGAAAATAAAAATTAATGTAATAAGAGAAAAAAGGCATATAGAATATGCAAAATAATTATAAAGTATGTTTTATTGGAGATATTTATGCTGGCCCGGGAAGAACGGCTGTAAAAAAAGTTCTTCCCGGGCTTATTGAAAAAGAAGATATAGATTTTACATTTGCAAATGTTGAAAACCTTGCAGGAGGAGCTGGAGTTACCAGAACAACTTTAAAAAAAATGATGGATGCTGGAATAGATTGTTTTACTTCCGGAAACCATATCTGGAGAAGAAAAGATATTTATAATCTTTTTGAAAACAACTATCCTGTCCTTCGTCCCGCAAATTATCCAGAGGATGTCCCCGGACGGGAATATTTAACTTTTAAAAAAAACGGTATGAAAATTGCTGTTTTTAATTTGCTGGGGCGCACTTTCCTGGAAAATGTTGTTGATTGTCCTTTTAAAAAAGGTGAAATTATTTATGATAGAGTAAAAAACAGTGTAGATTTGATTCTATGTGATTTTCATGCTGAAACAACTTCAGAAAAAATGGCGATGGGATGGCATCTGGATGGGAAAGTAGATGCAGTTCTGGGAACCCATACCCATATCCCAACTTCGGATGAAAGGATCCTTGATGAAGATACCGCATATATAACTGATGTGGGAATGACAGGAAGTTTTGATTCTGTAATTGGGGTAAAAAAGGAAATTATTGTTCAGAGATTTTTGACAGGGCTTCCCGAAAGATTTAAATCTGCAAAAAGAAATCAGTGGTTTAATGCTGTAATTATTGAGTTTGAGAATAAAAAAGCCAAAAGTATATCTAGATATCAGAAACGGAAGGTGGAACTTGATGACTAAGTTGCTTAAAGGAAAACCCGTTGCCGATGATTTATTAAACCAGGTTAAAAAGTTTGCTAAAAATAATCAGCTGAAAATGGCCATAATACAAATAGGAGATGATTCGGCTTCTAGCTGGTATAGGAGATTCAAGATTAAAACGGCAAAAAAATTGAATATTGAAACAATAGATTATCAGTTTGGCAAAGACGAAAATGAAGATAAAATAATAAAAACAATCAGGCAATTAAATACTGACAGTGAAGTTAATGGTATATTTTTGGAACAGCCTATAATAGGTGATTTTAACAGAAACAATATTGTTGAAAGTATCAGTGGTGATAAGGATATCGA
Source organism: Candidatus Mcinerneyibacterium aminivorans (assembly GCA_008086245.1). Lineage (GTDB taxonomy): Bacteria > Macinerneyibacteriota > Macinerneyibacteria > Macinerneyibacteriales > Macinerneyibacteriaceae > Macinerneyibacterium > Macinerneyibacterium aminivorans. Next base: position 3,566 of record VSIX01000009.1, read on the forward strand.
TGGGATTACTGAAAAGAACTGCGGCAAACTATATCTAAACAGGGAAGGGCTTTTCCCGGCAACAGCAAAATCTATAATAAAGATTCTTGATTTTTATAATATCAAAATAAAAGGAAAAAGGATTGTAATTGTAGGAAGAAGCAATATAGTTGGAAAACCCGTTGCTTTTTTGTTTATGCACAGACACGGAACTATCACAATCTGCCATTCAAGAACTAAAAATCTGGACAAAGTTGTTAAAGAGGGTGAAATAGTAGTAGCAGCTGTTGGAAAAGCTAAATTGATTGGAGAAGAATTTATATCTGAAAATGCAGTAGTAATTGATGCAGGGTATAATCTCGAAGGGGATAATGTATATGGAGATGTTGATTTCGAGAATGCCAAAACTAAAGCAAAAGCTATAACTCCAGTTCCAAATGGGGTTGGAAAGGTTACAACTGCAATGATATTTAATAATTTGGTTCAGGCGTATAAATATCAAAATGATAAATAAAGATAAAGTTTTTAGCGTTACTGAAATTAATAAATATGTCGAAGCAGTAATGAGTGAGGCTTTCCCGCAGCATTTCTTAATCAAGGGGGAGGTTTCTGATATAAATCAGAGTTCTACTGGGCATGTCTATCTTACACTTTCTGATAAAAACAGCCAGGTAAAATGTATAATATGGAAATATAGAAAAGACCTTATTTATAAAAAGATAAAGAAAGGAAAAGAAGTATTAATAAAGGGTAAATTTAATGTATATGTTCCCGGGGGGACCTATTCTATAATTGTAGAAAATTTAGAGCTTTATGGAGAGGGAATAAAGCAATTAAAAAAACTGAAGCTAAAGAAAAAATTGAAAAAAAAGGGGTATTTTGATAAAAGTATAAAGAAAGAACTTCCATTTTTACCCAAAAAAATTGGAGTTATTACTTCTATTGAAGGGGCGGCTGTTAGAGATATTTTAAAAGTTGTAAAAAGAAGAAATGAGAATGTTGACATTATTATAAGTTCTGTTTCGGTTCAGGGTGAAAGGGCTTCAAAAGAGATATCTCAAGCTATCAGAATACAAAATAGATACAATAAAGCGGATGTGTTAATAGTAGGAAGAGGGGGAGGGAGTTCCCAGGATCTATCAGCTTTTGATGAAGAAGAGGTAGCAGATGCCATTTATGAATCAAAAATACCGGTAATAACAGCAATAGGCCATGAAGTGGATTATACAATAGCCGATTTGACTGCAGATGAAAGAGCAGAAACTCCATCATCCGCGGCTGAAAAGGTTATCAAAAAAAGTATAGATTTAAGAGAAACTATAAAATATCTTGAAAGGTCTTTAGAAAAAAATCTTAATTTTAAAATTGAAAAATTAATTGAAAATATATCAAATTTAAGGCACAGATTAAGTAAAAATTCTCCTGATAAAATACTGGATGATATTAAAATTAGTATTGATAATCAAAGCAAACTGTTAATTAAGAATATGCTCTCCAAAATTGAAAGTAACAAAAACAAATGTGAAAATTTAAAAAGGATATTAATAAAGGAACCCTATTATTATTATGAAAAAACTTTAAATTTACTGGATAGTTATAAAAAAAGTATTTTCTATCTTTCTCCGCGGGAGGATATTAAAAATTATTTTATTTATCTCAATAATCTTAAAATGCGATTGAGCAAACTGATAAAAAAACATTTAGAGAGTAATCAAAACAGCTGGAAGCTGCTTTCAATTAGGCTGAGAGAGAATAGCCCTTTGAAATTTATAGAAAAGGGATTCTCACTTATAAAAAAAGACAAAGAAATTGTAGATAGTGTTAAAAAAGTAAATGTCGGGGATAAAATATCAAATATTTTAAAAGATGGAGAGATTATAAGTGAAGTGCTTGATGTTAGAAAAGAACTATTCCGGGATAAATTCAAAAAGGAGAATAAGAATGAAAAATTTTGAGGAAAAAATAAAAAGGCTCGAAGATATTGTAGAAAAACTGGAAGACAGGGATATAAACCTAAACAAATCTTTGGAGTTATTTGAAGAGGGCGTTAAGCTCATAAAGGAACTGGAAGGGCTTTTGAATGATGCAGAAGGAAAAATAGAACAGCTAATGGAGAATTTGGAAGTTAAAGAAGTGGATATTGAAGAAGACCAGGAATAAAATATTTACCTATTTAGTTCTAAATTAAGGAATTATTTAAAAATATGAGCAATCGTATCATCTTGAGCAATATAAATATCTTTCTAAATAAACCTATGGATTAACTAATAGAAAATATTATTACTGAATAGTCTTTATTTTTAAAAAGATATTCGTAAATAGCAAAATAATCCCGAAAGATAAAAAAGCAAATGGTATTGAAAATGTATCGGATAAAAACCCCAGTGCCGGAGCAATAAATATTTTTAAGATAGATCTTAATTGGCTATCCACAGAATGTATTGTGGCTCTTTGGGTCGTTTTTACCATATTACCAAATACATCAACAATCATTGGTTTTCTTATATTCCGAATAAAAGAGAAAATGAAAAATAATGCTATAACCAGGATGGTAATTTTTAAATTTATTAATAGGGACAATAAGACAAAAATTATTCCCATTAGATAAAATGAATAGTATATATAATTATAGGAACTAATTCTTTTTTGAACTCTGTATGCATTTCTGGAAGCAATGGAATTAAATATATAAAAAATACCATAGGTTAATCCCAGGATTATTTTCATATTTTCTTCTGCAGAATAACTGGTAAGAATATATACTCCAGCAGCTCCGATAATATTTTTTAAAACCGGCTGGATATAATCCTTGGAAGATTTGAAAATACTATCAAAAATTGATGAACTTAAAAGGATTTTTGTTGTTTTAATACTTTGAAATAGATTTTTCAACTGGGAAAAAGTGAGTTGTATAAATTTATCAAAACTAAATTTTGCCCCGCTTTTTTCATTTAAATAAGATGGATATGACACTATTAATATAAAATCTAGGATATAGGGAAATATTGTTATTATAAAAATCCATTTCATGGAGGGGATATTTAATACCAAAAAAATGGATAAAAAGGCAGAGATCGAGGTTCCAATTAGTGAAAAAGATCTGGTTCTGCCATAAACAAATGTCTTATGATCAAACCAGCCCTTTCTTTCAAGGTAGCTGTATATTATAGATTTATGCGTTCCAGAACGAAAAGCTTCTCCGATACCAAAAAAGAACATAGCAATTGATGCTAAAAAAAAGCTTGCTACAAAGAAAAATAGTATAAAAGATATTATATATGAAATAAAACATATTAAGAGGGATGTTTTCCTACCGTAATTATCGGCAAAAACCCCGGAAGGAACCTCAAGTATGTAAATTGTAGTTTCACGTATTGCAAATAATAAACCTATATGAAAAAGAGAAAAATTTAAATTTAATAAATAAATGTATAGATAAGGTTCAAAAAATCTTAGGTTTTTAAAGAATCCATAAAAAGAAAATTTCCAAATTTGAAGGTCTTTTTTTATTTTTAAATATATGGATTTATTATTATCAGTCATATTTTAAATTATATATTAAAATGAAAATATAAACAAATAAATATCTAACTAAATTATAAAATTAAGAATTAAGTTTCTTTACTATCTCTTCAGTGGAGTTTGTTTTCAAGATATGGTCTATATTGTTTTCTTCGGTAAGAAGATATGATACTTTAGAAAGAAGGGCGATGTGATTTTTGACTTTATTTTTAGGGGATAAAATTAAAACCACAACATTCACTTTATTATCATCCATAGCTTCGAAATCTATGCCCTTTTTATTAATTAAAATGATAAGATGGCACTTGTTGATATTTGACAATCTGGCATGAGGAACTGCTAATCCTCCCCCTATACCGGTTGTCAATTTCCTTTCTCTTTCTAATATTTTATTAAATAAATAATCTTTATCCAGATTATGTTTATTTGAAGCCAGCTCGGTTAGGTATTTTAAAACCTCTTTTTTAGTTCTCCTCTTATTTTCAATTATAATATCGTCTTTATCAAAATATTCTCTAAGATTCATAGTAACTCCTTAATTAGTTTTCAAAAATATAATAAATAAAAAATAATTAATGTCAACAAAATATAATATTTTTAATATTTTAAGGTTGGCATTTTGATTACTGTTAAAATGAGGGGTAATCTTAAAAATATTAAGGTATATAGTGATAATCTTAAATTAATTAACAATAACTGTCTTTTGTGAATGTAATAATTAAATATAATTAATTTTTAGATAAATAATCCTTGACATAAAAGCTAATATCCCTAATATTATTTAGGGATAAGAAATAACGAGGGGATATATGTTAAAAAAGTTTATAAGTTACTACAAACCGCACAAAGGGCTGTTTAGCCTGGATATGTTTGTAGCACTTGTTGCTACAACTGTTGAGGTGTTTTTTCCCTTTTTAACAAGAACACTAATCAGAGATTATATCCCACAGAAAAATGTTGATTTAATTATTAATGCTCTTTATATCATGGTTGGGATTTATTTAATAAAGCTGGTTTGTACCTATATAAGAATTAAGTGGGGGCATATTTTAGGTGTTAGGATGGAATATGATATGCGAGCAGATATATTTAGACACCTTCAAAAGCTATCATTTAATTATTATGATAATACAAAAACTGGACATATAATGTCCAGAATTTCAAATGATCTCAGCAAAATTGCTGAAGTTGCACATCATGCTCCTGAAAACCTTATTTTGTCGATTTTAAAAATATTGGGAGCATTTCTTTTCATGTTTTCTTTTAATGTAAAGCTGGCACTTATAGCGCTTATACCCTTGCCTTTAATGTTTTTATGGGGGGTATTTTATGGCGGCAAAATGAGAAATGGGTTTAGAAAGGTCAGAAGAAAAATTGCCGATATCAACAGTACTGTAGAAAATTCAATTCAGGGGATTAGAGAAGTTAAGTCATATGCAAATGAATCGGTTGAGCTTGATAAATTTGAAAATGCAAACTCAACTTTTAAATATGCAAAGGAAAATGTTTATGCGATACTTGGGGTTTTTCACTCAGTTTTTCAATTTTTATCCGATTTTTATTTTGTAATAATTATTGGAGCAGGAACATGGTTGATTTTTAATGGTGAATTGGGAGCAGCTGACTTAATAGCATTTATTTTATATATAAATATTATCCTGAAACCAATTAATAGATTAATTAATTTTACAGAGCAATTTCAACGCGGCAGTGCCGCCTTTGAGAGATTTTTAGAAGTAATGAAAATAGATCCGGATATAGAAGATAAAACGGATGCTTATTCCTATGATGATATTAAAGGTAAAATTGAGATAAAAGACCTTTATTTTAAATATAAAAACACAAAAGATATGGTATTGAAAAATATAAATATAGAAGTAAAGAATGGTGAAGAAATAGCTATTGTAGGGGAATCTGGAGCCGGAAAGAGTACTTTAATTTCTCTAATCCCCCGTTTTTATGAACCGGATAAAGGTAAGATATTGATAGATGGACATGACATAATGAATCTTAAGAAGAATTTTTTAAGGAATAATATCGGTATCGTTAGACAGGATTTGTTTTTATTTGATGGCACTATAAGGGATAATATAATGTATGGAAAGCCAGATGCTACAGAAGAAGAGATGATTGAAGCAGCGAAAAATGCTAATATATTTGAATTTATAAGTTCTCTTGAAAATGGTTTTGATACTCAGGTGGGGGAAAGAGGAGTAAAGCTTTCTGGTGGACAAAAACAAAGGATTTCCATTGCCAGAGTTTTTTTAAAAAACCCTCCTATGCTGATATTTGATGAAGCAACTTCATCTCTTGATAATGAATCTGAATCATTAATACAGAGATCAATGTATGAATTAAGTAAAAATAGAACTACTATTATAATAGCTCATAGATTAAGTACTGTAAAACATGTTGATAAAATACATGTTCTTAAAAATGGAGAAATAATTGAAACTGGTGATCATGAAACCCTTCTTGAAAAAGAAGGTTATTATTATGGCCTTTATACAAAAAATTTGTTTTAGTATAGTTTTCAACAAAAGAGAGGGAACCCATCTTATCCCCCTTTTCTTCCCCCTTCCCTCTCTTTCTCTTATTTATTATTTTTAAATAAAAACGATTATTGTAAGGAGTCTTTATGAAAAAATTAAATGATATGGCAAAAAATATAAGAGAGCATCAGATTATGCTTTCTAAACTTAACTGGACTAATTATACTACCGGTTTCGATTTTGGCATACAGCAGGCACAGAAAGATTTAATTGAGTATTATAAGGATAAAAATAATTACAATTATATTCTTAAAAAAGAAAAAGAAGTAAGCGACGAACTTAATAAGAGAAAAGTTAAAATAATGAAAGATATGTTTGAAAAGTATCATCTTTCGGATGAACTCAATGACCTAAGACTTGAAATAAGAAAATTAACTACTGATTTATCAAAGATTTTAAATAATTTTAGATATGAAATTGATGATAAAAAGGTAACATCAGTAGATATATATCAGATTCTCACCACAAATGAAGATGAAGAGTTGAGGAAAAAGGCATATATGTCTAGAAAGCAAATAAATAAACCACTGGTTGAAAGAGGGTTTATAGAGCTGTTGAACTTGAGAAAGCAGTTTGCTGAAAAATCCGGCTATAAAGATTTTGTTGAGTACAAACTTGATGAACAGGAGCTTTCTACAGAAATATTTAATAACTGGATAAATGAAACTCATGAAATACTTCCGGCGATGAAGGATATAAGAAAAAAATATGCAAAAAAGTATTTAAACAAGGCTGAATTAAAACCCTGGGATGAAGCATATCTAAATGGTAAAATTTCTCCGGTATTAAAGGAAAATATTAATATGTTGGATTATTATGAAATATTATCTAAGTTTTTCAATAAATTTGGGATTGATCTTGAACAATATAATATTACATATGATATTTTTTCCAGAAACAACAAATCGGAATGGGGATATAATTTTCCTATAGAATATGGAGAAGATTCCCGAATACTTGCCAATGTAAAAAATATGTATAATGAATTTGGAGTTTTGCTTCATGAAACGGGTCATGGTATTCATTCTTTTAAAATTGATCCTGAAGAAAGAATTTTGAATTTTGGAATAAGCGGTATCATTTTTGAGGGAATCGCAAATTTATTTGGCTCATTTTTATATGATGAATTTTTTTACAAAGATATTATTGAAAGAGATATAGAGAAAATTAACAATCAAATGAGAAATTTAAAAAAATGGAATAAAATCAATAATTTTGGAAGAATTCCAGATATTTTATTTGATCAGAGATTATATCTAAATGATGTTAAAAATCTTGATGACATAAACAATCTTTATTGGAATACATATGATGAAGTTCTTCAAGAAGGACCTTATGCCAAACAGCCTATCTGGGGATACAGAATACACCATACAACACATCCAATATATCTTCATAATTATTTAATGGGAGATGTAACTTATAAAATGTTTAAAAGCGTATTTAATAATAAAAACAATATTGATAGGATTTCCGAAAAACCAAAAAAATTTATTGAATTTCTGGAAAGAAAAGTTATTGAGCCTTCCGGGAAATATCCCTACGAAAAACTTTTCAAGCATATAAGTCAGGAAAAATTTAGTTTGAAATATTTAAAATAAAATTATTGTTAGGGCTTCAGGTTCCTCTTTAGTTGAAGCCCATCTTCTGTATGCATTTATATAAAATTCTTTACTTTGCTATTATTAAATTTATAATTCGTTTTAGGAGGAATCATATGAATAGAAAATCTGTAATGGTAGGTATGAGTGGTGGAGTTGATAGCAGTGTTGCGGCAGCTATTTTGAAAGAGAAGGGGTACAGAGTAATTGGATATACTTTAAAATTTGGAAAAGAAAATAATAAGTGCTGTTTGATAGATGATGCAAAACAGGTTGCTGATAGATTAGGTATTGAATATCTCACAATTGATATTTCCAGCGAGTTTGAAAAAGAGATAGTTAAATATTTTATAAATCAATATTTGAAGGGGAAAACGCCCAGTCCCTGTCCAAAATGTAATTTGTTCAAATTTGGATTGGGGATCGAGTATGCTCAAAACAACAATATCGATTATGTTAGTACGGGACATTATGCAAAAATTAAAAACCATAGATTAATTACCGCCTCTTCCAGAAAAGATCAGGCTTATTTTTTAAGCAGATTGCCCAAAAGGTATTTCGAAAAAATCTTATTGCCGCTGGGAGAAATGAAAAAGAGTGAAGTTAGAAAATATGCAAACAAAATAAACCTCCATATAGCTGACAAAAGTGATAGTCAGGATATCTGTTTTGTGGAAGATGATTATAGAGAATTTTTAAAAAAAAGAGGTATAAAAGAAAAGGAAGGAAAGGTAATAAATAAAAG
>VSIX01000010.1 GCA_008086245.1 Candidatus Mcinerneyibacterium aminivorans
CTACAGGGATGAAAACCCTGTGTCCTAGACCACTAGACTAACGGGACACTCCATGAGCCATGAAGGACTTGAACCTTCGACCCACGCCTTAAAAGGGCGTTGCTCTACCACCTGAGCTAATGGCCCACAATATTTTGTCGGTATCTTTCTTACCGACGAAGAATATTATATGAATATGACAGAAAATGTCAAGTGTTTTTTAAAGATAATTTGGGTATTATTGTTTTAAAAGCAATTTTTGAAGCAAAAACAAAACAAACAATATTTATTTTTTAGCTAAAATCACTTATAAATTTTTGAAATAGCCAAAAGCTCCTGAGCTATATTAACTCCTTCCTCCTTTAAAATTTTAACATTAATATGAAATTTATTTTCCTCTTCTTCTTTTAGAATAACAATCCCTACTTTTTTAATATATTGTTTATCCTGTGCAACTGTTAGGATTTTATGTTTCTTTGCTATATTCATAATTTCTCTTTCATTGACTCCCTTTGCTATATAAATTATGGACGAGTCTTTTATTTTGCTGTCAATTTTATCATCCACAATAAAAATACCGTGTGAAACATCCAGATTCTGTATTTTTTCATCAGAAAACTTGTTTATTTCCCCCGCAATATTAATTGCCTCTAAAGCCGAATACCTTTTTTCATTATTATAAACAACAGCGATATGTACTTTTCCCTTTGCTCTATTTTTTAAAGATCTTTCAAATTTTAATATTCTAAAAAGCAAACTAACTGTATCCTGAGAATAAATATTAACACAAAGAACTGCTATTAAAAAGATAAGGATAAAAACACGTTTCTGCATTACTTACCCCTTTTTTGTATTTTATATATCATAACAGAATTATTGTATTTGTAAATTGTTTTTTATAAAAATAAATTTTAGTTAATAATTTATTGACAAACAAATTTGTTATTAATAATATCTTGAGTAAAGGAGTAAACTTTGAATAAATCACTATTTAAAAAAATATTTGTTTATATTTCAGCTTTAATCCCCATGATTTTCTGGGGTATATCATATATCTGGACAAAAATCGTACTAAAATACTACAGTCCTATTACCACTATTTTTCTGAGATTACTTATCTCTACTATTGTACTTAGTATTGTAGTCTTTTTCTTTAGAAAGAATTTTTCAATTAAAAAAAAGGATTATAAATATTTTTTTATACTCGCATTTTTTGAACCTTTTTGTTATTTTATTGGAGAGAATTTTGGTATAGAACTTGTTTCCCCAACCGTTGCATCGATTATTATCTCCACAATTCCTGTGGTTACACCGATCTTTGCTTATTTTTTCTTAAAAGAAAGATTAACAAAACTTAACATTCTGGGACTTTTAATTTCTTTTTCAGGTGTTATTGTTATTTTAACAACCAAAAATTCCGATTTGGTTGTATCGACCAAAGGGATCGCTTTATTATTTCTATCAGTATTTTCAGGTGTGGGATATGGTATAACAACAAAAAAACTTTCCCTTAGATATTCGCCTTTAACGATTGTATACACCCAAAATTTAATTGGAGCGGTTTATTTTCTTCCATTATTTTTATCTTTTGAGTTTAATAATTTCATCACTGTTACCCCGAATAAAGAACTCATAACATCGCTTCTTCAGTTATCCATTTTTGCTTCAACTTTAGCATTTTTATTTATAACATATGCAATTAAAAATCTGGGAATAAATAGAACAAACGTTTTTACAAATTTAATTCCAATAGTAACTGCATTATTTTCATTTTTAATACTCGGGAAGATTCTTCTTTTACAGGAAGTCATAGGAATTTTTGTAGTAATTTCCGGACTTTTCCTTTCTCAGAAAAAAAGAAAACCCGAGGTTGTTCACGAAGACCTCTGAAATCAACTTTTTTAATTTTAAACACTCAAGTTTTCCCTGTTAGTGGAAATACTGATTTAAAAAAGAACCTTTTCAGCGCTACCAGTAAAATTAAAAATTTTAAGGATTCTGCTTCAAAAATATTTGGTACTGACTTTTATCTAATTATTAAATCTGTTACACAAAAGCATATTTTTTACAATTTAAAAATTAAATTTCTGTATTATAATTAAAGATAAAGAGGGAGGTTCTTATGGCAAAAAAAATTACATATAATAAAATTGATGAGAACCTATATGAAATACCGGAGGACTTTGAAAAGGGAATGAATGTCCCCGCCAGATTTTATGCCTCCAGAAATACATTGGGAATAATAACAAATGATAATAGTTTAAATCAATTAATAAATGTTGCCAAACTACCGGGAATAATTAAATATGCCTTAGCCATGCCCGATATACATCAGGGATATGGATTTCCTATTGGAGGAGTTGCTGCATTTGATTATGATGGTGGATTAATTTCTCCAGGGGGAGTTGGATATGATATTAACTGCGGAGTAAGATTATTAAAATCTAACTTGCAAAAGGAGGAAGTTCAAAATCATATTAAGGATTTAACATCAATGATTTATTACAGCTGCCCCACAGGTACCGGCAAAGGTGCATGCGTAAATGTCTCTGAAAAAGAATTAAGAAAAATATTACAGAACGGAGCCGGGTGGGCAGTAAAAAATAATTATGGTGACAGTAGAGATCTTGATTATATTGAGGATAACGGTCAGCTGACAGCCGATGATTCCTATGTAAGCAAACGGGCTATTGAAAGGGGTAAATATCAGGTAGGCAGCCTCGGCTCGGGAAATCATTTCCTGGAAATTGGTTATGTGGAAAGTATATATAACAGGAAGCTGGCGCAGATATACGGAGTGAGAGAAAATGATGTAGTTGTTCAAATTCACTGTGGTTCAAGGGGGTTCGGACATCAGGTCTGTACAGACTATTTGAAAAAATTAAGTTCATATATAAATAAAAACAATATTAATTTACCGGACCGGCAGCTTGTATATGCCAGCATTCATTCCGAAGAAGGTAAAGGATATTTTAATGCCATGAATGCTGCGGCCAACTATGCTTTCAATAACAGGCAGGTTCTTACCCATTATGTGAGAAGGTCCTTCGAAAAATCTTTAAAGGTCCTTAAAAAACCTGTTCATCTGGATTTAATATATGATATTACACACAACATTGCAAAAATTGAATCCCACACAATTAATGGAAAGAAAAAGAAATTAATTGTTCACCGTAAAGGAGCAACCAGAGCCTTCGGACCCAATCATGAAGCTATACCAGATAAATATAAAAATTCAGGGCAGCCAATTCTTGTACCTGGATCGATGGGAACTTATTCCTACCTTTTAGCGGGAACAGAAAAAGCTATGCAAGATACTTTTGGGAGTTCCTGTCACGGAGCGGGAAGAACTATGAGCCGGACCCAGGCTAGAAAAAGTTTTGGTGCCAACAAATTAATACTTCAGCTTTCAAAAAAAGATATACATCTTCAGGCTAAAAGTAAAAAGGGAGTGTCTGAGGAAGCACCAGGTGCTTATAAAAACGTAAACGATGTAGTAAATATATTAAACAGCTCGGGACTTGTAGAAAAGGTTGCAAGGCTGAGACCTATGGCAGTTATTAAAGGTTAAAAATCACTTTGTGATTTTTAACCGGCCCCAGAACCAGAAAACCAGCAAAGCTGGTTTAGAACCAGATAAACTCTTAAAATTTGCTTCGCAAATTATAGTGACGGAAGCAATTTCTTTGAAGTGCATCCAGGTAATGAGTGCCGGATGTAATACAATAGAACTTATTTCAAGCAATGAGCTTGAAAGTAACCCCTTTGAGGCACTTAATAATTTCTTCGTTTCACTCAAAATTATTAGTTCTTTGGAAGTAATTTTTTTGTGGTTCTTAAAATTTTCTTCATTTCATTCGAAAATTTTAGATATTTACTAAGATAGTAAATAATTCATTTAAACCTTTATATTGTATTTTTTACATAATACAGACAACAGAACACAGAATTCAGATAACATAATTAGCCTTTTGCCATTAGCAATTTGCAATTGTATTTGGGCATTGGCAATTATAAAGCTCATTACAGGAAATTGCTCCCCTGCTTTGATTTTTGTTACTCAAAAAGTTTTTTCAAAAGTTCTGTTGTCCTTTTTGCCGGGTTGTCCCTTATAGCCTTTTCTTCTTCGGCAAGTATAACAAATAACCCCTCAAGTGCCTTTTTTGTAACATAATCATCAAGATCTACAAAATAATTATTCAAAAATGGTACTGTCTCTGCTTTATTTTTAATTTTTTTATAGTGCACGCCCACTCCAGTTTTGTTGATTGACTTTTTTACCACCGGGATGAAAACACTATAAAGTTCAGTGTAAGAAGTTTCTTTAAAATACATTGTCGCAGCATTATCATTACCTTCTAAAATATCTACTGCATTTTTAATTGTCATTTTTTTTAGAGATTTAACAAAGATATCAGCGGCCCTGGGAGCTGCTTTTTCAGCCGCCCTGTTCATGGAGAGAACAAATTTATCAAAATCTTCACCATAACCTATAGGTCTCAATGTTTTTTCAGTTTTTTTCAACTTTTCAGGCAGGGGTATCTTAATTTTTGTATTTTTGAAGTATCCGTTTTTCTTTGCTATTCTTTTTATAGTTCTTTGGGTGCCAACTTCCAGTGCTTCTTTCAACCCCCTGGCTACAGTTTTCTCAGATAAATTGCTATTTTTATTTGTACCTGTTAAATCTTCAAAAAAATCCATAAGGCCATCTCCAATACTTATAGTTGTAAATATAAAAATTATTAATAGTAATGCAGCTAATGAAAAATATTTATTTTTCATAATTCCCCCTTTTAAACAGGTAATTCTTAAGACCAATAATTTATTATATTTTAAATTAGATTAAATACAAGTAAGACGGTATTTAAAAAACTGTATTTATATATCAAATGTTATTTGGACCTGGTAATAATTACCTTTTTGTCTAATTTTTAAATTGTGATAGGTGGCGGCTTTTATAGCAGTTTTTTTATTTGCATTTTTAATTAGATTTATAGTCGATTTCAGCAATTTTTTTTTATTATTTATAATTTTAATTTTCAAATCATTTAAAGCTAAATCATCTTTATCAGATATATATAAAAGTTCATTTAAAAAATCCACCAGCAAATTTTCTAACGAAAAAGAATCCAGCTGGATTTTTAACTCCCTTGATTTATTTTTCTTTGTATCTTCATCAAACATAAGGTAGAACATTCCCCTGGCCGCTTCTGTAAATAATTCTTCAATATTTTTTGCCCTAACCTGAAGGGCTAAGTCAGCGGTATGGTCAATTTCTTCAAACATATTAATCCCCCACCACATAATTATATATTTTTGATTTTTCAAAGGAAACATTTTCGCAGTTTTTATTCATATACAGCATGTTATCCAGCCTAAATATAATTCCAAGTTCCTCAAAGACTTTTATTATAAAATCGATATACAGTTTACTCGAACTGCTTTTTTCAAAAAGTTCTTTCCTGCTCATTTTCCTGTTATTCTTAATTAAATTATAAACATGAACAAAATTTTTCCTTTCAATATTCGCAATTTTTTTAATATGGTTTCTAATATCTTTAACATTTACCTGAAGAGATTCTTCATTTCTATAATTGTTTATTTCCAGATAACCAATTATATCAATATTATCTATTATATAATCCTTGTATTCCCCCATATTGAAACATATGGCATTAATGTATCCGGACCCATTATTAAAGCTAAATTTTAAATGATTTCCCCCAACTATTTTGGGTTCATTTATTTGTACAGAGTTCAATTCATAAAGAGGTTTCGGATTTTGATATCCAAAAGGTTTTAATCTATTAACATCCTTAATCAATTTTTTGGAAATATCGCCGGGATTAATTTTTGAATCAATTTTTATTTTTGGAATTAAATCATAACCTTCAACTTCATTTTTTATTTTTTTATTCAATTTTTTCCTCAATTCAGAAATATTACTATTCTTAATGGAAAAACCTACTGCCTGGCGGTGGCCTCCAAGATTTTCAAATAAATTTTTAAACTCATTTGTGATTTTATATAGATCGATACCGCCGATACTTCTACCAGAACCTCTAGCAGTTTCGTTTTCCCCTTTTGATATCAAAAGGACCGGACGATGATATTTTTCTGCTATTCTAGAAGCTACGATCCCTATCACGCCGGGATGCCATTCTTTTTCTCCCAGAATTAATATATAAGTATGGTTAAGGTCCATTTTTTTTATTTTTTTCCGCGCTTCATAATATATTTGTTTTTCAATATCTTTTCGTTTATTATTTTTCTCTTCAATTATATCAATCCATTCACTGATTTCATCTGTCTTTTCCTCTACAAAAAGTTTTACAATTTTATTAGCATCTGCAAGACGGCCAACTGAGTTAATCCTGGGACCAATTATAAAACTTATATGGGCGGGTTTAATTTCATTTTTATTTAAATTCACTTTTTTTATTAATTCTATCAGCACCTTATTATTAATATTTTTCAGCCCATTCTTTACTATTATTCTATTTTCATCCAAAAGGGGAACGATATCGGCAACTGTTCCCACAGCCACAAGATCAAGCAAATCCTCCAAATTGGAATCTGTCAAAGCACAGGCCAGCTTATAGGCAACTCCAGCACCTGCTAATTCTTTATATTTATAATCATCTATTTTTGGATTTAAAATTGCATCTGCTTTTGGAAGTTCTTTCCCGGGCAAATGATGATCTGTTATAATTACCCGTTTATTTTTATTTTTTAAATATTTTGTTTCTTCCAGAGAAGTAATTCCACAATCTACAGTAATAATTAAATCAAATTTGTCTATTCTATTTTGCAGGATTTCGAGATTTAACCCGTAACCATCATCAACCCGGTTGGGTATTAGCCAATCAACCTCCGCATTCAATCTTTTAAGCACCTTTACCAGCAGAGAAGTACCCGTAATACCATCAACATCGTAATCTCCATATATTAAAATGTTTTTTTCATTCTCAATATGACTTTGTATAATTTTAATTGCCCTGCTCATATCAGCAAACTCATAGGGGGAGTAAAGATATTTTAAGTGAGGATTCAGGTACTTTTTAATTTCTGATTCACTGACCCTGTTTAAAACTATTTTCGCTACAGATGGGTTGAGATTATATTTTTCTGCTACCTTTTTTACATTAGTTTTTTGAGTATTTTTTGGAGTCCATATATATTTCATAAAAAGAACCTAATAAAAACAAATAGAAATATTCCAAATCCGACAATATATTTAAATGATATTGCTACTGTTCGGCCGACTACTGCGCCATATCCGGCCTTAAGACTTTCTTTCATATGTTTTTTAACAAAAAAATATTCCAGAAATATTGTACCCAAAAACATTCCAGCAAAAGCTCCTATCAGACTTCCTATAAAGGGAAAAATAGCGGATCCTATTATTGCTCCCAGAATAGTACCTATAATAGCACCGAACAAACCTTTTTTGGATGAACCATATTTCCTGGCTCCCCATATCCCGCTTACATAATCTATAACTTCGCACAATATTGATAGAAAAAGAAGAATAATAAAATGCCAGAACGAGAAAGTATTGGAAGAATCAAGTAGATAATAGAATAAAACTATAAAAGAAGCTATAAAATTCCCAGGGATACCAACCGGCAGGAGGAGAACTCCCGCCAGTATTATTACTAAAAGAAATACCTTTAAAAGTATAATTAACATAAATTAATTGTCTGAAACCTTTAAATGAGCTTCTATCAAAACCGGGCTGGATATAAACACTGAGGAGTATGTTCCAACAACTACTCCTACAAGCAATGCAAAGGAGAAGTTTCTAAGTATCTGTCCTCCAGCCAGATATAAAACAATAATTACCATCAGAGTTGTTAAAGAAGTAATTATTGTACGGCTTAAGGAATTATTAATAGCCTTATTTACCGTAGTTTCATAATGCTCATCGCTTCTCGGTCTTTCCGTTCTCATATATTCCCTAATTCTATCAAATACAACTATCGTATCGTTTAAAGAGTATCCTATAACCATTAATATGGCAGCTAGAACAGACCTATCAAATTCAAACTGAAATACTGCAAAAGCACCCAGTGTAATTAAAACATCATGTAATAGTGCCAGAATAGCTCCGATAGAATATTTGAACTGAAATCTCCAGGATACATAAATAAGAATTCCGATTAAGGCTATTATTATCGCATACAGCGAATTCTTCTGCAGGTCTTTACCCACACTCGGTCCAACTTTTTCCTCGCTTTCAAGGTTTATATTTGAATATTTACCATTTATGTAGTTTTTCAAACGGCTGAGATCTTTTCCCTGTTCAATTTTTATTAGTAGATCTTTTGGAGAACCATATCTCTGGATGATTGCCCCCGAGTAACCTGCTTCATTAAGTTCTTTTCTAATTTGATTTATTTTGACTTCCTGCTTAAATTTATAATGAAGAGTAGCACCACCTTCAAAGTCTATACCCAGATTAAATCCTCCATTTATTAAATAAAACACAATACCTATAATTATTAATATAATTGAAAAAACAAAGCCTATTCTTCTACGCTTTTTTGTTACAAATTTATAATTGGTATCAACTAAAAATTGCATATCAATCACCTTCTCCGTCTAAATGCTCAATTTTTGTATGTTTTTGTGGGTCAAAACAGTTTGATAGATAACTCTTGAAACAAACAGTGCCGTAAACATACTTGCTGCAATACCTATCATTAATGTAACTGCAAAACCTCTTATCGGTCCTGATCCAAAATTATAAAGAACAATTGCTGTAATGATTGTAGTAACATTTGCATCTAATATTGTAACAAATGCTCTATCAAATCCATTTGATATTGCTCTGGATACACTTCTACCCATTCTTGATTCTTCTCTTATTCTCTCAAAGATTAGAACATTGACATCCACCGACATACCTATTGTTAAAAGAATACCAGCAATACCGGGTAGAGTTAAGGTAGCATTAAACATAACCAAAATTCCTAAAATTATTATCAAATTAAAAATTAATGCAATATCAGCTACTACTCCACTCCATTTATAATAAATTACCATAAATATTACAACTAAAATAAATCCAATGGCTATACTCAGCATTCCCTTGTTTACAGAATCCTGCCCCAGAGAAGCACCAACAGTTCTTTTATAACCGGTTTCAAGTGGCACCGGTAATGCTCCTGTTTTTAAAACAAGTGCAAGATTTCTTGCTTCTGTAGTTGAGAAATCTCCCTCTATTATTGCACTTCCGTTTGGAATTCTTTGATTTATTCGGGGAGCCGATTGTACGACATCATCCAGAACAATTGCCAGCTGCCTTCCTGTATATTCTCCGGTCACCCTGGCAAATTTTCTTGCACCCTCTGGATTAAATTTAATACTCACAACATATTGGCCCTTTTGAGTGGTAACAAAAGCATCTTTTAAGGAATCCCCTTCAACTACAATATCATTTCGGAGAACATAAGGAAGTTTGCCATCAGCATCTATTTCCTTTTCCACATTTTGATATCTTATTTCGAGAGATTTAGGTAAAGAATCCTCTTTCACATTACCATTATCATCTAAATATTCTTTCTTTATTTTTCTATCAGGAATTTCACTATCCTTAATTGTTTCCACATAATTGCTCTGATTCTCAGCAACCAGCTTAAACTCAAGATAAGCTGTTTTCCCGACTGCTTCAGCAACTTCACTTGGGTTTTTGATACCTGCGAGTTCTACTACAATACGATTATCTCCCTGTCTTCTTATAACAGGTTCAGCAACTCCAAATTTATCCACCCTGTTACGTATTTTTTTTAGGGCCCTATCCATAGCATCCGTCAAATCCTGTTTTTTAAACTCTCCGCCTCTTTCTTCAATTTTTTTCTTTAACTGATCAACATCTGCTATGAAAACAACATGGGTTCCCCCCTGTAAATCAAGTCCTAAATTGACTTTATGGGGAAGCCATTTTTTCAGCTTCGTATTATCAATCACTCCGGTAGAAGGTAAAGCTGTAAAAAACATAACAAGAAATATAAATATAATTACCATCCATTTCCATCTTTCAACTCTTTTCATTTTTTTCCACTCCTTTATTTAATTATTTTTCCTCTTGATTTTAGCAATTTCATCAACTCTTTCAAGTAAATTTTCAATTATATAAAAAAAGATTAAATCCAAATTGGATTTCTCTATCATTTTCATTAATACTGTAATGATGAATTGTATCATTAAGCAAATTTTTTATCTTCACAAATATTCTGCCGCCCTTTAAATCTACAGAAAAATAAGCATCGTAAAAATCTGAACCGATTAAATTCATGCTTTCGGTTAAAAATTTATATTGTAACAGCAATGTTAATTTTAAATCGTTTTGAAATAAATATTTTTCATATAATAAAGAATTGACTAAAATGTCATTGAAATAATTTTCTAGGAAAATATCCCCTTCGGTTATAAAACATAAATTCGATAATATTTCTAATTTATAGCTGTACTTCAAACCATAAATTATTTTATCTTCTATATTTGTGTTTGAATTTATTTGTTTTTCTATATAACGGGCATAAATATTAATATAATCATTATTATATCCCGCTTCATAGTAATTATTTTGATTACTTTCAATCCAGTCATAGCCGCTTTCCTTTTCAAAATAAATTTTATTTTTATAATTTATATTAAATTCAGTATCATAGATTTCATAATAATAAAAAGGTTTTATACTGTAGTTTAATGAAGCAAGAGAACCTCTTTTTTCAAAAAACAATTTCCATTTGGGGGAATTAAACAGTAAAGAAGTCCCGATAGAATAATTAGTATAATCAATTTCTGCTTTAAAAAGCTGCTCCCTTTTATTAACGATATTTTCTTCAATTAATTCCCTTTTTATAAAAAATGAAAAATCTTTCTCCGAGTATCGATAGGTAAGAAAGGAATACATTTTGAACTGCTCAATTTCAGAAGGAAGAAGATTGTTCTTGGTTAAAAAAAATTTAATATCATGATTTTTATTTGATAATTCAACAAAATAATTTTTCCCCTCCCAGTGTTTATCATTATATCGGTAGTGGTTATAAAAATTGGTAAATACAGATAAATTTTTTTTATTTACCTGAAAGAGATATGACTGATATTCTTTTCCCTGAACAGCTTTTAAAACACTATTATCCAGAATATTGCTGTTTAGCAGGGGGAAAATTCTAATTTTTTTTCTATTATGCAGAATATTATATGCATCAATATCAAAAAAATTTAGTCCAGAATAATCCTTATAGAGCTCCATTTTGATATTTTTGAAATAATAATTATCCAGAGCTCTATTGTATAAATAAGAGGTATTCTCTCCTTTTAAAAAAATATTTATAGGGAAAATCCCGCTTTTAAAAAAGATTAAAACGATTAAGAAAATCAGATACTTTTTCATTTTTAAGTTTGAAATTATATTCCCCCTTGTGAAAATCACTACCACCTACAGGTAGAATATTATATTTTTCAGTAAGATTCAAGTAAAAATCGATTATAACCGCATCATGAAATGGATAGTATACCTCTATTCCGTTCATGCCTCTCTCCGCCAGTTCCTTGATAATTTCATCTTTTTTAGTGATCTGAGGATGGGCTAGTGCAACAATTTTGCATTCATTTTTTAAGAGCTGAAACCCCTCAAAAACATTATACTGCTTTACCGGTTCATAAAGCATTTTATTTTCGCCCAGATATTTATTGTATGCATGCTGCTTATTTCTACAGGCACGTTCCTTTATGAGTATCTCTGCCATTTTATTTCTTCCAAGCTGATCTTTTTTATAATTCAGGTTATACTTTTTCTTGTAATTTTTATTTGATAAAAGGTTTATTTTTTTGGCTTTAAATAACATTCTTTCAAATCTCTCAACTCTTTCTTTTTGAATTTTACGGGAGATTTTTAGCAATTTTTTATTACGGCTTTTATAGCCATAACCGAGCAAATGAATTTCGCTTTCACCGTAAAATGTAGAAAGTTCTATTCCATTTATATTTTTTATTTTCTTAAACTTATAATCCGAACTCTGTATATCATCGTGATCGGTTATAGATATATATTTCACATTGTTTTCTAAACAAATTTCTTCAATTTCACCACAGGAATAAGCTCCATCTGAATAACTAGAATGTATATGAAAATCAACAAAAAAAGACATTATCTGGCGGAGGTGACTAACCCTAAATCCACTACGGTGTTATCTATTATTTTTTTATCAATCAGTTTTTTCCCTTCAATATATCCTTCCAGAAGGGCATTATCAGCTATTGTATTTACAATTCTGGGGATCCCACCTGAATATTCATAAATCATATCAATAGACTCATCTGTAAATATTTTTTCATCGGCCCCTGCCACATTTAACCTGTGATTAATATAATCAACTGTTGTACTTTTATTCATCGGGTTCAAGCTTACCGATATAGCTATTCTCTGTGCAAGAGGCATATCCATTTTAATATTTTCTACTAATTCGGGCAAACCGAACATTACAAAATTTATCAGTTTCCCTTTTTTATTCTCAAAATTAAGAAGCCCCCTTATTTCCTCAAAAAACTCTTTGTTTCTTATCATATTAGCTTCATCAATTAGCACAACGGGTATTTTACCTTCACCGTTAATTTTTACTAATTTCCTGTAAAGCAGTACCAGCAGGTTTTTTTTATCCTCATAATCGGTTTCAACACCAAATTGAAGAAGCAGCTTTTTCAAAAACCATTTTGGGGAAACCTCACTATGAACCATTACAATAAGGGAGGATACAAAATATCTATTGTCAAGTGATTCAAGAAGTTTTCTGCTTAACATAGTCTTTCCACTCCCAATATTACCGGTAATAACAGCCAGACCCATTTTTCTTTTTAAAGCATGTAAAATTTTTAATATTGCTTTTTCTGATTGAGGGGTACGATAAAAAAACCTCTCATCGGGATTGTTAAAAAATGGTGGCTCGTTTAAATCATAGAAATTTTCATAGCTCATAAAGTTCCTTTAATTACATGAATGATATTTTATTCTGTTTTTCTTCTTTTTTTTCTTTACTCTCATTTTTTTCCTTTTTTACTTCGGCATTTTTAATATCTTTTTCAATATCTTTAAGTTTATCATCAAATTTACCCTCTAAATTAATTATCCTCGCCTTAAGTGATTGAACTGTATCCTTTAATCCTTCGGGACGGGATTTTTGTAATTTTTTAATTTTGTCAGATAATTGATCTATCTGTTCTTTATATTCCATAAAGTAATTCAGCATGTCATTTTCTCTCTGCTTTATGTTTTCAATCTTATCAAGTTCTTTTTCTATAGAATCCACTTTTCTAATCTTTTCAGTTATTTCTTCAATATTAGTAAGGCTATCTTTAAAATCACCAATTTGTTTCAAACTGTGAGAGTACTTATCAACATCTTCAACTTTTTCCTTTAATTCCGATAATTCAATTTCTACCCCGTTGAATTTTTCCTTTATATCATTCATGGTATCTTTTAAACTTTCGATATTTTTTATTTTATCTTTCAAATCGGAATTCTCTCTTTCAAGCCTGTTTACTTTTTTTGTTAATTTCTTTATTTTATTTGTATAATCATTATTATTTACTTCCTGTTCATATTTATCTTTTAGTGCAACAAGGACCTTTCTTAAAAGCTTTATTTCTTTCTTCATACTGTTAATTTCTTCCCGCTGATTCTGCATTTTTTCATTTTGCTGAAAATTCATCGATTTCGAATAATAATCATCCTGTTTAGATTCTTTTTCCTTTTCAGATTTATCAGCTTTAAGGATTCCGGATTCTTCTTCTATCTCAACTTCAATTTCCAGATCATCATCGTCTGTTTTTACCGACTCTGTTTCTTCCAGTTTTAAAATAATTTTTTGATACATTTTATCTTTTTTAAATATCTCTTTATTCTCTATTTGGGAAATATAATCATATGCCTGGGCAAAAGATTGCTGTTTAAAATATGCAACTGCAATATTGTAATATATAGCATCCCTTTCATCCCTTGTAATTTCTTCTGAGGCTAATACTTCGTGAAATTCTTCAATAGCAGATTCGTATTCTTCTTTTTCTATAAGGCACTGAGCTAACAAATTTAAACTTTTAATCCGGTAATCATCCATAAGTGATAATTTTCTAAATTCTTCAATGGCGCTGTCGATAAGTCCCATTTCTTTAAATCCAATCGCCATATCATATCTATTTCTTGGATCTCCTCCCAGCTGATCTTCAATGCCTTTTTTAAAGCTGGTAATTACATCATCAATTTTAGGTATTAAATTTGAAGATTTATCTTCTATTCCCGTTAAGAGACTTTTATTTTTATTAATTTCTTTATTGTAACTTTTGAATATATCCTGCAGAGCTGATTCAAGCTCGGAAGTTTGCTGACCGGCTTCCTTAATTTCACCGTCTTCCAATTTAAATTCTTCACCTTTTCCTTCACTATCCACTTCATCAAGGTCCACATTTAATCTATCTTTAATTTTATCACTCTGTGATACTTCAACTTCTGATAGGTCCACACCAATTTTATCTTTATCATCTTTTTCGGAACCCTTTTTCTTTAAAAAGTTTTTAGCCGTTGTATTCTCGGGATCAAATTTTAATACTGTTTGATATATTACTTCAGCCCTATCGGGTTCATCATCTTTTATATACTCCGCCATGGATAAATATTCTTCAACTAATCTGTCTGTTTTATCCTGTTCCTTATAAATTTCAATTAATTTGACTCTTGCCGGTATTTTTTCTTTATTTTTTTCAAGAATTTTCCTCAGCAGTTTTTCTGATTTTTTAAGATTTTTGTTTTCATATAATGTTGTCGCCATATCAAAAGCCGTATTTAGTGCCGCTTCTTTTTTTTCATTCTTATACAGATAATCAATATAATCATTAAATATGTTAAAATAAATATCATTATCCAGCAGATCATTATCCTTGCAGCTTTTGGTTAAATTATTAAAAATATCATCGAGTTCCTCTTTTTTATCTTCATTTAATAATCCATAAAAAATGCTCTGATATATTCCAAGCATTTTTTGATAATCTTCAATATAGTGATACAAACCAGCCAGTTTTCTTTTTAATTCCATATTATCAGGATTTATATCGACTATTTTTTCATAAGCTGGAATTGCTTTTTGAATATTTTCATTACGCATATAGTATTCACTGTATTCATTGTAATAATATTCTGCTTCTGATTCAGATCCAATTTTAACGTATAAATCAGCAATATTCATTTTTAAACTGACATCATTTTTTTCTCTTAACATTTTTTTATAAATTGCAATTGCATTTTGAAAAAATCCTTTTTTCTCATAGTAATCTGCTACATTTTGAAAAACTTCCATCGCCCTATCTATTTTTCCCATTTTTAGATAGGTATCACCAAGTTTGTTAAGTATTTTGGGGTCATTTCCCATGGAGGATAGAAGGTTTTTATATATCTGGATTGCTTTTTTAAACTGTTCCTTTTGTATATATTTTGAGGCTCTTAATAGCTGCTTATTGGTATTAGCCATAAATTATAAATTATTCCTCCTCCCACATATCAGACATATCGGATGAATCAATTCCCTGAACTTTAAGTTTAAAATCATCGGGATTACTTGATTGCTTTAATGCCTCTTCAAGTGTAATGAGCCCATTTTGGTAGAGAGCCATAATAGACTGATCGAATGTCTGCATTCCATACTGATCACCTTTTTTAATGGCAGAATGTATTTTATAAGTTTCTTTTTTATCTTTAATCATATCCTGAACATGAGGAGTATTAATTAAAAGTTCAACTGCAGGAACCCTGCCCACTCCACTTGCTTTTTTTATAAGTCTTAAAGAAATAACAGCTTTCAATGTAGATGCAAGCTGTATTCGGATCTGCTCCTGTTGATGAGGTGGATAATAACCGATAATTCTATTAATTGTTTGCACCGCATTAGTAGTATGTAGTGTACTCATTACCAGATGACCTGTATCTGCAGCGGTAATAGCCGTTCCAATTGTTTCTTTATCCCTCATTTCACCAATCATAATTACATCGGGGTCCTGTCTCAATATTCTTCTTAACGCCTGAGAAAAACTTTCCGTATCTGCTCCAACTTCCCTCTGATTTATGATGCTTTTCTTATCTTTAAATAAAAATTCTATAGGGTCTTCAATGGTAATTACATGTTTTCTTTCTATAGAGTTTACATAATCTATCATGGACGCCAGGGTTGTAGATTTTCCACTTCCTGTCGTTCCCGTAACCAGAATTAAACCGCGGGGGGATAGAGATAAAGATTTCAATTTTTCTGGCAAATTTAATTCATCAATATTTTTTATATCAACAGAAATTTTTCTTAAGGCAATTGCAACAGCGCCTCTTGCTATAAAGCAGTTTATTCTAAACCTTCCCATACCCCTGATTCCTACTGAAAAGTCCAGTTCTTTTTCATTCTCAAATTTTTGAAACTGCTCCTCACTCATAAACTGCTTTGCAATAGTAAATGTATGTTCGGGAGCCAGATTTTTATCATTTATTGGAACAAGCTTCCCATCAATTCTTAACATAGGCGGACTTCCAACCTTAAAATGCAAATCGGAAGCACCCTCATCAAGCATTTTACGAAGAATTTCATAAAGTTTCATGTATTTACCCTTTCCACATATTCGCCGGATCTGGTATCCACCTTAACAACTTCACCTCTTTCAATAAAAAGAGGCACTTTTACCTTTAAACCTGTTTCCAGCTTTGCTTCTTTTGTTGCGTTAGAAACGGTATCTCCCTTAACAGCCGGTTTAGTATCAGTAATTTTTAAATTAACAAAAGTAGGTAATTTAACACCGAGGGGTTTCTCCCCATA
Source organism: Candidatus Mcinerneyibacterium aminivorans (assembly GCA_008086245.1). Taxonomy (GTDB): domain Bacteria; phylum Macinerneyibacteriota; class Macinerneyibacteria; order Macinerneyibacteriales; family Macinerneyibacteriaceae; genus Macinerneyibacterium; species Macinerneyibacterium aminivorans. The sequence goes on from VSIX01000010.1 coordinate 16,830, forward strand.
CATTAAAAGCTCTACTTCCATTTGTTCTTTTAAAAAATCTTTTATATCTTCTACCATATTTTCCGACAGAGGTACCTGTTCATAAGTTCTCGTATTCATGAAATAATAAAGATCATTGTTTTCATATAAATACTGTGCTTTTCTTAATTCCAGTCTAACTTCATTTATTTTATCGGATTGTTTATAAGTTTTTTTTACGGTACGACCGGTGTCAACATTTTTCAGGGTTACCCTGCAAAAAGCTTTTCCCTTACCAGGTTTAACATGATCTGCCTCAACAACCCAGTAAAGAGTATCCTCTTTTTCAATAGCCATTCCGGTTCTGATATCATTTATACCAACTACACCCATTTAAAAATTCTCCTTCTATTTTAGTTCTTTTCTAAACATCTTTGCCACTTTATATAAATAGTATCTAGCAATCTTTATATTGACTGCATGTGTACATACCATGCTCACAAAGTAATCATCTGTTACCATACGAACAAGAATTATATAATTTTTTGTTATAGTAATGTCTTCCTTTATTCTTCCGATATTCATATCTCTTAACACATTTGCTTTACTAACAAGAAAGCTTGTAATTTTTTCATCCCCAAGATCTACCTCGGGAGGTAAAACATTATCAGTTGAGCTTGCAATACCTAACCCATCAGATCCGCAAAATGTAACATAGATAGCTCCCTTTACCTTGCTCATAACTTCATCTAAGACTTTTTTATAATCCATCATTTCTCCCTCGTTTAAAGATTATTAAGCCATTCTTCTAAATCATCATCACTATTCTTATTTTTATCCTTTTTTTGTTTTTCTTTAGCGATGTCTTCCAGTGATTCTTCTTCCTCTCCAAGAGAAATATCCCTTAAACCATTCATTTTATCCTGCTCTTCTTCATCATCTTCTTCTTCAAATTCAAGCTCATCAAACTCTTCCTCTTCCTCAATAATTGTTTCTTCTTCCAGATCATCAATTTCATCATTATCTATTTCTTCCTCAATATCACTATCATTTATATCAAGGTTTCCATTTCCATTAAAATTCTCAAGTTTTTCATCATTATTTTCAGATTCAATATCCAATTTCTCCGATTCAATTTTTTTCTTCCCTTTAAATTTTTGTTTTTTTTCTTCAATTTTTTTCTCCTCGAGATTTACTTCCTTTTTCCCCTCGAATTCTGCCTTTATATCTTCACTTATATCTAATTCCTCTTCACTATCCAGTTTAACTTCAAAAGAATCTTCCAGGCTTCCATCTTCTTCTTTCTTACCTTGAGCATTCTCCAATTCTGAAAGTATCTCTTTGTCCTGTTTGCTTTTTTTAATTTCTTTTTCTTTTTCCTTTTCATCCAAATTCTTTTCTGCCTCTTTAACGAGTTCATTTAGATCCTCATCATCCTCAAGTTCATCTTCTAAAGAATAATATGCATCATCTCTAACAGAAAAATCTTCTTCCTCTTTTTCCTGCTTTTCTTTTTCTCCCTTTATAGTAGTCTGAGCTTCTTCTTTTTCAATAGATTTATCCTCTTCAATTCCTTCCTGTTCGGCCTCTTTTTCATAATCTTCTAATGTTTTCTTTTTTTCAATTTCAGCACCGCTTTCTTTCAGGTCGCTGTATTCCTCTTCAGTAGCTTTTTTATCATATTTCTTTTCCATTTTTTCAATATCCTGTTTTTCTTCCATTTCGAGAGCTTCATCTGTTTCTTCGGCATTTTCTCCCATAATTCCCTGATATCCCATCACATTTTCTGTATCTGAAACTTCTACATCTTCCTCTTCACTTTCAGGGGTTATCTCTGAACTGGTAGACTCTACGGATAAACCGCTCATTTCTACTGCATCTTCTTCAACCTGACTCTGAAAAAATTCCTGATTTCCCATAATTGAACTGGCTCCATCTACTTCACTTTCTTCTGATTCATTTTGTTCTCCGGTGCCAATAATTTCTCTACCTTCAATCTCATATCCCTCTTCTTCCATCTCTTCATCCTGCAGCTTTCCGGTTATGTACTCTGCTTCTTTTTGAAATCCTGCCTTAAAATAAATATCTGAAAGAAACTTGGAATAATTGCTCATACTCTCCATAATTTGTTTAACAATTCCTTCTTGGGAAGGTAATGATGACAGTTCAAGATGAAATTCTATTGTTTCAGTTTCTTTTTCCCCTATTTGTTGCTTTTCTAATTCCTTTTGTTTTTCAACTTCTTTATCCTGTTCATATTTGATTTTTTCTGATGGAGATTCCTTAGAAGCTGCCTCCTGTTCCATTTCTTCAGCCTGCTGTTTTTCCTCTTCTTTGGGCATTTGAAGGTCTTCTTCCGGTTCAGGTCTGCTTTTTTCAATTTCTGGAACAGATTCCTGTATCCCGGTTTCGTAATCCTTTTCTTCTTCACCTGGTTTCTGCAAATCGTCTGTGAAATCCCTCTTTTGTTCATCTTTTTTTACTTCATCAGTCAGATTATTTTTGATTTTTGTATATTTTTCCTGATAATCCTGGTTCATGGGATCGAGAAACAGTAATTTATCATAAATTTTTTCCGCTTCCCCATAATTTTTTTCATTTAAATATATTTCACCAAGGCCCTTTAATGCAGTTGCATTATCGGAACTTTTTGCCAGCACTTCTTCAAATTCTTTTTTTGCTTTTTCAAAATTTCCTTTTTTCATGAAACTTTTCGCTAATAAGACCTTACCAGGAGTAAAGTTGGGAAGTTCTTCAACACCTTCTTTTGCAATCTCAATAGCTTCTTCAACTTCTCCACGGGATAAAAGTTCATTTCCCAGAGAAACAAATGCACGGGGATCCTTTTTAATAGATTTTATGTATTTTTTTAATTCAGGATCATCATACAGCTCTTTATCATAATCCATAATTACTACCCCCTTATTCTTATTAAATATATCAATAATATATTAAATGTCAATATATTTAAACTAAATACATTAATATTAATCATAGTAAATTGCCTCTGTATCTTTTAACATTTTATCCTTTGAAAATTCCTCTATAACCTTTTCATATCCCAAATTTCCCATTTTTTTTCCCAGATCTTGATTGTGATACAATATCTCAAGCTTTTCAACTGCATTATCAATGTTTCCGGGGGTATATAAAAAGCCGTTGATACCATTTCTGACAATCTCCTGGTTCCCATCTACTTTTGTAACTACTACCGGTTTCTTTAGCAGATGTGCCTCAATTATTGCAATTGGTAATCCCTCCCACAGAGAGGTTAAGGTAAAAACATCACTTACCGATATAAATGGACGAACATCATCCTCCCATCCTGTCAATATAACATTTTCTTCTAATCCGAATTCGGATATTTTCCTTTTTATTTTTTTCCCAAGTTTGCCATCTCCAACCAAAAAGAAATAAGTCTTTTTATCCACCCTGTCTTTCAATTTTTTGGCAATTTTTACAAAATCAAGCGGGTTTTTTTGCTTCTTGAAGCATGACATCTGTGTAACTATAAAGGAATCCTCTTCAATGTTATACTTCTCTCTAATCTTTTCATCTTCATTTTTATAGTTAACAAAATAATCCACATCGGCAGCAGCCCTGACCAGCCTGTACTGCTCTTTTTTGCCGATATTATTTTCTAAACCCTTTTTAATATCCATATTTGTTACTGCAATTAGATAATCGGCCAGATGAGCTGTATACCGCTCAATATTTTTATAAATCTGATTTATTAGAGGATTCTTGAAATCATTAAAGGCGAAACCATGTATGGTATGAATAACTTTGTCGATATTATTCAGATGAGCAGCCACCCTTCCCAGGACACCTGCCTTTGAAGAATGCGTATGTACTAAATCAATATCATTATTTTCAATGAATTTTCTTATAAAATTAAAAGCTTTTAGATCTTTAAGTGGAGAAATTTTTCTAACAAGATAGGGGTTTTTAATAAAATTTTCCCCCAGAAGTTTTTCAGCTTCTTTATTTAGCTGACCTTCTAAACTGCTTATTAAATAGACATTATTTTTTTTATTAAAATGTCTGGCCAAATCCAGACATACTTTCTGAGCTCCTCCAAGTTCCAGTTTTGTAATTATATATAATATATTCATTTTTCCTCCATATTGCTATTAATTTCCTCTAAAAATTTTTTTTCATTCCAGATATTAACATCCTTTTCTTTTGCTTTAGTATATTTCGATCCGGGATTCTCTCCAACCACTAAAACATCTGTATTCCCGCTTATTGAAGTAGTTGAGTATCCTCCCAGATTTTCAACCTTTTGCTGTGCTTTTTTTCTGCTCATACTTTTAAGGCTTCCTGTAAAAACAAACTGTATCCCCTCAAATTTTTTATTTTTTGTGTTTTCCTTCTTTATGGTTAATATACTTCTCAAATTTTCAATTTCTTTCCTGTTTTGACTATTTTTTACAAATCCAGCAATACTTTCTGCAATTTTTTTTCCTATCCCTTCAATTTCCATGAAATCTTTTTCTTCTGCTTCAATAATTTCATCAATGGAATTAAAATTTTCTGCTAGCAATCTGGCCCCCTTTTTACCAACATAAGGTATACCCAAAGCATTTATAAATCTCGCTAGCTCAATCTTTTTGCTTTTTTGTATACTTTTCTTAAGGTTATCTACAGATTTTTCTCCCATCTTTTCAAATTTTATCAGCTTATCATAATCCAGTGTAAATATATCTGAATATTTTCTTAAAATTCCTTCTTCAACAAATTTATCCACCCATTTTTCTCCCAAATTTTCAATATCCAATCCGTCTTTCGAAACAAAATATCTTATTCTGCCTTTAATCTGGGCGGGACATTGAAAATTGGTGCAGCGATATGCCACCTCATCATCAATGTTGACAACTTTGCTGTCACATACGGGGCAATTCTCAGGCATATTAAATACCATTTCGCTTCCATCTCTTTTTTCTTTAATAACCCTAACAACCTGTGGAATAATTTCTCCACTTTTTTCAATCAAAACCCGATCATTTATTCTTATATCTTTTCTCTTTATCTCATCAATATTATGTAGTGTTGCCCTCTTAACTGTAGTACCGGCTAGACTTACAGGTTTTAACTCCGCAACCGGTGTTAAAACTCCCGTTCTACCCACCTGTATTTTGATATTCTGCAGTTTGGTCACAGCTCTTTCTGCGGGAAATTTATAAGCGATACTCCATCTTGGATTTTTCATAGTCGATCCGGCCTGTTTTTGATAGCTGAATCTATTGAGCTTTATGACTATACCATCTATTAAATAATTGAGCTCATCCTTTTTATCCTCCCACTCTCTGCAGTAACTCCAGACTTCTTCTATATTTTTTACTTTTTGGTAATGAGGATTAATCCTAAATCCAGTTTCCTTCAACCATATCATAAATTCATTTTGAGTATTTATATCCAGTTCATCCATTCTGCCAGCAGCATAAAAAAATACATTTAATTTTCTTTCCGCAACCTTCCGGGGATCCTGTAATTTTAGAGTTCCAGCCGTTAGATTTCTTGGATTGGCATATTCCTCTTCTCCTTCTTTCCTTTTCTTTTGATTTATTTTTTCAAAATCCCTCAAATCGATATAGACTTCTCCCCGTACTTCTAAAACTCCTCCTGTATCAATTTTTAAGGGAATATATGGGATAGTCTTTATGTTTGAAAGAACATCATCTCCAATTTCTCCATCACCTCTTGTTGCAGCATGAGTTAACTCATGATTTTCATAAATCAAATTAATGCTGACCCCGTCGATTTTATGCTCACAAACATATTCAAAATCTTTTTTATTCAGAAGACGCTTAAGCCTATCATCAAACTCTATTAAATCATTATAATTGTAGGTATTATCAATTGAGAGCATGCTTTCATAATGAGAAACTTTTGGGAATTCTTCTGTTAAATCGCTTCCAACTCTTTGTGTCGGGGAATCCGAAACAATTAATTCAGGATACTTTTCTTCAAGCTCTTTAAGTTCTTTCATCATCCGGTCAAACTGATAATCAGAAATTTCAGAAACTCCATCTACATAATACCTTTTATTGTAGTAATTTATTTTTTCCCGTAAGTTTTTTGCTCTTTTTTTTGCTGATTCAAAGTCCATAAAAGCTCCCTTTTTCATTATTAATTTTAGCACTATAACCGTAGTTATTCAATTAAAAATCGCTTGCGGGATTTTTAGTGAATAGTCAATAGTAAATAGTGAATAGCTTATAAGTTATACCTTAGAAGATAAAACTTAACAGTCATGTCTTTGAAGAAAAAATTAAAAGTTCATTCAAAGCTGTATGTAAGATTATTTTCTCAGATTTTAGAAAATCTTCCTCGTAATGACATACAAAAATTGCTGTCGCAATTTTTAGTTTAAGTCTAAGTTTAAGTCTAAGTAAAAAATTAAATGTTATACAAGAAGATTCCGGGATTTCACTTCGCTTCACCCGGAATATGCATAATTGAAACACATAAGTAATGAAAATTCCTGACGGATATGAATTTCTTTTATTTATTCTTAGTTCAGGAATCTTCTCA
>VSIX01000011.1 GCA_008086245.1 Candidatus Mcinerneyibacterium aminivorans
ATAAGGTTGTGGAACAGGGTGAGACAAAATATAGCAAAAAAGCAAAAGAAATGATTAATAAATGCAGGGATACCCTTGCAAAAAAAGAATTTTATCGGGCAAGATTTTATTTTCGAAGAAAATCATATGATGTATCGATAAATATTTTGAACGAAGCAATAAATGAATATTCAGATACTCCTACTGTTGCTGATTTGTATTATCTTATGGCCAAAAATTATTTTAGAAAAAGGGAAAAGGATAAAGCATATTCTTTTATAAAAAAGGCTAAAAGTAAAATAAAAAGTAATAGCAAGCTCATGGAAAATATTGAGGAGCTTCAGGAGGACCTGAAAGAATTAGAATGAGAATTGGATTGTTTGGGGGGAGTTTCAATCCCGTACACAATGCGCATTATTTTATTGCAGAAGAAGCATTAAATCAATTAGATCTGGATTTGATGTATTTTGTTCCTGCATATAAGCAGCCATTTAAAATTGATGAAAAAATGTTAACTTCTCAGGAGAGGCTGAAGCTTATTTCTTCTTCAAACAAAAATAAAAAAATTAAAATTTCCAGGTTTGAAATAGATAAAAAAACTATTTCATATACATATGAAACTGTAAATTATTTTAAAAATAAAGGAAAGCTTTATTTAATAATTGGGTCAGATTCTGCCTTTTTCTTCAATAAATGGAAAAAATACAGGTCTATACTTGATAATGTTGAAAAAATTGTTGTATTTCCACGCTTAGGATTTCCAAAAAATAAAATTTTGGATAAATGGGATTATAAGGAAGATAAGCTTCAATTTTTAAATTCTCCAATACTTGAGATTTCATCTACAGAAATAAGAAAAAGGATTAGAAACAATGATCCTTTTAGGTATCTGATACCAAAAGAAGTTTATGAGATAATAACCAAAAAAGGATACTATAAATGAAAAAAATAACATTTATAATTACTGTCTCTATACTTTTTATAGCGGCTTTTTTCAGCTGGAGATACTATAAAAACAAAAGAAAAGAAGAATATTTATCTAATTATCCCCGCGGAATGATAAGGATTGAAATTGAAAATGGAACCGGGATTAAAGAGCTTGCTTACAAAATGACAAAATTGATGAGGTATTATGGGTTTGATGTTGTTAATTTCGGCAATGCTGAAAGCAACAGGTACAAAAAATCCGTTATAGTTAAAAGAAAAAAAAATAACATGAGAGAAATAAAAATATTAAAGGAATTTTTGGGAATAAACAAAGAGGTTCTTCTTTACAGCAAGAAAGCTGATAAGGAGGATATCGATGCTACAATTATACTTGGAAAAGATATGCTTGAAAAACAAATATTTAAGGATAAAGAATATTTAGGAGGTCTTATATTAAATGGAGGAAATTAAAAAAGTAGTAGAGCTGCTTGATGAGAAAAAGGGAGAAGATATTAAAATCATCGATGTAGAGGGAATATCACCTATAACTGATTATATGATAATAGCTTCTGCTGAAACTCAAAAACATGCAAGAACCATGGCTGAAAATGTGAAAGTTAAAATGAAAAAAGACTTGGGAGTAAACTGCGAGCATCTGGATGGTTATGACAATGGGGAATGGATAATAATGGATTATTTTGACTTTTTGGTACATATTTTTTTGAAAAATACAAGAGAGTTTTATGATATAGAAAATTTATATAGGGATTCAAAAGAAGTAGCAATAAATGATTAATATAAATTATTTTGGTTCTATAAAAAATAAACAAATTAAAAAACTTATAAATTACTATAAACAGCTTTCTTCAAGAAATTTGAAAATAAATATGCAAAGGATGAAAGAAGTAAAAAGTTCTAATATAAAAGAAAAAAAGAAAAAAGAATTGAACAAATTAAGAAAAAAAATCATAAAGGATAAAAATTATACCTTTGTGCTGGATTACAGGGGGCGTATTTTAACCACGGAGAAATTCGCCGAGAAAATTGACAGCAAGTTGAAACATGGAAAGCATGTTTCTTTTTATATTGGGAATTATTACGGCATAGATGAAAATACTTTAA
>VSIX01000012.1 GCA_008086245.1 Candidatus Mcinerneyibacterium aminivorans
AATAAAAGAATAAGAATAACAGTTTTTTTAACTTTATTCATGATCCCTCCTTTAATATAATATTAGCCCAAAATAGGTTAAAGTCAATTTAAAAATCTGTATTAGAGTGATCTGGATTCTGTATTCTGAAATAATTAGAATTCTGTTCTTCGGTATCTGAAAAATATTTTTTCTACAGAATACTGAGTACAGATAACAGATAAAATACAGATAACAGACTCTGTATGTTTCAGGGTTCTTTGTTTAATCTGAAATAGATTATAATCTGAGGAGAATGGATTTTTCATGGATAGAAATATAAAAAATATTGGATATTCTTTTTTATTTTGATGAAATTATTTTTAGAAAGATGGTTGAATTTCAGAGGTGAGAATTTGTACTGTAAATAGTGCAAATTACGAACTTTGAATTTCGAAAAATCGCGAGGTGATTTTTTACATACACTCACCCAATAAATGCATTCCCAAAAATACCTTGAATTAAAAGAATGTATTTTTTATAATTTATATGTTATAATTGATTTAAAGAATAGTTTCTTAATTGTTTTTAATAGTTGAACTGTTTTCAATAAAAACTATAATGTGATTGGGGTTAATATGTTTGACAGGAAAGAAATTAAACAATTAGAAAATTTTTTGTTTAGAGAATGGTTATCTATTATCAGGCATGATTTAAATAATTACTTAACAGTAATGCTTAATTATTCAAATTTTATTGAAGAGGACAAAATAAAAGATAGACTGAAAAAATCTGTTAAAGAAACAATTACTTATTTGCAAAACAGTGCAGAAGAGAAATACGGCTTAGAAAAAAAATATAACAAACCCCTCGATGTAGAATCATTTGTTGAACTACTTAAAACTAAGCTTAATGAATTTGATCTGGATATATCAATCAAAAGCAGTTTGAATTTTACAGAAAACAGTATTAATAATAGCAATCTTCATTTAATAATAGTCAGATATCTTTTGGATACTTTTAAAAAAAATGAAAGAATGTTTCTAAAAATAGAAGATAATGTTGATTATTTATGCTTAACTTTCAAATTTGAAGATTCTTTTTTTGTAAAAGAAGAAGATTTGGCTTTATTAATTATTAAAAGATATTTTAGTAAAAAATCAATTGATGTAAATTTTAAGAACGATAAAAATATTGTTATTAAAATACCATTTTAAAAAAGAATCGGTGATAATTATATGAAAAAAATGAAAAAAAATGAAGTTTATAAATATGTGGATGAGAAGCTTAAGGAAAATGTTATTTCATTTATCCCAAATTTTTATAAAAATAATTACTTAAAAGCAAATAATTTAAAAAGTATTAAAGAGATGATTGAGTTTCTTGAAAAAAATCCTGTTATCAAGGGAAGGTTGTTGAAAATTATTAATTCGGGATATTATTATATCCCCCATAAAATCAATACCATAAAACAGGCATTTGCAATTCTTGGACAGGAAAAAATAAAAGAAATTCTTATTAATTATAAATACCATGATTTTATAGAAGAATTCTCCAATGTTTCCAGAGATCTTAAAATTGAAATTTATTTGTTCATTTATATTTCAGCTCATATTACCAGGTTGCTTGCCAAGATAAAGGGAAACAATAATACCCTTTATTTTTTTTCACAGATGATGTTTAGACACCTGGGAATTTTCTTTTTACCCGATATTAATGATAGCTTTCTGAAAAAAATAAAGAAATTAATATTAAATCATAATTTTGAAGATATTTATAGCTATGAAGAATCTCTGTATGGTTTAAATCATATAGACATTACCAGATATATTCTGGATTACTGGAGTTTTGATGATGGGTTTATACAAAGTACAGTAAAACCCTTTAAAAAGGATTATTTTTCCAGATTAATATTTTATGCAGAAAGGATTGCTATTTTTCTTTTTTCTGATAATGCTGGAAAATCAGAAGATTTCAAGGAGTTTATAAACGAATTCGAACGGGAAATCTTAATTTCAGGGGAGATTCTCATTGATGTTTTATCTAAATTAAAGGGCAAAATTGATAGTATTCAACAGGAGCTGGGGCTGGAAGATAATTATTCTAAAAGAGTCAGAAACTTAATTAATATATTGGAAAGAAAAGATGACCAAAATATGAAGGATATTATTTTAGCTCTTAATAAAAGAGAAAATAAGCTTTACATGGTTGATAGCTTTATTGAAGGAATTAACAATTCAAAAATGGACACACCGACCTTAAATCCCCTGAAATATTTTTTAAAAACTTTCAATAAGTATTTTGACCTTGATAGGATGTTTTATTTTGAGCAAAAAGAGGAAAATAAATATGTTTTAAAAGAGTTTATAGCAGATAAAAAATTTAATAAATTTTTAAATAAGGAAATTAAAATAAATTTTAAAAAATATAATAAAAAAATTTTTAGAAAAAATGATAATATAAATCTAAAAAAATTTGAAAAAGAGCTTGGATATTCGAATTATTTAATAATCCCTTTAACTATTCAAAATGACACCAGAGCCTTTTTACTTATTGATAATAATATAACAAAAAAGGAATTCTCTGAAGAAATGGTTGAAAATATTAAGGAATTTGTTCAGTATTCCCAGGTGATATTTTTTGATTTATATTATAATAAATTTAGAAATGTCCAGTCTATGCTTGATGAGATCCATAAATTAGGAGTTTCTTTTAATCATATGATTAATAACTCTCTTACTGTGATATTAACTTCTACAAATATATTAAGCCATAAATTGAAAGATGAAAAAAATATTCAGATGCTTGAAAAAATCAAAAGTGCCACAGATAGGATATCGGAATATCTGGAGAAATTTAGGGAGATAGATAATCTAAAAGATTTATCCTATCTACAGGGAATAAATATGTATGATTTGGAGAAAGGAGAATCCGATGAATCTATGCGATAATAAGCTTGTATCCAGTTATTTTCGTTCATCCTCGTATGAAGAAATACTTTCATCCCTGATGGATTTAATACAGCATAAGTTGAAACTTGACAGCATTGCGGTATATGAGTTGAAAAATAACAAATTCAAAGTCAAGATAAGCAGAGGATTTAGTTCTTTTTATATTAAAAATTTTTCAAGAGGACTCGATGATTCCCAAATTAGTCAGATTATAAACTCTCCCTTGATCACTGAGGTTAAAAATAATAATGAACTTGTAGAGAAGAGTCCTAAATATTCTCTTTTCTTTCCTCTTTTAGTTAAGAATGATAAAATGGGATTTATGTATATGGGAAGAAATTCTGAATTTAATGATGATGAGAAAAACTTTTTCCAAAATATGGGTATTATTTCAGCTTTTGTATTAAAATCCGAACTGCTGGAAGAATCTACAGGTAAACTTAATATATATGATAATAGAACAAGTGCATATAAAAATAATTATTTTTATTTAAGATTAAAAGAAGCTTTAAATAGACTTGAATATTTGGAGGAATCTTTTTCAATTTTTTATATTAAGTATAGATATTTCATAAAAGTTAAAAAAGCTTATGGTAAGTCCAGAATTAATGAGTCTTTTAATCAAATCTTTGGTGCTATTAAAAAGAATATAAGGCCTATTGATCACATTTTTAGATTTAAGGAGGATGGTTTTGTTGTCCTTTTTGAGAACCACATTTCAAAAAATGAATTTGAAATTATTGAAACTCTTGAAACACAGCTTAATTCTATTCTGGAAAAAATAAATATAAAAACTGATATAGATATGGCTCTTTTGAATATTACAAGTACTTTAAAAATTGAAGAAATTATTAATTTGATGGAGGAAGCAATTTATAAATCCGAACGAACAGGGAAAACTATTATAATTGAAGAATAAGGAGTAAATATGTATGAAATTGGATCCAATCCTTTAACATTAGAAAAAGTATGGGATGTTGCAGTAAAGAATGAGAAGGTTGTTCTTTCAAATAATGCCAGTGAAAATATAAAAAAATCCCGGAAGAGGATAGAATCAATAATGGAAAAAGATGAAGCAGTTTATGGAGTAAATACGGGGTTTGGAGAATTTAGCAATATAAGAATATCGAAGGAAAAATTGAAGAGATTGCAAAAGAATTTAATTCTTTCACATTCGGTGGGGGTGGGTAATAAATTTGATAAAAAAGTTGTGCGTGCAATTATGCTTCTAAGAATTAATGCTTTATCTCTGGGATATTCAGGTATATCTTTGCCGGCAGTTCAAACTTTAATTGATATGCTGAATAATGATATTTGTCCCATTATCCCCGAGAAAGGATCAGTGGGAGCAAGTGGTGATCTCGCCCCTCTTTCTCATATGGTTCTTGTTATGATAGGTGAGGGAAAAGCCGAGTATAAAGGTGAAATTGTTGATGCCAGAACTGCTTTAGAAAGTGCAGGCATAAAACCCCATACGCTACTTCCAAAAGAAGGGCTGGCTCTTATTAATGGCACCCAGGTTATGACTGCAGTGGGGGCTATTGCTCTAAAAAAGGCTATCGATCTATCGATTATATCGGATATAGTTGCATCTGTTACTTATGATGCTTTGCTTGCTACCGATAAGGCTCTTGATGAAAGGATTCATAGTTTAAGACCCCATACAGGTCAAATTCATACAGCTGATAACCTAAGAAAACTTTTTTCCGAAAGCGATATTCGGGAATCGCATTTGGATTGTGAGAATGTCCAGGATGCGTATTCTTTAAGAGCGGTTCCACAGGTTCATGGAGCTTCAAAGGATACTTTAAGATACGTAAAAAGCGTTCTTGAAACAGAATTCAATAGTGTAACTGATAATCCGTTGATTTTTGAAGATGAAGCAATTTCGGGAGGCAATTTTCACGGACAGCCGGTTGCATTAGCTATGGATTATTCAAAAATAGCAGTTGCAGAACTTGGAAATATTTCCGAAAGAAGAATTAACAGGTTAATTCATCCCGCCTATAATAAGGATCTTCCATCTTTTTTAATTGAAAAAGGGGGGATTAATTCCGGTCTGATGATACCACAGTATGTTGCAGCAAGTTTGGTATCTGAAAATAAAACTTTATGTCATCCTGCCTCGGTAGATTCCATATCAACATCGGCAGGCAAAGAAGACCATGTAAGTATGGGAACAATTGGAGCGAGAAAATTTTATGAGGTTGTGGATAATGTTTACTATATTTATGCTATAGAACTTTTAAACTCAACCCAGGCTCTTGAATTAAGAAAACCATTAAAGGGATCAATTGCTTCCCGGGAGATTTTGAATGTTGTTAGGGAAAAAATAGAATTTATTGAAAAGGACAGATATTTTAAAAAAGATATTGAGAATGCTTATAGGATAATAAATAATGAAAATTTTATAGAAAAAATAGAAAATAAAGCAGGGAAATTAAATTTTTGATAAACAGAGGAGGATTTATAATGTTGAATGAAAAAATTTCAGATTCTATGGAGATCAAAATCGATTCCATTTTTGAGGAATTACCGGAGTATCCGGATTTTGAGGATGGCATAAGAAGAGCTCCCAAAAGAGAGCTGGAGTTATCCAAAAATGATATAAAGTTAGCTTTAAAAAATGCTTTAAGATATGTTCCGGAAAAATGGCATGAAAAGCTGGCTCCGGAGTTTCTCGATGAATTACTCACTAGAGGAAGAATCTACGGATATAGATTCAGACCCGAGGGAAATATCAAAGCAAAACCTGTAAATGAATATGAAGGGAAAACCTTAGAAGGAAAATCACTTCAGCTTATGATTGATAACAATCTTGATTTTGATGTTGCTCTATATCCATATGAATTAGTAACCTATGGAGAAACCGGACAGGTCTGTCAGAATTGGATGCAGTACTGGATTATTAAGGAATATCTAAAAAATATGGAAAAAGACCAGACTTTAGCACTGTATTCAGGGCATCCGGTGGGATTGTTTAAATCTCATAAAGAGGCCCCTATGGTTATTTTAACAAATGGATTGATGATCGGAATGTTTGATGATTTGAAAAACTTTAACAGAGCTGCAGCCCTTGGAGTAGCAAATTATGGTCAAATGACAGCAGGAGGCTGGATGTATATTGGTCCCCAGGGAATTGTACACGGTACCTATATGACGCTTTTAAATGCAGGAAGACTTAAATTAAATATTCCCCAAAAGGGGGATCTAAGTGGAAAATTGTTTGTGTCTTCAGGTCTTGGGGGAATGAGCGGTGCTCAGGCCAAAGCAGTAGAAATTGCAAAGGGAGTTGGAATAATAGCCGAGGTGGATTATTCAAGAATCAAAACCAGACATGAGCAGGGATGGTTAACAGAAATTGCAGAATCTGAAGAAGAAGCTTTCACTCTGGCAAAAGAATATATGAAAAAAGAAGAGCCTGTTTCAATCGGTTTTTATGGAAATGTTGTGGATCTTCTTGAATATGCTGTTAGAAATAATGTAGATATAGACCTTTTAAGCGATCAAACATCATGCCATGCAGCATATGATGGGGGATACTGTCCTCAGGGATTAACATTTGAAGAAAGAACGGAGATGCTGCAAAATAACAAGAAAAAGTTTGAAGAGCTTGTAGACAAATCGCTTCAAAATCACTATAAATATATTAAAACGCTGGTAGAAAGAGGCACATACTTTTTTGATTATGGAAATAGCTTTATGAAAGCAGTTTTTGATGCAGGAGTTAAGGAAATTGCTAAAAACAAAGAAGATACAAAAGATGGATTTATTTTTCCTTCCTATGTTGAAGATATTATGGGGCCCCAGATATTTGATTATGGATATGGGCCATTCAGGTGGGTCTGTTTGAGTAATAAAAAAGAAGATCTCTTGAAAACAGATGAGGCCGCTGCCAAGTGTATTGATCCGGATAGAAGATATCAGGATAGGGATAACTATGTATGGATTAAGGAAGCAGATGAAAATGACCTGGTAGTTGGGTCCCAGGCTAGAATACTTTATCAGGATAAAATTGGAAGGGTTAAAATTGCTTTAAAGTTTAATGAAATGGTTAGAAAAGGTGAAATTGGTCCAGTAATGCTGGGAAGAGATCATCACGATACAGGAGGAACTGATTCACCATACAGAGAAACTTCTAATATCAAGGACGGAAGCAATATCATGGCGGATATGTCCGTGAATAACTTTGCCGGGGATGCTGCAAGAGGGATGACACTTTGTACACTTCATAATGGTGGAGGAGTAGGGATTTCTAAGGTAAGCAACGGAGGATTTGGTCTTGTTCTAGATGGAAGTAAAAGAGTTGATAAAATAATTAAAAGAGCACTTTCATGGGATGTATTAAATGGAGTTGCAAGAAGAGCCTGGGCAAGAAATGAAAATTCTATTGAAACAATTATTGAACATAATAAGGATATAGATAATAATGATCATATAACATTACCATATATAGCAGATGATGATTTAATCAATAAAACAGTAGAAGATAAAATGTAATTTAATATACAGAAAGGGAGGGAATATTTTATTCCTTCCCCTGTTGTTAGAAAATTTCTGGTATTCTTCAATTTTTGGATTATTTAATATTTAAATATATCAAATCTGATAGGTTTTTCCAATTAAGTTAGCAAATTATTATTAATTATTTTTTTAAATGATTTTTCATAGTTTGATTTTTCAAGATAACTTATTATAATCTTTTTTATATAAGAAATAATGGATTTTTTCAACAAATTAGACTTGCATATGCAAATCTATATGATATACTTTTTTGCGTCAAAGGGTTGTCTTGGATTATTTAGGAGGTAAATTATGAAGATTGATAAACAGATAGTAGATTTGATAAAACCCTATTTGGATAAAAAAGGTTACAGACTTTATAAAATTGAAGTTAATGATAGAAGAAAAAATGGAAATGTTAAACTTTATATAGATAGCAAAGAAGGGTCTATAAATGTAGATGAACTCCAGGAGGTAAATAGGTACCTGGGGGATATACTTGATGCGGAGGATTTAATTAAAAATTCCTATGTTTTAGAGGTTTCTTCTCCGGGGCTGGTAAGTCTGAAGACAGATTGGGATTTTGATTTTTTTGAAGGTAGATACTGCCGTGTCATACATAAAAATGGGGAAGATAAAGGATATATAAAAGGACACTCAGATAAATTGTTAATTCTTGAAAATGATTGTCAGGAAAAGATAGAAATTAAAAGAGAACATATAAGAAAGGCGATACTAACGCTTAAAGAGTAAAATGCTTTTAGGGAGGAAAAATGGAAGCTTTTATGCAGATAATTGATGAGCTGATGAAGAGTAAAGATATTGAAAAAGATGAAATGATGAGGATTATAAGGGAGAGTTTAAAGGACGCTTATATAAGAAAACATAAGCTTAAACCAGAGAATGATGAGGAAGAAGAATACGAGCTACCTTTAGATGTTGAAATAAATAAAGGAAAACTTTATGTGTTTTTATCAAAAGAAGTAAGAAAGAATGTAGATGATGAGCATAAACAAATAAATATAGATAAGGCAAAGGAAATGCTTAATACCGATGATATAGAAGAAGGCGATATTATTGATATTTTTATTGAGCCTAAAGATTTAGGAAGAAATGGTGCAAGAATTGTAAAAGAAAATATCATGAACAGAATTCGAGGAGTAGAAGAAGGAAGAGTATACGATGAATACAAAGATAAGGAAAATCAGATTTTTACAGCAATTGTAATGAGAAAGCAGAGATTAAGGGGAAGAGAGAGAGAAAAGTTTAGAGAAGAATGGGGAAATGATAAAAAGGAACTTGCAAATATAATTGTTGATCTGGGAAAAGGTGAAGCAATTATAAAACCAAATCATCAATCTCCAAAAGATAATTACTATCGAGGTTCAAGAATGAAAGTTTATCTTTATAAAGTAAAAAGAAGCGGGTTGAGTACTGATATTTTTGCATCAAGAACCCATCAGAATCTTGTTACTGAGCTGTTAAAACTGGAGGTTCCTGAAGTTGAAAGTAATCAGGTAAAAGTTGATGCTATATCAAGAAAACCGGGATATAAAACAAAGGTTGCTGTAAGCACAAATAATCCTGAGCTGGACCCTGTAGGTACCTGTGTAGGGATGAGAGGTATCAGGATTCAAAATGTTGTTAGAGAGTTAAATGGTGAAAGAATAGATGTAATAGAGTATACAGATAATCCAAAAGAAATGATCAAAAGGGCTTTAAAAAATATTGATGTAGTGGATGTTATAATAACTGATGAAGAAAAAAATGAAGCAAAAGTGGTTGTTCCAGATCAGCAGTACACAATGGCTATAGGACGTGGAGGACAAAATGTAGCATTGGCTGCAAGAATTACGGGATGGAAAATTTATATTTATTCAGACTCTGAATACAGGGAAGAATTGGAAAAGCTGAGAGAAGAAAAGCTCGAGCAGCTGAAAAATCTGGAGATTGTTAATGAAGAAATATTTGAGATGTTTAAAGAAAATGGTATTAAAAGTCTTGAGGATATAACCCATACCCATCCGGATTTTATGGCCGAATTGATTGATGTTGAACTGAAGCAGGCAGAAGAAATTATAGAAACTGCAAAAGAAAAAATTCAAAAACAAAAAGAAGAAGATAGTGAAAGTGAAAAAGAACAGTCAGAAGAGAAAAATGAAAAAGAGAAAGAGAATGAAAATGAAAATAATGATAAAGAAAATAAAGAAACAGAAGATAAAGAAGATGAGAAGTAAAAATATATTAATGCTACCTATGAGGGGGTGCAGTTCGAAGTGAAAGGTGACAAGATTAGAATTCATGAATTAGCTAAAGAAATAGGAGTTTCCAGCTCAAAAGTCATTGAGTTTTTCCAAAAGGAAGGACTGGATGAGATAAGTTCGCACATGAATGTTGTTGGACCCTATGAGGCAAGAATAGCCAAAGAACACTTTGGCGTTCAGGAAAAATCCGAGGAAGAAAATAAACCCGTTGCAAGAATAAGAAGAAGGGTCAGAAAAAAATCAACAAAGAAGAAAAAAGATGAAAAAGAACAAACAGAAAAGAAAGAAAAAGAAGACAAAAAAACAACTAAGAAGAAAAAAGAGAAAAAGGAAAAGAAGAAAAAGGATAAAGTTGCTAAGAAAGAAAAACAACAAAAGAAGGAAAAAGTAGAGGAAAAAACAGAAACAAAAGAAGAAGAAAAAGAAACAAAGAAAGAAGCAAAAAAAGAAAAGAAAAAGAAAGAAAAGGTTGCCTACCAGGAAGAAGATGAACAGTTCGAAAAATTTGAAAAAGATAGAGAAGAAAAGGGCAAAAAGAAAAAGAAAAAACCCAAGCCTCAAAAGGAAAAAGGGTGGAAAGAAGATTATGCCTGGATAAGAGAACAGATTGAGGGCGAAAAAAAGGAAAAATTAAAAGAAAAGAAAAAAGAACTTGAACAGAAAAAGAAAGAAAAGGAACAACAAAGAAAGGTTAGCTGGGAAGAAATTATGCAAAACAAAGCTCCGAACAAGCCCAAGAAAAAGAAGAAAAAACCAAAGGATACCAAAAATAAGAAAGAAAAAAAGGAAAGGCTTTATCTAATGAAAGGGTTAACCTATGAAGATTTTGCAGAAAACTTAGGTCTTTCTACAGAAAAGCTGGTTGAATTACTAAAAAAAGACGGCATCGAAGTTGAAGATGTTCAAAATTCGATAGAAGAAGATTATGCTAAAATTATGGCGGATGAATTCGGTAAAGAATTAGTTATAATACAGAATTATGGTGATGATATTATACTCGAACAGTTTAAAAAGCATGAAGATAAAACTAAAAAACCCCGTCCTCCTGTTGTTACTGTAATGGGACATGTAGATCACGGCAAAACATCTATACTTGATTATATAAGAAAATCAAAAGTTGCTAATAGCGAGCATGGAGGTATTACACAGCATATTGGAGCTTATTCAGTAAAGGCCGAAAAAGGAGAGATAAGTTTTATAGATACTCCCGGTCATGAAGCTTTTACCGAAATGAGAACCAGGGGAGCTAATATTACTGATATAGTTATTCTTGTAGTTGCTGCAGATGACGGTGTTATGCCCCAGACCGAAGAAGCAATAAGTCATGCTCAAAATGCAGGAGTGCCTATAGTTATAGCTTTAAACAAGATGGATTTGCCTTCTGCTAATCCTCAAAAGGTAAAGCAGGAACTGACAAAATTTGAAATAGTTCCCGAAGAATGGGGCGGAGATCACCTGTTTGTGGAGTGTTCTGCAGAAACAGGAGAAGGTATAGATGAACTGCTTGATATGATACTGCTTCAGGCAGAAATGATGGAATTAAAAGCAATTAAAGATGCTCCAGCAAGAGGGGTTGTTGTTGAATCCGAGAAGAAGAAGGGAAAAGGAGTAGTTGCTACAGTTTTAATTAGAAGAGGAACCCTTAAAGTAGGAGATAGTTTTGTTGTGGGAAATTCATACGGAAGAGTTAGATTTATAACGGATGATAAAGGTAAAAGGGTTAAAATGATCGAACCCGGTAAAGCAGGAGAAATAACCGGTTTGGAAGAACTGCCGACTGCAGGAGACAAACTTGCTGTGATAGATGAGGAAAAAACTGCAAGAAAAATTGCAGAAAAAAGAAAATATTATGAAAAGAGAAGAGAAATTAAAGAAGATAGGGAAGCTGTTTCCCTGGAAGATTTATTTGCTCAGATGGAAGGTGAAAAAGTTGAATTGACCCTCATAGTTAAGGGAGATACCAATGGGACTCTTGAGGCAGTTGAAAATTCAATAGATAATCTTTCCTATAAGGAAGTGGATATAAATATAGTTCATACCGGCGTAGGTATGGTTACAGAAAATGATATAAATCTGGCAATTACAACAAATTCAATCGTGATTGCTTTTAATGTAAGAGTTGATTCATCAGCAAGAAAGCTCGCAGATCAGGAAAATATTGAAGTAAGAGAATATAATGTTATATACAAACTTCTTGAAGATATCGAAAAAGCTGCTGCTGGACTGCTTCAGCCCGAAGAGGTTGAGGTTTATATTGGTTCGGCTGAAATTAGGCAGATTATAAAAGTGCCTGATATCGGGAATATAGCCGGGTCCTATGTTAAAGATGGAAAAATTAAGAGAAATGGTATAGCTAAACTTGTAAGAGATGGGAAGCATATCTGGGAAGGTAAAATTGATTCTTTGAAGAGATTTAAGGATGATGTGAAAGAAGTTAGTGAAGGCTATGAGTGTGGAATTGGACTTGAAAACTATAATGATATTAAAGAAGGCGATATTGTTGAGGTATATCAAATTGAAGAAAGAGAAAGGGCTTTAGAATAGATTAGATGAAAAAATGTGTTATGGTTCTTAAATTAAAGTTAAGAATACCTGCATCAAGCAGTTTGAAAGATAGAAGGATGGTTCTTAAAAGTATAGCAGATAGGTTAAAAAACAAATATGAATTACTGGTTAGTGAGCAAGATGACAACGATAATATTAAAGAATCGGCACTTTATATGTTAGCTTTATCATCGGATAAAAATAAGTTATACGATTTGTATGAGAAGATTACAAAGTTTATTATTAGTAATTACGAGGTTCTGATTTTTGATGAGGATATCGAAATGTTGGTGATATGATATGACTAATAGAAGAATGAGAAGGGTTAATAAACATGTTCAGGAGGCTTTAGGAAGAATTATAAATGAAGAATATGATTACAGTAAAACTGGATTAATTACAGTAAATAAAGTCGAGGTTAGTAGAGATTTAAGACATGCAAAGGTTTATGTTTCAATTCTTCTGGAAGATGAGCAAGATTTTAACCGTGAAGATGTTATTGATATGTTGGATAGAGAAGAATATCATATAAAAGATATACTTAAAAATAGAATAACACTAAAATATCTTCCAGAATTACATTTTATTCTGGATGAGTCTTTGGAAAAAGCTGAAAAGATTTATGATATAATTGAAAAACATAATAAAGATAAAAAAAATGATAATGAATAAATTAGCAGAAAATATAAAAAAATTTAAAAAGTTTGAAATAATTACACATCAGCGGGCAGATGGAGATGCAGCTGCATCAGAAGCGGCTTTTGCACTTTTGCTTAAGTATTTCAGTAAAAAAGTGAAAATAGTTGACTTAGCTGATTATCCGGATACTTATAAATTTTTAATTAAGAACTGGAAAAATGATAAATTCGATAACCCGGATTGTACTGTGTATCTGGATTGTGGAGAACGAAGCAGAATAGATGAAAAGTATATGACCGTATTAGGAGCTGATTATGTGATTAATATTGATCATCATACTGATAACTCAGGTTTTGGTGATTACAATTTAGTTCTTTCGGATTATTCTTCCACAGCAGAAATCATATTTCATTTTTTTAAAAAATTAAAAATTGATAAAAATGATATGGGTAAAAGTTTTTTTGAATCGATTTATGCCGGTATTTCAACAGATACCGGGAATTTGTCCTTTTCGAATGCAAATAGCAGAAC
The DNA here is from genome assembly GCA_008086245.1 of Candidatus Mcinerneyibacterium aminivorans. Lineage (GTDB taxonomy): Bacteria > Macinerneyibacteriota > Macinerneyibacteria > Macinerneyibacteriales > Macinerneyibacteriaceae > Macinerneyibacterium > Macinerneyibacterium aminivorans. The sequence continues at coordinate 13,391 of VSIX01000012.1, forward strand.
TTTCAGAACAGTATCAGAAATAATGGAAATTCTGGGAAATCCAGGTAAAATCTATAAACAAATTTACTGTAACAAACAAAAAAACAAAGTTAAATTAACCGGAGAAGTTTTAAAAAGAATAAAAACATATTTCGATAACAGGCTTGTAATAAGTTATGTTAGCAATGAAGATTTGGAAAAATATAATATAAAACACAAGGATTTAGAAGGGTTAGTAGATTATTTGGGTGAAATTAGAAATACAGAGGTATATGTTTTGATAAAACAGCTTGAAAGAAGAGTTGCCAGATTGTCTTTAAGGTCTACGGGAAATATTTCTGTACTGGAATTTGCAAAAAAGAATTCCGGAGGAGGGCATGATTTTGCTGCCGGTGCAACTTTAAATGAGAATCTTAACAAAGCAATTAAAATTATTAAAAATTACTGGAGAAACAAATTATGAATGGTGTTCTATTAGTTGAAAAACCAGCAAAATTTACTTCATTTGATTGTGTTGAAAAAGTTAAAAATATACTTAAAAATAAAGAAAAAGTTGGCCATGCAGGCAATTTAGCTCCTTTTTGTTCGGGAGTGTTACCTATAATGATTGGAAAAGCAACGAAGCTATTTGAGGTTCTTATTAAGAATGAGCGAACCTACATCGGGGAGTATAGGCTGGGTATAGAAACAGATACCTGGGACAGCAATGGGAAAGTTATTACATCAAATAAAAATATCCAAGTTGAAGAGAGCAGTATAATGAAATCGTTTAAAGTATATCAGGGGGGATACTTACAGAAAAATTATTTTAATGAAAATGACAGAAAGGAAAAGAAAGCTGAAATTGAACATTTTGTTGAACTTCACAATGTGGAAATTTTAAATATCCAGGATGATTCTGTTCTTTTTCTTATTGAAATAGGTAAGGATTTCGATATAAAAAGTTATTTAAGGGATGTTTCCCTCCATCTGGGAACTAAAGGTGTTTTATACTCGTTAAAACGAATTAAATTTGGCAGATTTAAGCTAAAAGACTCAGTTGTTCTTGATGAGATTAAAAAAATTGATGATATAAAAAATAATTTGATTAATATTAAGAATGCAACTTCACATATGAGTACTATAAAGGTCAATGAAAAGATAAAAAGAAGAGTTTTAAATGGTAATAAGCTGAATCTTAAAATGTTTGATAATATATATGGTTTTACAAGAATATTGAGTAGAAGGGAAAAAGTTCTGGCTATTGGCAGGGTTGAAAATGGAAAGTTTGATTATATATCGGTTTTAGGAGAGGTAGTATGAAAGAGTTTAATAGTATAAATGAGGTTGAAGATAAAAATTATGTGGTGTCGGTTGGAATGTATGATGGGGTTCATCTTGGACATCAAAGATTGATAGAAAAATTAAAAGAGAAATCACAACAGCTGAATCTCGAAAATTTGATAGTTACTTTCGAAATACATCCTAAAACTGTACTTAATGCTAACCCGCCAAAGCTGCTGATGACAAAAGAGGATAAAAAACATTATCTTGAAAAATTAGGTGTTGATAATGTATTATTTTTGAATTTTAATAAACAAATATCAGAAATGGGTGCTGAAAAATTTGTTAAAAGAATATTAGTTAACAAATTAAATGCTTCTGCTATTATAATAGGTGAGAATCACAGGTTTGGGAATAAGCAAAAAGGTGATTATCATTTTTTAAAAGAGATTGCCGGAAAATATAATTTTGAAGTATATAAAGTTCCAATCGTTAAATTTGAAAATAAAAGAATTAGCAGTACCTGGGTAAGAAAAACGGTTCTGGAAGGCAAACTAAGATTAACAAAGGAGCTGTTAAATAGATTTTATTTTATAAAGGGATATGTGGAAAGCGGTTCGGGAAGAGGCAAACGATTGGGTTACCCAACTGCTAATATAGAAGGAGTAGAAACCAAACTGCCACTTGATGGGATATATTCATCATATGTGGAATATGATAGTAAAAGGTATCCGGCTATGAGTTATATCGGATATGCACCCACTTATGAAGGGGAAAAGAGAAAAGTTGAAGTACATATATTTGATTTTAATGACAATATATATGGAGAAGAATTAAAAGTTTACTTTGTTGCTAAAATACGAAATGAAGAATATTTTTCAACGGAAGAAGATTTAAAGAAAAAACTTATGATTGATAAAAATGTTACTCTAAGTATTTTAGCTGATGAAGATTTGTTGTTTTAGGCAAGAACCCATTACTAAGAAATAATGGCAATATTATTTCATGGTATGAGGAAAATATGGAGGTAAAAAATTATGACTTTATCAAAGGAAAGAAAGAGAGAAATTATTGAAGAATTCGGAAATCATGAAAATGATACCGGTTCAGCAGAGGTACAGGTGGCTTTACTAACAGAACGTATAAGTGATTTACAGGATCACTTCAAGGATCATCCCCACGACCATCACTCAAGAAGAGGTTTGTTGAGAATGGTAGGGAGAAGAAAAAAATTATTAAAGTATTTGAAAAGAATGGATATTGAAAAATATCGTGAAATAACTAAAAAGTTAGGAATAAGAGGTTAATATGATTTATGATAAAAAATTGGAATTTTATGGAGAAAATCTCTCCATAGAAACGGGAGAAATGGCAAGACAGGCAGATGGCTCATGTGTGGTTAAATATGGAAAAACCATGGTGCTGGCAACAGCAGTTGCAGATAATGAACAATCATCTATGGGTTTTTTCCCATTAATGGTTGACTACCGGGAAAAAGCGTATTCAGCAGGGAAGATACCCGGTGGATTTTTTAAGAGAGAAGGTAAATCCTCGGATAAAGAGATACTGGCATCTAGAATGATAGATAGACCAATTAGACCCCTGTTTGCTGATGATTTCTTTAATGAAGTACAGATTATTACTACAGTTGTATCATCTGATAAAGAAAACAAGGCAGATGTGCTGGGGATGTTAGGTGCATCATTATCATTGATGCTTTCAGGTGTTCCTTTTAAGGGACCTATTGCAGGTGTAAGAGTCGGATATGTTAATGGTGAATATATTATCAATCCAACTAATACAGATTTAGATGAAAGCGAAATGGATATGATTGTTGCCGGGAGTTCTTCAGCAGTAACTATGGTAGAAGGATTTTTTGAAAAAGTATCAGAGGAAGTTGTGCTTCAGGGGATAAATAAAGCACATGAAGCTATAAAGAAGCTGTGTAAATTACAAAAAGAGATTATAGATGAAGTTGGTCAGAAAGAATTTGATTACGAACCATTTGTTATAGAAGATAGTCTGAAGGAAGAGATTGAAGAGATATCAGGCAAAAAACTGGAAAAATCCTGTGATATTAAGGACAAACTTAAAAGGCAGATGTATGTAGATGAGATTTATAATGAAGTTGAAGAAAAAATTCTTGAAAAAAATCCGGAAATAGACCAGAGAAAAATCAAATTTGCATTTAAAGATATAGAAAAAAAGATAGTTAGGAATAGGGTAGTTAATCAGAATAAAAGAGTTGATGGAAGAGATTTTGATGAAATTAGACCTTTATCCATTAGAGCAGGATTACTGCCAAGAGCCCACGGCTCTTCACTCTTTACACGGGGAGAAACCCAGGCACTTGTTGCTGTAACGTTGGGAACCTCTTCTGATGTACAGATACTCGATCAACTGAAAGGTGAATCAGAAAAGACATTTATGCTTCATTATAATTTTCCACCGTACTGTGTTAATGAGGTTAAGCCTTTAAGGGGACCTGCAAGAAGAGAAATTGGACACGGAATGCTTGCAGAACATGCATTAAAACCAATTATCCCGGAAGAGGATGAATTTGGATATACCGTTAGAATAGTTTCTGACATTCTTGAATCAAACGGTTCATCTTCTATGGCAACCGTATGCGGCGGTTCTTTAGCACTTATGGATGCCGGGGTTCCTGTAGATGATCAGATTGCCGGTGTTGCAATGGGAATGATAAAAAAAGATGATAATGATTTTATAATCCTAAGTGATATAACAGGACTTGAAGATCATCTGGGAGATATGGATTTTAAAATAGCGGGGACAGAAGAAAATGTTACAGCTGTACAGATGGATATTAAAATTGAGGGTGTTTCAAACGAGATACTTAAGAAAGCTTTAAAACAGGCTAAAAAAGGTAGGAGTCATATATTATCACATATGAACAATGTAATTTCCGAACCTAAAACAGATGTTTCAGAGTTTGCCCCTCAGATGATAAAAATGCAGATCCCTAAAGATAAAATATTTGAAGTAATAGGACCATCCGGAAAAACCATTAAAGCCCTTACCGAGAAAACAAACAGTGAAATCTGGATAGATGATGATGGAACTGTAAAAATTTCTTCAGAAAACAGGGAAGATGCGGAACAGGCTAAAAAAGAAATCGAAGCAATAATAAAAGAGTACGAAGTAGGAGATATAATTGATGGTGTCGTGGATAAGGTTACAGAATATGGTGTTTTTGTTAAATTACCAAATAATAAATCGGCGTTGCTGCATATTTCTGAAATATCAAATAAATATATTGAGGATGTTTCCGATGTTTTTGATGTTGGAGATAAAGTTAGAGCAAAAATAATAAAGAAAGATGATAAAGATAGATTAAGTCTGAGTATGAAGGAGTTAGAATAGGTTAATAGCCTGTTCTAATTCTTTTTTTTAAAAAACGGATTAGTTATGGATAACGTTGAAGTAAAAGTATATAAAAATGAAAATTTCAGCGGAATAAAGCTTCCAAAGTATATGACCGAGCATTCATCGGGGATGGATATTTATGCTGCCGAGGATAAACTAATCCCCCAGGGTAATGTTGAACTAATAAAAACCGGCCTCCATGTTGAAGTGCCGGAAGGTTATGAAATCCAGATAAGACCAAGGAGTGGTCTTGCTCTTAAGAAAGGTATAACTATTTTAAATTCACCCGGAACGATTGATTCTGATTATCGGGGAGAAATAGGTATAATACTTGCCAATTTGGGTAGTAAGGATTTCAAGGTCAAAAAAGGGTTAAGAATAGCTCAAATGGTACTGTCAAAGGTATATAAAATTGACTGGAAAGAAGTTGATGATTTAAATAAAACAGAAAGAAACGAGGGAGGATTTGGACATACCGGTGTTTGAGAAAATTACTGGCTTTATTAAACTTATAAGACCCATAAATTTATTTATTATAATACTTTCATTTATTGTTGGTTATGTATTTACTAAGGGGGAAATATCGATAGTATTACCAATAATATATATTCTTATAGCCTCTCTGGGATATATAATAAATGATATTAAGGATTATGAAATTGATCTTGTAAATGAACCGGAACGTCCTATACCAAGTAATACTGTTAAAAAAAAGGAAGCTAAAATATTTTTTGTTATACTTCTAATTTTTTTTGTAATTCTTAATTTTTTGGTAAAAACAAAGCTGCTAATTTTCAATGATTTAGTACTTATTTTAGTTATCTTTTATAGCATATACTTCAAGAGGAAAGGGTTTATTGGTAATCTAATAGTAGCATTTTTTACAATTTCGCCATTTGTTGCTATCTATATTCTAACTGATGATTTGAAAAATCTTGTCGCAATTATGTTTTTTGCATTTTGTATAAATTTACTTAGAGAAATTGTAAAGGATTTGAAAGATTTTCGAGGAGATAAGCTGGTAAAAAGTAAAAGTCTTCCAATTAAATATGGATTTGAATATACCTATAATATATTATTGATTTTAAGTTTTTTATTTCTTGCAGGAACTATTTATTTTTCAAAAAGTTTTTATGGTGGTATCTATTATATTATTTTTATACTAATCATTGCTAATGGGATAAATTTTTTGAGTTTGTTTTTTACAAAAAAAAAGGAGTATTCAATTTCTTCTATTTTATACAAAATTAATATTTTATTAGGGATAGGAGGCCTATGGCTGTCAATGTAGATGTAAATAAATGCTGTTATTGTGGAGGATGTGTATCTATTTGTAAATATGATGCGATAACCCTTAAAGAAACTGTACTAACAATTGATAATAATAAATGTATTGAATGCAATCTATGCGTTGAAGTTTGTCCTGCAGGGGCTCTTTTCACAGCGGAGAAGGAGGAAATCTAAAGTGGAAAAGTATGATACTGTTGTAATTGGGGGTGGTCCGGCCGGTTCAATTGCTGCCAGGACTATTGCTGAAAAAGGTTTTAAGGTACTGTTACTGGAGAAAAGACAGGAATTTGGTCGCCCTGTAAGATGTGCTGAAGGTGTTAGTAAAAAATGGCTTGAAAAGTACACAGATATTAAGGATAAATGGATTTCCCGGCCGATTAAGGGTGCTATACTAAAATCTCCGGGAGGTAAAAAAGCGCTAATGCAGTATAATGAATCAGATAGAGGTTATATACTTGATAGAAGCGTTTTTGATTTTGATTTAGCAGTCGAAGCCTCTGAATCCGGTGCAACTGTAAGAACTAAAAATAGAGTTGAAAGAATTGAAAGAAATAAAGATAGCTTTAAAATATATATTGAAGGATTTAATAAATATATTGTGGAATCTAAAACTATAATAGCAGCTGATGGAGTAGAGGGAAAAATTCCCCGTATGCTTGGAATTAATACCATTTTGGATCCAGGGGATATTGAATTTGGTTTAAATTATCAGCTTGAAGGTGTTGATATAAATCAGGACTATATAGAGATGATAGGAGGGAATGAGCTTGCTCCCGGTGGATATGTTTGGATTTTTCCTAAGGGTGAGCACAGTGCAAATGTAGGACTTGGTGTACTTGCTTCCCGTTCTACAAAAGAAAAAAATGCAAAATATTTCCTGGATAAATTCGTTTCCAAAAGATTCCCTGAAGCATCAATTTCAAAAGTTGTTGCTGGAGCTGTCACTGTTGCAAAACCTCTAAAAAAAATGTATGGTAATTCCTTTTTGATTGTGGGGGATTCAGCAAGATTGTCCAATCCGCTGACGGGGGCAGGTATTGGAAACGCCCTGGAATCCGGTGCACTGGCCGGGGAGACTATAAGCAAAGCGCTGGAGAAAAATGATTTTTCGGAAAATAATTTTAAAGAATATCAGAAAAAAGTTATGAAAAGTGTCGGGAACACATCAAAAAAATTCTATCATATTAAGGAAGCTTTTATTAAATTTAGTGATAAAGATATAGATGATATGATTACTTTATTAAGCCAAGTAGACCCTGAAAAACTTAATTTAAAAAAATTATTAACTATTACTTTCAAAAATAACAAAGAAATTATTTCTTTATTGAAAAAAATAGTTTTTTAGGTATAATTTAATAAAATATAAGAGGGGAGATATATGACATATAAAAGCATTTTGAATTCGGGAGATGGGGATAAAAAGTTTTGGGTGTTAATAGACCCGGATAAACAGGAACCGGATGTGGCGGCAGATTTTGCTTCAAAATGTGAAAAAGCAGGAGTGGATGTTTTACTGGTTGGAACAAGTTTAACATTAACAAATAGATTTAGTGAAACAATAAAAAAAATTAAAAACAGTGTAAATATTCCTGTTGTTATATTTCCTGCTAGTGTAAATCAGGTTTCTCCTCATGCTGATGGGTTGCTTTTCCTTTCTCTTATTAGCGGTAGAAATCCACAGTATTTAATTGATGAACATGTCAAAGCGGCCCCCTTGATAAAATCTCATAATATTCTACCCATTTCTGTTGGATACATGCTTATTGATTCAGGTGAGCTTACCGCAGTTAATTTTATGAGTAATACTAATCCTCTTCCTGCAAACAAGCCGGAAATTGCCATGGCTCATGCCCTGGCAGCAGAATTTATGGGGATGAAAACTGTTTATCTTGAAAGCGGCAGCGGTGCAGAAAATTCCGTTCCTAATAAAATTGTAAAGCTGGTAAAAGAAAATTTAACGATCCCTGTAATAGTTGGTGGGGGAATATCTACTCCCGCAATAGCTGCCGAAAAAGTGAAAGCCGGTGCAGATATACTTGTTATAGGGACTGCTTTTGAAAAAAATAGGGATATTAATTTAATAAAAGAATATCGTAAAGCCATTCAGTAATGGTTATTTTAAAATTAATTGCAATAATTTCTTTTTTTATTTATTCATTTTCCCTGGTTTTCTTTCTGCTGGGGCTTTTTAGATTTAAAAGAGATACCTTAAAAACCAAAATAAATAATCTGTCTACAACAGTAGTTGTAGCAGCAAGAAATGAAGAAAAAAATCTGGATAAGTTAATTAAATCCCTTATTAATCAGACTGTGGATACGGAAATAATTATTGTAAATGACAGATCAACTGACGGGACCGAAAGGATATTAAAAAAGTATCCTGAAATAAAATATTTTAATATTAAGGAGATTGCAAAAGGGATAAGTCCCAAAAAGAATGCTCTTCGTAAAGGTATTTCAGAAGCTACTGGAGATGTTATATTTTTAACTGATGCTGATTGTATTCCATCACACAGCTGGATTGAAACCATGATCGGTTATTTTAAAAATTATACTGGTGTGGTTTCTGGACTTTCATATTTAAATGAAAAAAATATACTTCATAAAATTATGAATCTTGAATATTTTGCTCTTTCAATATGTACGGCAGGAGCGATTGGCTGGAATTTCCCAGTAATTTCTACGGGTAACAATCTTGCTTATAGGAAAAAAGCCTTTAAAGAAGCAAAAGGATTTGATGATATTCTTTATATAGATTCCGGCGATGATGATTTGATGGTACAAAAAATTTCAAAGAATACAGACTGGAAATTTTCATTTGCTTTCAATTCAAAATCATTTGTTGAGACAGAACCTGTTTCTAATTTAAAGGAATTTGTCAATCAGAGAAGAAGATGGGCTTCAAGGGGCCTTGATTATAATCTATCCATTAAAATCCCCTTAATATTGATTTATTTGTTTTACCTTTTGATTCTTTTTCTACCGATTTATATCATATTAATACCATCATTCTTTGGGTTATTATTAAAATTATTTCTAATTTCGGCTGGAATGGAAGTTTTACTTCTTGGTGTGGGACTTTTTAGAATTAAAAAAATGAAATATCTTCTGTTATATCCGGTAGCAAAAATACTTCATATACCCTATATTGCTATTATGCCTGCTTTGGGAATATTAAGAGGTTTTAAATGGAAATAATATCAATTATATACATATTAATATTTCTTATGTTAACCTATGCCGCTGGAGTCTATCCGAAATTGAACTTTAAAAATAGGAAAACATTTTCTATTATTATTCCTTATAGAAATGAAAATGATTATATAGAAAAAAACTATTATTTTTTAAGAAAACAAATATATGATAAAAATAGGTATGAATTAATTTATGTAAACGATCATTCCTCCGATGGAAGTGAAAATTTTTTTAATAATAAAATTAATATTAAAAAAATAGATTTAGATATGGGAGAAAAAGGCAAGTTTGAAGCAATAAAAAGGGGCTTTAAAGAAGCAAAAAATGAGTATTTAATATTAACGGATTGTGACAGTTACGGAAATGAGAAATATATAAATAGCATCAATCAGGTTTTAAATCCTGATGATGTTCTATATGCCGGGTTTTTCGAAATTGAAGATAGCAAACTATTATCTCTCGATACTTTCTTTCTGGTCGGTATAGCTTCGGCACTTAATTTTTTTAACATGCCCTCCAGCTGTCCCGGTGCAAACATATGTGTAAAAAAAGATATATATGAAAAGTTTATAAAAAATTCAGAAACAAGCAATAATCTCACAGAGGATGCCTTACTGTTAAATACCATAAAAAAAGAAAAAATGGGAAATATTCATTTCATTTTTGATGAAAATAATATTCTTAAAACCCGGGGATATGATTCAATACCTGATTTTTTAAATCAGAGGCTTAGATGGTTAAAGGGTGGTTTTAATCTGGATTACAGGCTTTTAATTTTTTTGGGATTTAACTTTATTTCCAACTTGTTGTTTTTAATAAATATTGAATATTTATTCATACCATTTGTTATGATTTTCCTTTTTTTGTTCTGTATTTTAAAAAGATTAAAAAGATTAAAATATATTTTATATTATCCTTTATATTTTTTGTTATATTTTATGTATACAATAGTATTAGGTATAATATTTTTATTTCGATTAAAAAATATAAAGTGGAAAGGTAGGATTTATAAAAAATGATTGCGGAAATAATTACCGTTTTACTTTCAATATATTTAATAATAAATATTATAACATTTTTTCCCTATAGCCGTTATTTTTATAAAAATGTTTTTTATCTACCCCAAAAGGATTATCTTATCACCGTGGATGATGGACCAACTAAATATACAGAACAGATGATAAAATTGCTGCAAAAACATGACCAAAGAGCCATTTTTTTCTTAAATGGTGAGAAATTATCTGGATTTGAAGAAACTGTAAAAAAAATAGAAAAAGAAGGACATGAAATTGGTAATCATTCATACAAGCATTATTTTTTTAATCCGCTGCTTAGTTCGGTTATTATAAATAATCTGAAGATTAATGAAGAAAAACTTAAAAAATATACTGATAGAATTAACTATGTAAGAACTCCTCATGGTTATCAAACCCCCGGCTTAATGAAATATCTGAAATCAAATAATAAAAAGTTTGTTTACTGGGACACAATAATGCTTGATTTTATTCCTTTTATTCCATTATTTTTATTAAAATTTCAAGTTAATCGTTTTATAAATAAAAAAGGAATATTGTGTTTGCATTCTAATAAAAAATCGGTAAAAATATTGAGATATGTATTAACGAGGATAGGAGATGATTATGAATAAAAGAGGAGATATATTAGCTTATAAATATAGGAATAAGGGGTATATCCCCGTAAAAATTCTCGCAATTAGCCAGCTTGAAGAAAAGAGACTATATCATCTAATGTTTTTCAGGGGGATTTTTGAAGATACTGCATCTATAAATATTAATGAACTGGAGCTTTTTATTCCCCATGTAGCAATAACTGAGAAGGTTTTTAAAGAGGAAAATATGAAAAAAATTGGTGAGCAGAAGGTTTATTATGATGAAGAACTGAGATATAAAAACTGGCTAACAGAGTGGAATCATAAATCTGGAGAATATTTTGATATTCCAATAATTGATATTTTGAACAAGATATTAAATCAGTCCGAAATCAATTAATCTATTTAAAAATACTCCAGCTATTTCATTTAATTTATCTTCAGAAGGTAAGTTTACTATTAAATCATTAAAAAATTATTAATTTTACTTGTTTTTTACTTTAAAAAGTAATATAATTATTTACTTAATAACAAGGAGGTTATTTATATGAAAAAATTATTATGCGTTGTTTTATTTCTTGTGATTTTATCTGTACCTATGTTTGGACAGATGAACGATATGATGTTTGGTGGCAAAGCAGGCTTGACTATGGGAAGAGCTTCTATAGATGGTGATCCCATGGATGAAGCATTCAGAATTGGTTTTGTTGCTGGTGGAATGATGGTTATGCCTTTGAATAAAAACATGCATCTTCAGAGGCAGAATTGCTTTATGCTCAAAAAGGTGAGAAATGGACAAATGGAGAAGATGTTAAGCTCAATATCGATGTTTTAGAAGTTCCTGTATTAATAAAATATTTCCCAATTGAAAATATGAATATTTATGCTGGACCTACTTTGGATTATATCCTATCTGCAAAAGTTGAAATGGATTCAGGAGATTTGGATTTAAAAGAAGAAGAATTAATAAAAACAATGGGATTTGGCTTGAGCTTCGGAACACAGTATATAATGGATAAAATAGTTCTTGATGCAAGATATGATATGGGATTAACAGATTTAAATGATGAAGCAGAAAATGATGAAGAAATTAAATTAAATACAATTTATATATCTGTTGGTTACATGTTTTAATTAAAAATTAAGGAAAGGGGAGAGTTTCTTCTCTCCCTTTTTTTTTATTTAGTGTGAGTGTCTGTGTGAGTGTGAGTTGAAAAATTCCTTGAAGCAGTTAAAAATCACTTCGTGATTTTTCGAAATTAGATTCCTCGAAATTCGAAACCTGATTGAAAATTATTGAAGATAATTTTCTTGTATTTTTTTAATAAAAAAGTGTCTGTGTGAGTGTGAGTTGAAAAATCCCTGTCGGGATTTTTAGAAACCAGAACCAGAACTGGAACCAGAATCAGATAAACTCTTAATAGTAATTCCTCCGAAGAAAAACTTTAAATGTTATACCAGAGGATTCGGGCATTTCGCTTCAGCCGGAATATGCATAAAACTAAACATAAGTAATGAATATTCCTGACGGATATGTTTTACTTTTATCAATTCTTAGTTCAGGAATCATCTATAGTACTTTTAGTGTCTGTGTTAAAAATCCCTGCCGGGATTTTTTAGATTAAGATTAAGACTAAGAAAAGAATCTAGCGATACCTTTTCGTAGAAAAAATTAAATGTGCATTTAAAGAAGTTTTTGTTGCCTGTAATCAGAATTCTGTTATCTGTTTAAAATGTTTTAAAAGATCAGAATAAAGACTCCCAAATAAAGATAATGTTTTTGCTCATTACTTGGAAGCACATCTTTGGAATTACTTCCGTTGCTCATTACTAGAAATCTTTTTTATGTTTAACTTCCGTCACTTTAAAATTGCGCTAGCAATTTTAATAAAGTTCTTTATTAATGCTAAATTCAAAAACAGGATTTTCATTAATATTCTTCAAGTCTGTTTTATGGGAGAAAGAAAAGTCAAGCGAAAGCATACGGGAAAAATGCACTGAAAAGCCGTAGCCGATACTGGATACCGGATCGATTAATTTTTTTTCTTCATACAGTTTTGTACTGTTAAGATTATCGGCAAACAAGCCTATATCAAAAAAAGAATAGACAGTCATCAGGGGGAGTGTATTATTTTTTTTCAGGGTGGGAATATTAGCAACTAAAGGGATCCTGATTTCGGAATTAAAAACAATTTTGTTTTTGGATGCAAAATATTTATCTCTGTATCCCCTGATATATGTATCATCAAAGTAAAGCAGATCGGATGTTTGATAAAAGAATCTAAACATAAATGGCAGATAGTAATATCTGCTATCCAGCTTGAATTCATAATTAAGAGATGAATTTGATAGATAACCTAAATAAATAAAGAATCTTTTTCCATAAAAAGGAAAAACTCTTCCGTAGGTATCATCAAAGGAATAATAACCTCCCAAAAATAAATTATCATTTAAATTGTTATCATCAAATCCGTACAGGTAATACCCTCCGGTAAGATTAATTGAAGATGATATTGATAGGGGATAAATAATTCTTGTTTGAAGCTGGTTTTTATAAAATTCTTTATCATTTCTGAATTTTGTTCTTTTTGATAGATTGATATTAAAGTTGGGACGGTTTCCCGTTTTCAAATAGTCGATAGAAAAATCAATTTTAGTATCTTTTTTAAGAAAGGTTCCTATCTGCCAGTTGAGAATACTTTCGTTGAGTATGTTGTTAAAAGAGGAACCTATGGACAGCCTGAGATACTTGTTTTCCTCAATAGATAGTCCGCTGAATAAATTTTCGAATCTCGGGATAAGATTGGGTTTACTGCTTTGGATATTTTCAGCTTTATAAGTGATATCATCTTCTATTTTTGGAACCCTGTATATGTCTCTGGTGCTTATTTTATTATGATATTCGGGGAATGAAGTTATAAGAGTAATGTTTGTTTTATTGTTCAGAATGTTTAATATCAGATTGTTTTTGGAAAAATTAAAATCAGTTATAGGCTCTTTATAATCCATGAATTTATATATTTCGAAGTTATTTAAGTTCAAATGGGATAAAAAGTTTTCGGTATTTCGGGTTATTAGCATTATCACTGAATTGCTGGAGTATTTTTCAGCTTTTTTTATTTCTCCATTAATTTGTTTAATTTTATTGTTAAAGTGGATATATGTTTTTGATCCGTATGAACTAAAATATATCAAATTATCATTTATTATTAAAAATGCCTTAATATTGTTCTTACTCTCGAAATAGGTGGAAATTCTGTAGTTTTGATTTACTTTATAGATTATACTGCTTAATCCTTTGCTTCCCAGAATATAGATATTTTGGTCAAAAAACTTAATTTTATCAATATTTGTTATGGAGGGAAGTTTTATCGTTTTTAAAGATTTGGTTGCAAAATTGTAAATTCCGGCATAATAATTATTATTATTGTAGTAGGAAAATACAAGAAAAAGTTCATTTTGAGAAATATCAATCATGTTTTTGGAGTAAATTAAGTGTTTAAAAGGAGTTGATTTAAATAACAATTCATTATAATTATCATTTTCGAACGATTTTCTTGAGAGCTTATTTTCACTGTACTCTATATAAAAATTTTCATTGTCAAAAAGTATTATATTATTTTTTTTAATTAATTTGCTGTTTTTATTATTTATAATTGATTTTTTCCCCTGCTGATTTTTATATATTTTATTAGCTATATAATTTTTCCATTTTATGTAAAATTCATCAAAGGTAAAATCATAGACTTTTTGAAGTGATCGATCAATATTTAGGGTATAGTTAACACTGTTCAGAAAATCATCAAATTTTTTTACTGAATAATATTCATTAAGATAATTTATCATTGAATGAGATTGTTGGTATGCTAGGTAGTCATAATTTTGGTTGTTTTTCATGTATTCAGCACTGTGAAGATAACCGTTTAGGACTGCATCTTTTAATATCATATATCCATCAGAAGAAAATTCTGAAACTGCCCTTTCCGAAAGACCCTCGAATATCCATGTAGAAAGCTGAATCTCTTCAGCAAGAATACCTGTTAATGGGTTCTTAAGAAATTTATGATACTGAAAAATATGAGATGTTTCGTGATATATTAATTCCTGAAATCTCTTCAAATCTCCGTTAAAGGGGATAACTATTCTGTCTCTTTTAAATGTAGCAAAACCTGCGACATTCGGTGGTAAAAAATAAGGGTATATCTGGTTCTGTGAAAAATATAGAGGGGATGAATATAAAACTATATTTAATTTGTTTTTCAATGTATCATTAAAAATTTCTGCATTAAAATTATACGCATCCTCTGCGAACTGGGCCAATACGGGAATCATTGATTTTTCAGTCCCGGAATAGTAAATATTAAAATTTTCGGTAGAGGTTTTTTTCCAGTTTATGTTTTTAGGGTAGTATTTAAACTTTCCAAATGATGTTTCTATCGAATACGATAAACAGGTTATTGAAAATAATAGAATTATAAAACATATAATTTTTCGCATATTATGATTATAATTAATAATGCTTTTTTATCAAGGTAAATATGGATTTCTGTTTTCTGTAATCCGGATTCTGAATTCTGTTAGCTGAAAAAAATTATTCAACAGAATATCATAATACATTAGGATAATTTAAATTTTTAAAAAAAAGATACAAAAAACAGATAAAAGAATTAATAAAAATAATCTTTCAAATTTACAAGCTGTAGACTATAATAAAAATTGAAGTAATAAAAAAAGATTTTTATTTTTAGGTCTTAATTTTGCTTTTGCTTATGGGCCGGCTTGATTGAAATTCTTAATTGTATGAAAGGGAGGTTGTAATGATTGAAGATTTGATCAAAAAAAATAGAAGTTATAGAAGATTTAAGCAGAATGAGAAAGTTGATTTTCAAACGCTTAAAAACCTTGTTAAATTGGCAAGATGCTCTGCATCCGGAATGAACAAACAGCCTATTAAGTTTTATCTGGCTAACGATAAAAAAACAAATAATAAAATATTTCCGGCACTTTCCTGGGCGGGTTCATTAAAAAACTGGGAGGGGCCGGAAAAAGGAGAGCGACCCGCCGCTTATATTATTTTGCTTGGAGATAAAAATATTAGAAAATCTTTTGGAGTGGACCATGGAATAATGGCTCAATCAATTTTACTCGGAGCGGTTGAAAAAGGATACGGGGGATGCATGTTAGGAGCAATAGACAGAAACTTGCTAAGAGAAAATTTAGATATAAAAGATGATTATGAAATTTTACTTGTACTTGCTCTTGGTAAACCTGCTGAAAAAGTTATTCTTGAAAATGCTATAGATGGAAATGTAACATATTATCGGGATAAAAAAGATAATCATCATGTTCCAAAACGTCCTATCGATGAACTAATAGTAAATCCATAATTTATTACTCCGGTTTTATTTTTAAAGCTGAAGGTATAATATACCTTCAGCTTTTTTAACTTGATTTTATTATGAAACAATTAATAATGCTGATGATGCTATTGCAATTGCAGTTTTAATTTTATCATTTAGAGAATTTGCTATCCATACATTATTATTATGTAGTACTTCAACTGAGGCTACTATTTCAGAGTCATATTTAAATTCAAACCCCAAAGGTTTGCTGTTGGTAAATGCAATGGCGCTATCTTCGAAAGTATGTAGAGATTCAATTTTTATGGTTGTCTCTTTATTTTTTAGTATCTTTTTGTAATTCCTTCCTTTACTTGTTAGTTTCATAGTCCAGAAATTATCATTGGAATCATTTTCAAATATACAATCATAATATATCTCTAACTGCACACTTTCATTATTAAAAATGATATAAGCTTATCGGAGTTTATAATCTTTTTGTTTTCCGTATGAGTTATACTTTTGATCCATGAATTTCTATTTTTCTTCAAAAGATATACCGGCATATGTAACGAAGGAATCTGTGCCTGAATTTGGATATTCATCTGCACTTGTTGTATACTCTTCCAGATTTATTTTTTTGTTTCTCAATATTCCGGTTATTAGAGCTACTCCTCCTGCACCGCAGGCTGAATTGTGTTCACTGGAATAATTAATTATTTCTTTGTATTTTTTATTTTTTATAAGATTTATAAAACCTGGATCTTTTTCCTGTTTAACCCATCTAAGTGCGTTTTGATCTGTACCTTTTGGTGTGTACCCAAATCGAAATCCATAATGGGTCAGATCGGTTGAGGAAATAAAAATTATGTTTTCCTCCTTCATGCTTTTAAAAATATTAACATACTTATCCAGTTTTTTATTTATTGAATTTGGAATAGATATCGGTACTATTTTAGCTTCATTGTTGAGATGTTTAAGAAATGGAAGCTGTACCTCTATGGAATGTTCTCCCTTATGTTTTTCGAAAGAGCAATCAAAATAATCATCCAGATTGTACTTGGCTATTAAATTTTCATCTACTTTCATATCTCCCAGAGGCGTTTCCCATGCACCCTTATCAAAAAGAACTGGTCTGGAAAGATACATGGTGTGTACGGCTCCAAAAATAATAAAGGTATCAATATCTTGAATACTTTGAATTCTTAACAATGTTTTTAGAGCTGTTTCCCCGGAGAAAGTCCAGCCCGCATGGGGAAGAATTACTCCCTTTATCTTTTTTTTCTCAATATCATTATTCCTTATCACGGTTTCAATGAATTTTTTAACTGAGTCTGCATCTGCAGGATAGAAACTTCCTGCTGTATGAGGTTTACGATACATAAATACCTCCCCTTATTTAATAATTAATTGGTCCAAATTTATTTACTTATAATATTATTTATATTATATTCATTCAAAAAGAATTTTCAAATCGTTCCAGTCCATGGTTTTTAAGAAATTCTGATCAGTAAAGTCAAGAGAAGCAAAGAGGTCTTTCTTTTCTTCCTGAAGCTGCATAATTTTTTCCTCTACGGTATTTTCTGTTATAAATTTGTATACATTAACTACTTTGGTTTGTCCGATCCTATGGGCTCTATCTGAAGCCTGCTGTTCCACCATGGGATTCCACCAGGGGTCAAAATGGATAACAGTGTCGGCTCCTGTAATATTGAGGCCTGTTCCTCCCGCTTTTAAGCTAACAAGAAAAATTGGAATCTCCTCATTGTTGTTAAAATTTTCTACAATATCGAGCCTGTGGGTGGATTTGCCATCCATGTATTCAAACTTGATATTTCGTTTTCTGAGATAATTTCTTATAATATGAAGCATTTTTACAAATTGACTGAAAAGAAGTATTCGATGTTCTCCCTCAATTGATTCGGCCAGTATTTCGTCCAGAAGTTCCATTTTTGAAGATAAAAAAAACTTATCCTTCAACTCGGGATATATCATACCTGGATGATTGCACAGCTGTCTCAGCTTGGTTAGGGCGCTTAAAATGTGCATTCTGCTCTTGTTGTATCCATTTTTTTCTACCATGCCAAATATTTTCTTTTTCATTTCATTTAAAATATTATTATACAAATTATTTTGTTTTTGATTTAATGGTATTGAACTTACCTGAACAATTTTTGGTGGCAGTTCTTTTAATACTTCCCCCTTTGTTCTTCTTAAAATAAATGGTTTTATTTTCAAATTAAGTTCTTCCAGAACCTGTCTATCATTATCCTGAGTAATGGCTTTATTGTAGTAGTTTGAGAATTGACGGTAGCTTCCTAGATATCCCGGCATTATGAAATCAAATATTGACCAGAGTTCCATAAGGGAATTTTCCATAGGCGTTCCGGTTAATACATAGCGGTAGTTTGAATCGAGCTTTTTTACACTTCTTGCTCTTTTTGTCTTGTAGTTTTTAATATGCTGGGCTTCATCCAGGATGGTAAAGTAATATGTTTTGTTTTGATAATGATCTATATCATTTCTTAGTAATGAATATGAAGTAATGAAGACATCATACTCTTTGTCATAATATTTCTTTATTAAATCCCGCCTTTTTGATCTGTTTCCTTCAATGATCAGTACATCCATTTCAGGTGTGAATTTTTCAAATTCTTTATACCAGTTGTGCATCAGGGATTTGGGGCATACTACTAAAGACGGTCTGGTTGTATCAATACTTTTTATAAGGGTTATTGCCTGTACTGTTTTACCAAGTCCCATATCATCTGCCAGAACACCGGAAAGCCGGTAGCGATGTAAAAACCTTAACCAGTAGTATCCTTTTTTCTGGTATCCCCTCAGCCTTTCATCTAAATCTCCGGGGATGTGGACTTCTTTTACCCCTTTTACATTCATCATTTCTTTATACATGCTTCTGAATTGATTATCTCCTTTTATTTCAATATTTTCATATTTGCTTAACTGCTGTGTAAGATGTGGTAAGAAATAGATTTTATTGGAATATATTTTATCGTTTTGAAAATTAAATTTGAAACTGCTGTTTAAATTTTCAAAAATATTTTTTACTTCTTCGAGGTTAATTATTTTATAAATTTTTAAATCGCTTACTTTGATGTATTTTTTCCCATCTAAAATGGTCTTTTTTAATTTTTCGGGGTTCAGTTCATGGTCCTCCTCGAGTTTTGTTTTCAAAATAATTGAAAAATTACTTTTATCCTTTTGAAGGTTGATCTGAAAGATAGGCTTCACAGTTATATCAAAAATTCTAATTTTTCTAAAATTTATTGTTAATTTTTTGTTCCATTTTGTTGGGATTTTATCGAATCCTTCAGTTAAGAAGTTAATTATCTTTTTATCATTTTTTAATACGAAAGAATCTTTTTTCCATTTAAAACTATATTTAAAAAAGAAAAGAAATAATCTTCTTTCCTTCTTAGGTTCTCTTTTAATAAAAAATAGATTTTTATTTTCGTATTGAACAATATAGGGTCCCTTTTTAATAATATCTTCGTAATGAAATTTGAAATCTCCGTAATAGTACAGGGGTCTTACCTTAATGCTGCCATTTTTGTAATCCAGCAGAAGTTTAATTTTTAGATTGTTATCAAGAATTCGGATTCTTCTTAAACTTTTACTCCATTTGAGATTGATGTATCTTTTCCAGTAAGATTTGTAATGATTTGCAAAATTGTAGAGTTCATCGCCTTTAAATGTTTTACCCTCTGTAAGAATCTGGTTCCAGATATTTTTTGAATAGGCCGATATTAATCTTCCTATTGTATTTCCGTATTTATACCAGTTTTCTCCCCTAAATTTATAAAGGGTGGAATCTTTGTCCTCCATTGGAGAAATTGTAATATAATTCTGATTACCTCTTATTTGAAGATTCATTCTCTGGTAGTTGTCCGTAATATTGTATTGTTCTCCAGTATCAATGGAAAAAACAAGTGGATAATCGATAAGAAGCTCGAGTAGGTCTCTAACATATTGATCATGAAGAATAAATTTTTCTTCAATACATTTTGCGAACTTGAGTATATGATCTATAATTTCCTGATTTTTTTCATCGAGAAGACCTATCTTTTCTACTACCCGGTCCTCTAGAAAGTATTCCTGTTCTATAGTTGAAGGTTTATGGATGTACTTGTGAAGTTTTTCCTGCATGTTGCTCCATTTAAACCCTTCAGCTGTTTCTCCTATAATTTTTACCGTCAAATAAGTGGTATTTTTTGTATTTTTAAGTCTAATTTCATATTTATACTGCTTTTTTTGCATTTAAAACCAAATCCTTTTTATCCTATCATAATAATTATACCAATCTGAGTTCCTCATTCAACAACAATCAATAATTGCTTAGCTGCTGAATTCTATTTACTGCTGTTTTATAATATGTTGTATTTTTCCCAGTAATATCCGTTATATGCTCGTATAAATTTATAGCTTTTTCAAATTCATTCATTATTTCATAGGTTTTTCCCGCTTTGAAAAGAGATGTAATCAGCCACTGAAAATTAGATTTGTTTTCCTGGTTATAATAATATTTTACTTTTAAATATTCTCTAATAGCCTTTTTATACTTTCTCTTTTTAAAATAACAATCTCCAATATGAAACTGTATTTCGAGGTTATATTTTAATGGGGCTATATCCAGCAATGTTTCCAGTGTTTCGATAGCTTTATCAAGCTTGTTTTGATCTATTAAAACATAGGCGTAATTGATATAGGCGTTATAATAAAGTTCTGAATTTAGATCTTTTTCAGAAATATTTTTAAAAATTCTTTCTGCCTTATCGAATTGGTTTAGCTTTTTGTATGTTAAACCTATATTGTAATATGTATTCAGGTCACTGGAATTGCTGTATGAGTTTTTAAAATATTCAATTGATTTCTTAAAATTTCCTTTTTTATAATAGATTTCACCAAGCGATAGCTGAATTTTAGAAACAACATTGGTTGTTGGGTATTCATTTAAAATTCGCTGGTAGGTACTTTCTGCTTTATCGAGTTCATTTTTTGAATTATAAATGTTACCCATCATGTAAAGTGCTTCATCAACCCAGCTTGTATTATCATATTTGCTGATTATTTTTTTGAAATAATTTTGTGCTTTATCGAAATCCTTCTGTGATTTGTAATAATACTCTCCAAAATAGTATAGAATTTCAGCCTCATACTGGTTTAGATTTCTGCTGTAAGTATTATAAAGCCCCGAGGCTCTTTTTATGTTTTCCTTTTTTAGATAGGAAATAATTAAGCGGCTTACATCATAAGGTTCGTTTTTGTTAAAATACTCAATTATTTCATCCCACATTTTATTTTTCTTATAGTATTCATAAAGTTTGGTTTTGCCTTCGGTCCCGCTAATGTTTTTTAATAGCGCTTCACCTTTTTGGGTATTGCCTATTTCGATGTAGTTAACCCCTTTAAGAGCTTTTAATTTTTCATTATCATTACCCATTTTGTTCAGGGTGATTCTTATAAGATTTGACTGATTGGTTTTCTTCAAGGCATCAAGATAAATTGACATAACTTCATAGTCGCTGTAATATTTATTCTTCCTCTGCAAAACATTATAGATGTTAAATACTGCATCTTCATACATATTCTTTTGGTAGTATATTTTGCTCAAAAGAATGCTTGCTTTAATTTTTAAATCTAGATCATTTTTAATTTTAACCACATATTCTTTGCTTTGATCTAAATTCTGGGTAATGTAGGAAATTTTTGCAAGGTAAAAATATACATTTTCGCTATTTGAAAAATTTTCATTTAGCAATTTTTTAAACTTGCTTTTTGCCTCCCCATAATTTTCATTATAATAAAATTTCAAAGCAGAAAGATATGTTTTATTTGACTGCGATATTTCTTTGGGAGGATTAAATTTCAGAATTTCCCCGTAATAATTGTTGCTTATCAGATAATCAATATATGAAAGTATTACTTCATTGTCACTGGTTTTAAATGTGTCAAAATAAAATTTAAAATCAGCAGGTTCAATATTATTGGTAATCTTGTAGAATATCAATACATCCTTATAAAGCTCATTAAGAGTACTTTCACCGGTGCCAATGTTTTTGTTGATAAATTCATGGATTGCGCTTTTGGAGCTATTTGATTTTAAGTTTTTATAAATATAAGATTTAAAATAATTTTTATTCTTCACATCTGCATTTGAATAATACTTAAAGGCCTGTTCAAAATCTTTTAGATAGAAGAAAATGTCTGCTCTTTTTTTATCAATATTTATTTCTTTATGTTCTTTTATTTCATTAATCAGGTTGTTGAACTTTTTAATTGCATCTGATGTGTCGGTCAAAATATATTTTTCCAGATACTTAATTCTATTTTTAGCCTTTGAAGTGAATGAGGAAAAATTATATTTTGATAGCAGCTTCTTATAAGTTGAAATGGCTTTCTGTATTCTATCCTGCTTTTCATAATAAATTCCAATTTTATAGTAGGCCTTGTCTCCATAATCTTTGTCATTTAATATTTGGGTTAGAGTAGTTATTGCTCTATCATAATCTTTTAATTTTTCTCCATATAGAAGACCGATTTCATAGGTAATATAAGGAACCAATTTGGATTTCCCATGAGATTGAACAAAGTCTATTAGGCTGTTAATGGATTTTTTATATAAATTGTTAGAATTTAAAAATTCAACTTTATCCAGAAGTATGGTTATATATTTTTCTTCTGAATCAATATATTCCAGATAATTATTGTAATATTTTATAGTATTTTCCACATCGTCTATATCTTTATAATGCTTTATAATTAGATTTAAAATATAATCCATGTGTTTGCTGTTGGGATAAGCTTTAATAAAGTATTTCATGTTTTCAACAGCTTTATTATTATTATTTAACTGGTCATGAATATCAATCATACTTTTTAAGGCATCATCTGCATATTTATTATTGGGGTTTTTATCCAGAATAATTTGATAATTTTTTAGAGCTAAATTGTAATTTTTCCTTATAAAATATATATCTCCCCTTCTTTTTAATGCATAAAGATAATACTTTGTATCTGAATATCTATTAATAAGGGTGTTAAGGTTGTTAAGAGATTTGTTATAATCGGACATCTGGAAGTAAATATCACTTTTCAACCATAGCCATTCTCCGTTTTCCAGATCTTCCTCTTTAAGCTGATTGAGATAGCTAATACTTTCATTGTATTTGTTTTTTTTGTAGTATAGATAAACTAGTTCCTTATATATTTTTTTTAGAAAATCTTTTCCGGGGGATAAATTTAATAAGTATTTTAAATTTTGTTCGTAATTTTGAAGATTATCATTATTTTTATTAATCTTGGTTAAAAGATAAATTGAATCCACATAAAAGTTGCTGTCCTTGTTATATTTTTTTATTCTTTTCAGCATTTTTTCTGATTTATCAAGCAGTCCCTCTTCATAGTAAGATTTAGCCAGAAAATAAAGAACATCCCCCCTGTATCCGCTTTCATTATATTGCTGTAAAAACTTTGTGGAGTTGTAAATAATTTTTTTGTAATTTTCAAGTTTTAAATAGGAATGTAGAAGCTTATAGTAGGCTTTATCCGCTCTCTCATCCTGGGGGTTATTATCAATAAAGTTTTTATATTCTTCTACAGCTAGATCGTAAAATTCATCGTTGTATAGTTTTTCAGCATAATTAAAACTATCCATTTCTGCCAGTAAAGAAAAACTTGTAAATAACAAAAGCAGTATTATAGACAATATTTTAATTGCTTTTTGCATAATCATCTCCTTTTTTATAAAGCAGTTTGTTTTCTAATTTAATTGCATTTGTAGGACAAACCTCAATACATTTATTGCATCTTACACATTCGGTATTTTTGGGATTTTTGTAGATATATATGTCAGCAGGACAAACTTCCCTGCATATATCACATTCAATACATTTGCTATTATCGACTTCTAACTGATAAATGCTTATTTTATTAAACCATCCCATTACAAGCCCTATAGGACAGGATGTGTTGCAAAAGGGTCTTTTATATGCAATCGAAGAAAATGTAAATAGGGCCAGCAGCGATATTTTCCAGAAATATAAAAACCCAAGATTAAATGAATTAAACCATACAAGGGTTAAACCCGCCTGAAGGGTGCCTGCAGGGCAGAGATAAGAGCAAAATGTTGGTTTCTTTATCAGAAGAGGAAGTAATATTACCAGAAAAATTAGAGCCGGGTATTTAATATATCTTAAAATACGCGGCATGGTAAAATTTTTATTACTTAGCTTATTTAACAAATCCTGGAAAAGACCAAAGGGGCAGGCGTGTCCGCAAAACCAGCTTCCAGCTGTGATTCCTACAACTCCGAAAATTCCAGCTATCCAGAATGAAAAATGGTATTTGAAGTTTGAAAGCATATGCTGAAAACTACCTATTGGACAGGCAGTAACGGCTGCAGGGCAGGAGTAACAATTTAAAACTGGCAAACAGTATTGTTTAAGTTCACCCTGATAAATTTTCCCCTTGAAAAAGTTATAAATTAAAGGGTTTAATAATACTGCAAAAAAAATTTGATGTACAAAATTAGATTTTAATTTTGTGAAAAATTTTTTCATAACTTAACAATTAACCAATTCCTATACATGATAAACATATAAATGTTGCATTATTTAATATGCTTACTAGCTCATCGGCAAATAGGCCAATGAGGATAAATATTATAAATATAGCTAACAGTGATAGTCTCAAAATGTTGCTTTTTAATTTAATTTTCATAATTTATTCCCTCAAAGGTATTAATCAAATCTCTGGTTTCTTTAATATCATGAACTCTTAGTATATTAGCTCCATTTAAAAGAGAAATAGTATTAGCAGCTATAGTGCCTGCCAATCTTCTATCTACTTTTCTTCCAGTCAGAGGTTTCAAAAAAGATTTTCTGGAAAGACCCATTAGCAATGGAAAACCAAGTGATTTGAATTCTTTTAGTCTTCGAATAATTTCGAGATTATCTTCCAATCTTTTACCGAAGCCTATACCGGGGTCAACTGCTATATGTGAATGACCTATTCCATTTTTTTCTGCAATATTAATCTTATGTATAAAGTAATCATAGATTTCTTCTATAACATCTTCATAATAAGGATTTTTTTGCATGTTTTTAGGTGTTCCCTTTATATGCATTATTATTATGCCTGCATTATATTTGGAAACAACTTCCGGCATATTTTCATCAAATGTAAATCCTGAAATATCATTTATGATATCTGCTCCGGCTCTTAGCATTTTTTCTGCCACTTTGCTTTTATAGGTATCTATTGAAAGGGGGATATCTCCGTTTATATTTTTAATAATTTCTACAGCCGGCAGCAGTCTTTCCAATTCTTCATGGAGAGCGACTCTTTCACTACCGGGTCTGGTTGATTCTGCCCCCAAATCAATAATATCAACGCCCTCGTCAATCATATTTTTAACTCTATTTTTTATTTGCTCTTCTTTTGAATATTTCCCTCCATCGTAAAAAGAATCCGGCGTTATATTGAGAATTCCCATAATTTTGGGTTTTTTAAGAGATAATTTTTTGTTGTTAAATTCAAAATATTTTGGATTGTCCTTTAATGCAAATTCTATTTCTGAATATAGGTTATCCAGGCTAAAGGGTTGTTTCTTCAATTTTACCTTTAGTTTTTCAAGTTCTCTGTTAGTAGCAAAAAGTATTACATCGGTTATGTTTGGGTTGCCCGAAATTGAACTTCTTGGAATTGCTGTATCTGCACCAACCGAAAGGGCATCCTGCTTTAATATGTTTGCCTCTTCTATTTTTAAATTTTTAATTTTAATTAAATTTATTTTGCTTTTATTGTTGAAAATATCCAGAGCGTATTTATCCACATCTATTTTTTCTAACTCTTTATAAATATCTTTTTTGTTTGGATGCAAGATCCTAACTCTTCTCTTCATTCGGTTCCCCTTAAATTAAAAAAATAACCTTTAAAACTTAAAATGATTTAAAGATTTATACAAGATTGATTTTATATCTAACTGGCCAGCCTGTCAACTTTTAATTAGTCTTATAAAGACTAAAAAATCTTGATATAAAATTATATTTAATATATAATTACCTTGTTAGGGGAGGCGTTCATGAAAGATTTTCCATTCCTGGTCGGTGAATCGACGACTTTTAAAGAAGAAATAGGGCAAAAACATTTTTATTCATATCCATCCAGAACAAAAAAAAGATATAAAAGATACGGATCAATTTTTTCTTTTATAACTCAAACACACAATCAGGTTGATATAATGCAGAAAGTTTCGGACAGCTACAGAAAATATATAAAAGAAAGCAAAAATGTGAGACTGTCTTTGAAAAAGGCTATTGCTGAAAATGATATTATTGGGGATTTTTTTATAGGTGTTTTTTACGGGAGAAAAATTTATTATGTTTATACCGAAGAGATAGATGTTTACCTTATGAGAAATGAGCAGTTGAGAAAACTATCAAATTATCAACATGATTTTGTTGAAAAGGAAGCCGGATATTATCTTGGGGATCATTTAATTTTTAGTTCGGACCGAATAGCCGCTTTTTCAAGAGAAATATCAGAGGTTTTGCAAAAAAGGGAAATTAAAGATATTCTTTGCGAGTACAAGGAAAAAATTTCTTCTAAAGAACTTTTAAATGCTGCATTTGAAAAAACTGATAATGAAAATTTAATAGTAATGACTATAAAGGTTAATAATCTAAGCAAGGTTTTAAGCCGCTTTAAAGCCAAACCAATAATTTTTGCCGTTTTAATTATTCTGGCTGCATTCTTTATTTTTAATTTTGTTGCCAATAATCAAAAATTTCTAACGGGATTATTCGAAAGAAAAAAACAGAACAAAAAAACTGAATCTACCCCGCCCAAAACCGAACAAAAACAAACGGAAGTTTTAGTTAAGAATAAAATGAATATTCCTTTGATGTCCAAGGTTAAGTGGAGCAGGGAGTTTGAAAAAGATTTGACATCTTCACCTGTTGTATTTAGGGATACCCTTTATGTCTGCTCTAAAGATAAATATATTTATGCAATTGATATTGACAGCAAACAAATGAAATGGAAAAAATATATGGCATATAAAATTGCTGCCACTCCCTTTATCGATAATTCCGGGCTGTATGTTGGTACCTATAAGGGATTCTTCTACAAGTTATCTCTAAAAAACGGTGAAATAGTATGGAAATTTGGTAGCAATCAAAGAATTATATCTTCTGCGTCTGCTGATAAAAAAGCTGTTTATTTTGGATCAAACGATGGGTTTATATATAGTTTAAATAAAGAAACCGGAAAGTTAAACTGGAGGGTATTAACTCAGAATATTGTCTGGAGCTCTCCGGTGCTAAAAAACAATCTTCTTATGGTGGGCTCTCTTGATAATAATTTTTATGCAATTGATACTGAAAGTGGAAAAATAAAGTGGAAGAGAACTTTTGCAAACCAAATTTATTCATCACCTGCCGTTTTAAACAATAAAGTATATATAGGAGTCAGTGATAACAATTTGTACTGTCTTGAGGTAGATAGTGGTGAAATACTGTGGAGTTTCGGTACGGATAAGGAAGTTGCCAGCAAAATCGGTGTCGATAAAGAGTTTGTGTATTTTGGCAACGAAGCCGGTATGTTTTATAAAGTTAAAGCAGAAACGGGTGAAAGTGTCTGGAAATATAATACAAAGGGCCCTATTCGTTCAAAACCGGAATTTTATGATGGTGTTGTTTATATAACAAGCTATGATGGTTTTGTTTATGCCTTAAAAAAGGACGATGGGGCACTTGTGTGGAAGGGTGAAATGAGTGGAAAGATTCACTCCTCATCCGAACAGTACAAATCAAGTCTTTTTGTAGGGGATTTAAATGGTGTTCTTAAGGAATTTGAAACAAATCTGTACAATTTAAAACCGGTGAGTTTGGATGATAATGAGTAAGCAAAAATTTATTCCGTTTTTGTTAATCTTATACTTATTTACTGTCTTATTATATGGTGAAGTTCTTATAATAAAACAGGATAAGAAGCAAAAGCAGAATAATATTAGTATAACAAATAAAAATATTAATTATAAAAATGAAAATACATTGCAGGTGTCTAACATTAAAAATGTTTTAAGGGAGATCTGCATGAAGAAGAATATTAATCATTTACTCGTTGAATCGATCATCGAGGTGGAATCTAATTTTAATCCTACTGCAGTATCTCACAAAGGGGCAAAAGGTTTAATGCAATTAATGCCGGAGACAGCAGCCATGTATGATGTTGATAATATTTACAATGTAAGGGAAAATTTAAGAGCCGGTATCGAATATTTTAGATATTTGTTTGATAAATTTAATCAAAATGTTAGATTAGCCCTTGCAGCTTATAATGCCGGACCATATGTTGTAAAAAAATACGGCGGTATTCCTCCCTACCGTGAAACTCAAAATTATGTAAAGCAAATCCTTGAAATTTTCTCAGATAAAGGAGGAGATTTACAGCAGCTAAGGAAAGATTTAATGGTTTATAATAATGAAGGGAATATTTCAATTACAAATAATATTTATAAAAATGAGATTAGGAGAAAAGAATGAAGGATTTTAAGTTTAAAATTGTTTCTCCTTCAAACCGCAAGATTTATAGCTTTAATGTTCCGGTAAAATATTTGTGGTTTATTTTAGTCGGAATTATAATTGTTTTTGTGTTTATCTTTTTATATTTTTTCAGGGGAGTAAAAAAACAGTATTTAGTTACAAAATTATCCGTATATAAAAATCAAAACCAGGAACTTGTTCAAAACTATGAAGAATACAATAAAAAGATAAAAAATTATGATAAAAAACTCTCTAAATTACAGGAAATCTGTGATAATGTTCTGATATTAAATTCTTTACCTCCGGCTTTTGAGAAACAATCTAACATGCATATAGGTGGCAGGTCCCTTGAAAAAATTGAAAGAGAGAATGTTGGGCAGATAGATAATAACCTGGAAGTAGCATTTTCCCAGGTTGAAGTGAAAATGGAAGTATTAAAAAATAATTTTTACAAAATTATTGATAAAATGGAAAAAAGTACTGTTAAATGGGAAAGGGTTCCGTTAAAATGGCCGATAGAGGGCTGGATATCATCACAATTTGGGTGGAGAGAATCTCCGTTTGCAAAAAAAAGAGAGTTTCATACGGGCCTTGACATAACAAATATTCCCGGAACTCCTGTAAAAGCACCGGCACAGGGTTATGTAAAATTTGCCGGCTGGCTGGGAGAATATGGAAAAACTGTTGTAATTGAGCATGGCTTTGGTTATGAAACAAGATATGGACATTTAGATAAAATATTGGTAAAAAAGGGTAGGTTTGTAAAAAAAGATGATAAACTGGGAACGCTGGGTAATACCGGAAGAAGCAGTGCACCTCATCTTCATTATGAAATTTTAAAAAATGGCAAGGTGGAAAACCCAATGAAATATTTACTAACCGAGGATAATAAAATACTCAGGAGAGTTTCGCAGTTTTATGGAAGATAAAAAAAAATATCACATTCTTTTTGTTTCCGAAGATTGTGAGGATATTAAAAGATATAAATTTTCCAGAAAAAAGTTTAGATTTTGGGCAACATTGGTTTCAATAGTGGTATCTCTTATAATATTTCTGTCATCATTATTAATATTTAATTATATTTCAGTGCTTGAAAAATATAAACCTATTAAGCAGGAATATAATACCGTTTTGAAGCAGAATCTAGAATTGAAGAAAAAAAATGACATCCTGTATAATAAATTGAGGGAGGCTAAATTCGACTTTGCTTACTGGAAGAAAAACACCACAGATAAAATAGAAAAAATAAAAAATGAAATATCGTATGTATCCAGATTGTACAATCTGGATAAGCCCATGGGTGGAATTAAAAATGAAGAAATAGTTAATGAAGAGCTAATAAAAAAGATGCTGGATGAGGGCCGGCTCGATATTTTCAATGATATAAGTCAAAATATAAAAAAAGAAATGAATTCTTATGACTGGATTTTAAGTAAGGAACAAAATTACATTCTGGATACTTATATATACAAGCAGGGTTTTAGATTTGCATATCCCGTTGATAATCCCTTAATAAGTTCCTATTTTGGGAAAAGATGGGATCCCTTGAATGGTTATTATGTAACCCATAGAGGTGTGGATTTTAGGGGTTCCATAGGTGAACCGATATTTGCAGCTGAGTCCGGATATGTTCAGTGGGCTGGAACTGTTAGTCAGTATGGAAATTTGATTATTTTGAAACATTCCAGATATTTAACATCCAGATACGCACATTTAAATAGTTTCGCGGTAAAAACGGGACAGAGGATTAAAAAAGGTGATTTGATCGGTTTTATAGGAAGTTCAGGTAGAGTTACCGGGGAGCATTTGCATTTTGAAGTTAGAATAAATGGAGAAGTTATTAATCCATTAAGTATATTACAGAAGAGGTGAAATAATTAATGTTTGAATTTTTAAAAAAGATTTTTGGTAGTCATCAGGAAAGAATGATAAAAAAGATGCAGCCTACAGTGGATAAAATCAATGAGTGGTATGAATACTATCTTGAAAATATCAGTACTGAAGAACAAATTAAAGAAAAAACAGAAGAGTTTAGGAATAGATTGGATGAAGGTGAAACTGAAGATGATCTGATGTGTGAAGCATTTGGGCTGGTTAAGCGTACCTGTAAGTATCTTGTAGATAATGACATTATAAGCCGTTACACCGGAAATGAAGAAAAATGGTATATGGTTCCATATGATGTACAGCTATATGGAGCAATAGTTATTCATAATGGAAATATTGCTGAAATGGCAACAGGAGAAGGAAAAACACTTGTTGCAACAATGCCGGCATATTTGAATTCTTTACGCGGCAATGTTCATATTGTTACAGTAAATGACTATCTTGCAAGAAGAGACAGCCAGTGGATGAGTGTTTTATATAACACTCTTGGGGTATCGGTTAATGCACTACAGGGAGAAATGGATACCTCCAAGCGTAAAGAGGTTTATAATCATGATATAGTTTATGGAACAAACAGCCAGTTTGGTTTTGATTATTTACGTGATAATATGGTGGGTAGTGTAAGAGAACAGGTACAGAAATATAGAGATTTTGTTATTATTGATGAGGTCGATTCTATATTAATTGATGAAGCAAGAACCCCTTTAATAATTTCAGGACCGGTAGAAACTAAGGATAAGGGGTATTACAGAAATTATAATCCAAAAGTAAGAAAACTTGTCAGAACGCAAAGAGATTATGTTTCTAATCTGGTAAAAGAAGGAAAGAAAAAGTTTGATGAAGGAAAAGAAGAAGAGGCTGGAAGATTATTTTTAATCGCCCATCGGGGTTTACCAAAACACAAACAATTAATGAAATTAAAGCAGGACCCCAAAATAAAAAAATTAATAAAAGATATTGAAAATAGATATATGAGAGAAAAACAGATGCATTTAATCGATGAACAGCTTTATTATACTATAGAGGAAAAGAAAAATGTGGCTGACTTAACCGATAAAGGAAGAGAGCTTCTATCGCCAGAAAACCCGGAGCTTTTCAGGCTTGAAGATATAGGGGAAAAACTCGCTGATATTGATGAAAAGGATATTTCTGAAAAAGAAAAAGAGAAACAAAAAAGAAATGCACAAAAGGAGTATGCTGAAAAAAGCGAGATACTTCATTCGATTTCTCAGCTTTTAAAAGCTTATTCCTTGTTTAGAAGAGATGTGGATTATGTGGTTAAGGATAATAAAGTTCAAATAGTTGATGAATATACAGGTAGACTGATGCCCGGTAGAAGATTTAGCGAAGGATTGCATGAAGCTCTTGAAGCTAAAGAGGAAGTTAAAATTGAGGGTGAAACCCAAACCTTTGCTACAATAACTCTTCAGAATTTCTTTAGACTCTATAATAAAATTTCAGGTATGACCGGAACAGCTGTAACGGAAGAAGGAGAATTTAAAGAGATTTATGACATGGATGTTGCTGTTATACCGACAAATGAGCCCGTAAGAAGAATAGATTATGAAGATGTTATTTACAAAAGTAAAAAGGAAAAGTTTGATGCGGTGATTGAAGAGATCATCCGATCCTATAAACGGGGAATTCCGGTACTTGTTGGAACAATTTCGGTGGAGGATTCTGAACTTCTTGCGAGAATGTTAAAAAGAAGAGGGATAACAGCATCCGTGTTAAATGCTAAAAATCATGCAAAAGAAGCGGAAATTGTAGCCCAGGCGGGACAGAAAAAATCAGTTACAATAGCAACCAATATGGCCGGTAGAGGAACAGATATTAAACTGGGGGAAAGTGTTAGATACTGTGATGAATGCTATATAAAAAATGACAGGGAAGCTCCAGATGAAATTGATATAGAGGAATGTAAAGAAGATATGCCCTGTGGATTATATGTGATAGGAACCCAGCGTCATGAAAGTAGAAGGATCGATAGACAGCTGAGGGGAAGAAGCGGTCGTCAGGGAGACCCTGGGGCTTCAAGGTTTTTTGTATCCCTTGAAGATAAGCTGATGAGACTGTTTGGATCTGATAAGATTATTGGTTTGCTCGAAAGGGTAAATATGGAAGAGGGGCAGGCTATTCAACATCCTTTGTTATCAAGGCAGATAGAAAAAGCACAGCAAAAAGTTGAACAGAGAAATTTCGAAATAAGAAAGCATACATTAGAGTATGATGATGTAATAAATAAACAGAGATCTGTTATATATGATAACAGAAATTTTATTCTTGAAACCGCCTATATAAAAGAATTTTTTGATCATTTAGAAAACAATTTGGAATTTGAAAGTTTAAAAAAACTGAAAGAATATGTTAGAAATAACGACAGATTTGAAAAAATTGTTATTAATTTGCTACAGAAATACAATTTAATAAAATATAATGATAATAATTCAATTAAATTGGTTTTTAAAGATGTTCTGAAGAAGGAAATAGAGAAAATGATTAAGGAAGTAATTGAGA
The DNA here is from genome assembly GCA_008086245.1 of Candidatus Mcinerneyibacterium aminivorans. Taxonomy (GTDB): domain Bacteria; phylum Macinerneyibacteriota; class Macinerneyibacteria; order Macinerneyibacteriales; family Macinerneyibacteriaceae; genus Macinerneyibacterium; species Macinerneyibacterium aminivorans. The sequence goes on from VSIX01000012.1 coordinate 46,423, forward strand.
TAGGTATAGATACTTATTGCGATGAAAGTATGAGAAAGTTCGATTGGGATTTCCAGGGGTTGAGTGAATATATATTTGAATATTTTACTTTAGATATAGATTTCGATCCAGAAAAAATTGATGGTAAAGAGGATCTTTTAGAAAATATCAATGAAGCAGTGCAAAAGTTATATGAAAAAAGAAGAGAGCTTATGGGAGAGGACCTTTTAATAGAGCTCGAAAGAGTAATAATGCTGCGAAATTATGACAATCACTGGAGAGAACATCTTTATGCGATGGATGATTTAAAAGAAGGTATAAATTTAAGAGCTTATGCTCAAAAGGATCCATTAATAGAATATAAGAGAGAATCTTTTGAGATGTTTAAGCAGCTGAATGAAGATATTGAAAAAAGCATCGTGAGAGACCTCTTTCACATGGTTGTTGAGAAAGAAAGTGAAGTTCCCGAGGATGAGACGGATAATTTAATATATATAACATCTGGAAATGATGATAAAGATGTCAAGCAGGAACCGGTTAAGAAAGATAAAGATGTGGGTAGAAATGATCCATGTCCCTGTGGAAGCGGAAGAAAATATAAAAATTGCTGCTGGCCAAAATATGAAAATTAATAGATGAAAAAAAAATTAATTAAAGGATTTACTGATAGAAATTTTAGCAGTATAGATAAGATAAAAACCAAATTCCCTGAGTCTGCTTATCTGAAACAAATACACGGTAAAGAAATCATATATGCTGATAGGATAGGATATATCGGGGAAGCTGATGGTCTATATACAGATAAGGTTAATTTATTACTTACTGTAAGGGTTGCCGATTGTAATGCTATCTATTTATGGGATGATAATATAAATTATATTATGATACTTCATTCCGGCTGGAAGGGAACAGTAAAAAAAATTTTACTTGAGGGTTTGAAGATATTTTCCAAAAAAGGAATAGATGAAAAAAACTTAAATGTGGAAATTTCTCCTTCAGCAAGAAAATGCTGTTATGAAGTTAGCAGAGATTTTTACACTAAATATAAAAAAAGATCACATTTGTTTTTTGAAAAAAGGAAGAATAAATTTTATCTTGACCTTGCTGTATCCAACAGAAAAATAGCTGAAGAAAATGGAATATCCAGTATTAAAATTCATGATAAATGTACAATATGTAATGAAAATTATTTCAGTTATAGAAGAGATAATACTTCTAAGAGGCATCTTGCTTATATCGGGATTAGAAAGGAGTAAAAATGAAAGATAGGGGTTATATTCAGGTTTATACGGGAGATGGAAAGGGAAAGACTACAGCGGCGCTTGGGCTTTCCTTAAGAGCAGTGGGGGCAGGTTATAGGGTATTTATAGGCCAGTTTGTTAAAGGCATGAAATATTCTGAAACCCGTGCCATTTCAAAATACCTGAGCGATAACATCAAAATTGAACAGTATGGAACCGGTTGTTTTATTACTGATGAGCCTTCAGAAGAAGATATCCGAAAGGCACAAAAAGGTTTAAGAAGGATTAAAGAAATTATTCTGGAAGATAATTTTGATGTAATCATTCTTGATGAAGCCACTATTGCAATATATTTTGATTTATTTAAAACAGAGGATTTAATCGAGCTATTAAAATTAAAAAAGAAAAATCAGGAAATTATTGTGACGGGAAGAAAAGCTCCTGAAAAACTCAGGGAGTTTGCAGATCTTGTAACAGAAATGAACGAAGTAAAACATTATTACAGCAGGGGTGTTGAGGCACGCAGAGGGATTGAATCCTGAAAAATATAACAGGAGATACTCAGCAAGGACAAATTAGCTTGATTCTGGGTTATATTTTTATATACTTAATAAGGTGTCTAATATGAGAAAAATATTGATATTTTTAAGCATACTGATTTTTATATCATTAATCCATTCCCGATCAATAAGAGTTGTTACAGATAATTATCCGCCCTATAATTACAGGGAAGAAAAAGAAATTATTGGGTTAAGTACAGAAGTTGTAAAAGAGGTTCTAAAAAGAGCCGGGTTGAAATATTCAAAAATTGAAATGAAGCCCTGGCCGAGGATTTATAAAATAGCACTATACAAGAAAAATGTTTTGATTTACTCCATTGCTAAAACTGAAAAGCGAATAAAAAAATTTAATTGGGTTGGAAAAATAGCTCCATTTAATGTATTTGTTTACAGTTTAAAAAACAGGAATATAACAATTGATGGACTTTCTGATTTATCTAAATATACAATAGGGGCAGTTAAAGATGACATAAGGGCGCAGTATTTAATAGAAAAGGGATTAAAAGAAAATATTGAATATGCGGATAATGATTGGAAAAATATTCTTAAACTCACCTCCAAAAGAGTGGATGTTATGCTCAATGATAATATCAGTATGAATTATAGATTAAAGAAAAGGAATATTGATAGAAATAAAATAGAAAAAAGCTTTAAAATTGAAGATTTATCAAATGGATTATATATGGCTTTAAGTCGGGATACTTCAGATGAAATTGTAGAAAAATGCAAAAAGGCCCTGGAAAAATTAAAAAACAGTGGAGGGTATAAAAAGATAATTGAAAAGTACATTTACTAAAATAAGTATTTATGAAATAAATTTTCCAGATTTTGGACTAAATTTTCTTGACAATTCTATAATTTTAGATATTATACCGAAGGAAGCGAGAGTGGCGGAACTGGCAGACGCGCTAGATTTAGGATCTAGTGCCCCTAGCGGCGTGTGGGTTCGAATCCCTCCTCTCGTATCAATTTATCTTAAATTTTCAAAAAATTTTTAAGGAGGAATTTATGAATATAAAGGTTGAAACCAAAAAACTCGATAGGTTAGGCTTTGAATTTGATATTAAACTTGCAAAGAAAGATTTTAAGAATAAATACAATAACAGATTGAATTATTATAAAAATAATATCGATCTGAAAGGATTCCGAAAAGGAAAGGTCCCCCAAAAAATTGTTGAAAAAAGGTTTGGAGACCAGATAAAAGAAGAAATTGCAAATGATTTACTTCCCCAAATTGTACAGGAAGCATTTAAACAAAAAGATTTTACTCCGGCCGGGGAACCAAAGGTTGAAGATTTCGATATTAATGAAACTCTGAAATTAAAGTTAGTTGCTTATTCTGAACCCCAAATAGAGGATTTGGATTTGGAAGGAATTGAAGCGGATTATGATGTCGAAGAGGTTGAAAAAGAAGAAGTAAAAGAGAAAATTGATCAGTTGCTGGAAAGAAAAGTGGAATATAAGGAAATTGATGATGAAGAAAAGGAAATTGAAGAAGGAGATTTTGTAAATATCGATTTTGAAGGTTATTTAAAGGAAACCGATGAAAAAATCGAAGGAGGATCTGCAGAAGGACAGTTAATTGAAGTGGGAAAAAATTCATTTTTAGAGGATCTGGAGAAAGCTCTAATAGGAATGAAAAAAAACGATGAAGATACTGTGAATGTAAAATTTCCTGAGGATTACAATGCAGAAAATCTGGCCGGCAAACAAACTTATTTTAAGGTAAAAATTAACAAAATCGTGGAAAAAGTTTATCCTGAATTAACAGATGAGCTCGTTCAGGAGATATCAGAATATGAAAATGTTGAAGAATTAAAAGAGAAAACCAAAGAAGAATTAAAAAACACAAAAGAAGAAAAAGCAAAAAATGAACTTCGGGAAGAAGTGTTTGACAGGGTGCTTGAAAAAAATAATGATTTTGAATTACCCGGAAATGTTTACGATGAAGAAATAGATAATTATATGGAAAATAATGAAGATGCCGATAAAAAAGAAGCTAAAAAGAAAGTTGAAAAATCTTTAAAAAGCTATTATCTTTTAAGAAATGTTGCCGGCAAATATGATATTAATGCTTCAGATGAGGTTGATAAATACATTGAACAGTATGCACAGTATTTTGGGGGAGACAAAAAGAAAGCTACGGAAATGCTGAAGGAAAATGGAATGCTTGAGCAAATTGCTTATTCCACATGGGAAAAAAAGGTCATTGATAAAATGATAGATTTGATAAATAATAAAGATGAAAAAGAAAATAAAAAAGAAGAAGAAAAAAAAGAAACAAAAGAAACAAATACTGAGGATTCAAAGGAGGATTCTGATGAGTGAAAAAAATAAGAAAGAAACCAAAATGAATTTGACTCCAATTGTTATAGAGGAAACGAGCAAGGGGGAAAGATCTTATGATATATATTCCAGATTGTTAAAAGACAGGATTATATTTATAGGATCAGTAATAAACACTCAGGTTGCCAATGCAGTTATAGCACAGCTGCTGTTTCTGGAATCCCAGGATCCTGAAAAGGAGATTAATCTTTATATAAACTCACCTGGAGGATCCGTTACGGCCGGTTTGGCTATTTATGATACGATGCAGATAGTTCAGTCAAAAATAACCACAATATGTGTGGGACAGGCAGCAAGTATGGGAGCATTGCTTCTTGCTGCAGGAAATGAAAAGAAAAGATTTGCACTGCCCAATTCTAAAATTATGATTCATCAACCTCTTGGCGGAGTAGAGGGACAGGCTGCAGATATAAAAATACACGCAGAAGAGATTGTTAAAACAAGAGAACAGATAAATAAAATACTGGCAAATCATACAGGACAGGATTTGGATAAAATCAGCAAAGATACGGATAGAGACTTTTTTATGGAACCTGAAGAGGCAAAAGATTACGGTATAATTGATGAAATTATAACTGCACGATGAGGTGTTATTAATGGGAAAAGATGAAGAAATTAAATGTTCCTTTTGCGGAACAGATTATAAAGAAGTAAATCGATTATTTAGATCCAAAATAGAATCAAGTATTTATATTTGTGATTCCTGCATACAGGAATTTAACTATCTTATGTCGGAGCTTGATGAACTGAATACCGAAGAGCTGCTCAAGGAAAAAACAAAAGATGAAGTTAATTATTTAATGAAGCCTAAAGAAATCAAGGAAAAGTTGGATCAATATGTAGTTGGACAGGAAAAAGCAAAGAAAAATTTATCTGTGGCTGTTTATAATCATTATAAAAGAGTCAAACACAATGAATATCTTGAAGATGAAGACATAGAACTTGAAAAGAGCAACATTCTTTTAATAGGTCCTACCGGAAGCGGAAAAACGCTTCTGGCACGCACTCTTGCGAGGATACTTGATGTACCTTTTGCAATAGCTGATGCCACTACTTTGACCGAAGCAGGTTATGTAGGGGAGGATGTGGAAAACATTCTGTTAAGATTGTTAAGGGAAGCTGATTTTGATGTTGATACAGCACAAAAGGGGATAATTTATATTGATGAACTTGATAAAATTAGCAGAAGATCAGAAAATCCGTCTATTACACGGGATGTTTCGGGAGAAGGAGTCCAGCAGGCTTTATTAAAAATCATTGAAGGAACAGAGGCTAATGTCCCACCCCAGGGTGGAAGAAAACATCCACATCAAAAATACATTACTGTTGATACAACCAATATTCTGTTTATATGCGGTGGAGCTTTTAACAGTCTGGAAAATATTATTGCAAAAAGAAAAGGCAGAAATGTTGTAGGATTTTTCAGCGACCAGAGCAAGAATAAAAAAATTGAGGACTTTGAGATTCTTTCGGAAGTTGAAGCTGATGATTTGATTAAATTCGGACTTATTCCTGAACTTGTTGGCAGGATACCGGTTTTAACTGTTTTAAAAGAATTAAGTCAAAAAGATCTCGTTGAAATACTTCTGGAACCAAAAAACTCGCTTGTGAAGCAGTATCAGAAGTTTTTTGATATTGAAGATGTGGAACTTGTGTTTGAAAAAGAAGCACTGGAAGCAATCGCAGAAGTAGCTATTAAGAGAAATCTGGGAGCAAGAGGATTAAGATCGATTATGGAAGAAACAATGGTTGATCTTATGTATGAATTACCAGATTATGAGAATCTGGTTAAATGTACAATAACAGAAGATGTTGTAAAAAAAGATAAAGACCCCATATTGGAATTTGAAAAAGAAGATTCTGCTTGATATAATATGGAGAGGCCTTGAGAATAAAGAAAATTGAACATGCCGGCAGCTATAACGGCTATGATGAGTTACCCGATACGGGTTTACCTGAGATAGTAATTGCCGGTAGATCAAATGTCGGGAAATCTTCCTTTATAAATGCAATAACCCGCAAAAAATCGCTTGTAGAAACAAGTAAAAAACCAGGGAAAACAAGACAAATTAATTATTTTAAAATTAACAACGATTTTGTACTTGTCGATTTGCCGGGGTATGGTTATGCAAAAAGGTCAAAAAAAGAGATTGAACGCTGGAAAAAAATAATAAATGAGTATTTTTACTATTCAGAAAATATCTGTGTTGTTATTTTACTTATTGATTCCAAAGTTGGAATTACAGATTTAGATGATTCTCTGATGGGATATCTGGGATCCATGGGACACCCGGTTTATCTAATTGCAACAAAAGCCGATAAATTGAATCAGAGTCAGAAAGTTAAAAGAAAAAGAGAAATAGAAAAAATATTTAAAAAGGATGAATATCATTTCTTCTCGTCCTTAAAAAGAAAAGGTATAAAAAAAACTTTTAAATTATTTAATAATGTTTTAAATTAGATTAGGAGGGTAGTAATTATGCCATCGTTTGCGATATTAGGATCACAGTGGGGAGATGAAGGTAAAGGTAAAATTGTAGATCAACTATCTGAAAATGTTGATTTAGTAGTAAGATTTCAGGGTGGAGCTAATGCGGGCCATACTATTTATGTTGAAGGGGAAAAATTTGTTTTTCATTTAATACCTTCAGGAATATTACATGAGGATGTAATAGTTGGAATAGGAAATGGTGTAGCTCTGGATCCCGAAATAATCCTGGATGAGATAACAATGCTTAAGGATAAAAACTACAAGGTAAGTTCCGAAAATTTAAAAATATCTCCTTTAGCACACATTGTAATGCCCTATCATAAGGTGCTTGATGGATTAAGGGAAGAAAGTAAAAAGGATAAAAAAATAGGAACTACCCAAAAAGGTATTGGACCCTGCTATGAAGATAAAATGGCAAGAATAGGTATTAGATTTTCCGATTTAATTGATGAAAAGAAACTATATGAAAAATTATCCTATGTTGTCCCTCTTAAAAACAGGATTATTGAAAAGGTTTATAACTCTGATGAAACCTTTGAACTTGATAAATTGTTTAAAAAGTACAGGGAATATGGCAGAAGATTATCTAATTTTGTTTATGATATTTCCTATTTAATTCAAGATTTTTCAAAAAATAACAAGGAAATACTTTTTGAAGGAGCTCAGGGGGCCCTACTTGATATAGATTTTGGAACATATCCCTATGTAACTTCATCCAATACTACCGCTGGAGGTATTTTTACCGGATCTGGAGCTGCCTCCCGGATGGTGGATAATATACTTGGTGTAGTTAAGGCTTATACCTCCAGAGTGGGAGAAGGTATTTTCCCAACAGAATTAAAAGGAGAAGTCGGAGAACAGATAAGAAATATTGGGAATGAATTTGGAGCAACTACCGGACGTCCGAGAAGATGCGGATGGCTTGATTTAATACTTTTAAAATATGTTTCCCAAATTAACGGGTTAACAAAAATAGCTTTGACACGATTGGATATTTTGGATAAGTTTGAAGAAATTAAAGTTTGTATCGGTTATAAAATTGATGGGGAGCATGTGGAAGAGTTTTCAACGAACTATTTATCAATTGATAACATTGAACCTATTTATAAAACATTTAAAGGGTGGAATGAGGATACAACTAAAGTTAAGAAGTATGAAAATTTACCTGAAAATGCCAAAAAATATATATTATTTATTGAAGAATATTTAGAAATTCCAGTTGATATAATTTCTGTAGGTCCAAATAGATCTCAAACTATTTTCAAAAATTAAATGTATATAAATAAGAAGGTGAATTCACCTTCTTATTTATTATATTATATCTTGAATTAATCCTTTTTAAGCAATAAAATAAATTAGGTGTATAATGAATAATAGGGTCAAAAAAAAGATAAGAAATTCTCCAAAACTACCTGGGGTTTATATTTTTAAAGATATAAATGGAGAAGAACTTTATGTCGGGAAAGCCAAAAATCTTAACAAAAGGCTAAAATCATATTTGCATCCTGAAAAAAATTCTTACCGAATTCGGGTGATGATACATAATATTGCTGAATTAGAGTATATTGTTGTATCCTCTGAAACGGATGCTTTAATTTTAGAGAATAATATCATAAAAGAAACCCAGCCTTATTACAACATTGAACTAAAAGATGGCAAGACCTATCCGTATATAAAAATAATAAAAGAAAAATATCCCAGAATATTTATAACCAGGGAAATAAAAAAGGATGGAAACTATTATTATGGTCCTTACACATCTGTTAAAATGATAAGAAAATTTCTCCAGGGAATTAGGGATATATTTCCCTACAGACACTGTCGAAAGATGCCCAATACTGTTTGTTTACAGTACCACATAGATAGGTGCCCGGGTCCCTGCGAGAATAATGTATCAAAAGAAGAATATCAAAAAATTATACAAAAAATTAAAAAGGTTCTCGAAGGTAAAAGTAAAAAGCTATACCTTGATCTTGAAAAAAAGATGGAGGAGTATGCTGAAAAAAAAGAATTTGAAAGGGCTGCAAAAATAAGAGATCAGCTGAAAGGATTAAAGGAAATTTTGATGCTTTCACAAATGGAGATTCATACCAGGGACAATAAGGATATATTTTCTCTTTATAAAAAGAAAAATAATTATATAGTATATATATTAAATGTTAAAGAAGGAAAAGTTTTTGATAGTGAAAATTTTATATTCCGGAGCGAGGAGGATAAAAAAAGTGTAATGTTTGCTTTCTTACAGTACTACTATGAGAACCTACCTTTTATACCTCCAAAAATTGTTGTAAATATAAAAAATAGCGAATATGGGATTATAAAGAGGGAGTTTGAGCAAAGAGTTGAACACGAAGTTCAAATCACCAAGCCAGAAAATCGTAATGATGAGATTTTAATAAAAAGAGCAGAAGAAAATGCCAAATTACTGTTAAAAAAGGAGTTTATGAGTAATTTGGATAAAAATTTCGGGAGATTAAGTGACATTTTGGGATTTCAAATATCATCAATCGATGCTTTTGATATATCAAATTTTGGTAATGAAATTTTTGTGGGTGCATCCATTAGAATTGATAGAAAGGGATTTAATAAAAGTTTGTACCGCCGTTTTAGTATAGATGCAAAGAACCGGGATGATTTCAGAATGATTAATGAAATTGTTTACAGACGCTATAAAAATGACACCAATAAACCGGATTTGATTTTAATAGATGGCGGGAAAATTCAGCTGAAATTTGCAAAAAAAGCTTTAAGGGATCTCGATTTAAATATTCCTGTCTTAGCCCTTGCCAAAAAAGAGGAACGAATTATTATGGAAAATTTAAAGGAGCTCGAAATAGAGAAAAATGATCCCGCGAAACTGCTTTTGATTAAAACAAGGGACGAGGTTCATAGATTCGCAGTTAATTACAGCAGAAAGAAAAAATCTAAAAAAAGTTTTAAAAATCCTGTAGAAAAAATCAAAGGAATTGGAAAAAAGAAAGCAGAAACGGTACTTGATTTTTTTGGTACGGTTAACAACTTAAAAAGAGCAGGTATTGATGAGATAAAAAAGGTGCCCGGGGTGGGAGAGGAACTTGCAAAGCGGATAAAAAATTCTTTTGAAAAATAGCTTTTATTGAAGGATCATGTTCAAATTATTATTATCTTCTAGTTAATATTGAGTTTTGGTTTATATAATATTAGAAATTATTTGACATTATCAAACATTAATACTATAACATTCTGTGAATTTAAACACAAAAGGGGATTTTTATGGTTAAAAAGATACCAAAGCCTTCACTGGCAAGATTACCAAAATATTATCAGGTAGTTACAAGTTATTTAAATAGAAAAAATGAAAAATACATATCCTCCAGCTATCTTTCCGATTGTTTAAATATTGACGATTCCCAGATAAGACGGGATTTAATGTATATAGAAATTGGTGGTATTCCCAGAGTAGGTTATGATGCCAAAGAACTAAGAGATGTTTTAGCCGATTATTTAGGGTATTTCAATCTTAATGAAGCCATTCTGGTGGGAGTTGGTAATTTGGGAACTGCACTTGCAGAATATAAAGGTTTTGAAAGATATGGATTAAGTATTGTAGGGTTATTCGATAGTGACCCTGAAAAGATCGGAAATTTAGTTGGTAATTTAAAAGTTGATAATATAGAAAATTTGGAACAGGTTATTAAAAAATTTAATATTAAAATAGGAATAATTACTACACCCGCCAGGTATGCCCAGCAAATAGCCGAAAAAATGATTAAAGCAAATATAAAAGCAATCTGGAATTTCGCTCCGGTAACACTCGATATAGATGAGGATATTTTTATTCAGGATGAGAACCTTGCTGAAAATTTCTCTTTTATTTCGCATTATTTGAAAGAAACAGAACCCGAAAAAGAATAAAAGATAATCGTATTATAAAAAAATACTCCTGATAGAAAAAATTAATGATGGTTTGATTTTTCAATTATTAGTTTTTTCTTAGATTATCCCTGTCATATACATGTTTCAATATTAAACCGGATGCTTCAAGGGTTTTCCCCGTGTATTTCCTGTCTTTATATTTAAATGATTTTTCAATATCTTTTAGGGTAAGTTTGTTATAACCGATATATAAAAGGGTTCCGGCCATTATTCGAATCATATTATAAAGAAATCCATCTCCCTTTATATGCAGTGTCGCTCCATTTTTATGTCTTTCCAACATGCATTTTTTTATGTGACATACGGTATTTTTGTTAGGATTTTTTGAAGGAGCATTTCTGTAAGCGTTAAAGTCTTTTTTTCCCTCAAACATTTTTGCTCCCATTTCCATTTTTTTAAAATCGGGTTTCTTGTAATAAATTGTGTAAGAGTATCTATCTTTTAGTGGGTTCGGGGGATACTGGTAATTATATATGTAATGCTTACAGCTGGCCTTTTGTATACTGTTAAATTTTTCATGGGTGTACTCAATATTTTTTATATGTATGTCCGATGGAAGCAGGCTGTTCATTCCCTTTTCCAATTTGTTTGGATCCACATCTTTCTCTGTGTGAAAATTAAAAAGCTGTCCCAATGCATGCACCCCGGAATCGGTTCTGCTTGCACCAACAATTACAACCCGCTTAACATTAAAAATTTGGCTTAATGCTTTTTCTATTTCTTCCTGAATTGTATTAAAATCCTTTTGCATCTGCCAGCCGTAGTAGTTTGTTCCATCATATGCAACTCGGCCTTTATAATATATTCTCATATATCTCTCCTTCTTCCACAAGTAGTTTAAACATATTTTAGCTTTTTTCAACATAATATTTAGTTTTTAGTAGTTGGTTGCTCGTGTTTTTGACAAAAATCGCTGTCATGATTTGAGTGACGGTAGATATCCCTTTGAAGCAATCCCATGTAATGAGTGACGGATGTCATTCCATGGAAGTCATGCCAAGTAAAGAGCTTGTATGTACTTCCAAAGCTGTATAAAAAATATAAAATCACTTTCGTGATTTTTGAGTGACGGAAGATTTTCCTTTGCAGTGATACCAGGTAATGAGTGACGGGTGTCATCCCATGGAAGACATACCAGGTGATGAGCTTGTATGTAAAACCATAGATGAAAAAATATTATTATGATAAAGGAGTAGGTATTAAAAATCATAAAGATTTGCTGGCGTGGAAAAAGGCAATGAAATTATCAAAATATGTTTATAAAATTACTAAAAAATTTCCTAAAGT
>VSIX01000013.1 GCA_008086245.1 Candidatus Mcinerneyibacterium aminivorans
AAAATAGGCTCCCCGGGGCTTTATGATCATGTAAGTGTTTCTCCAAACGGAAAGTATATACTGCTTGAGGAAGTTAAAAGACCATATTCCTACAGAGTTCCTAATTACTATTTTTCAAAAGATTATATTCTTTGGAATATAAAAGGAAATATTGTTGAAAAAATTTATCATCGTTCACTAACTGAGGAAATGCCTATAGGAGGAACTTTTAAAGGGGCGAGGATGTTTCACTGGCGTCCGGATAAAGAGGCTAGTTTGATTTTTATAAAAGCTCTGGATGAGGGAGACCCGGAAATTGATGTTTCTTATAGAGATGCAGTACTCTCAACCTCTTATCCTTTTGAAGAAAAGAGAATTCTTTTTAAGAGCAAACACAGGATATACAGAATTGATTGGGGGGAAAATGAAAGCTGCATATATTATGGAAGAGATAAAAATTATACACAGCTTTATGGATATTATAGAAGCCCGGATCAAAATAAAAAAATTGAAATTATAAATAGGAGTATGAGAAACAGTTATGCCGATATGGGAACTGTTTTAAAAAAGACAAACAAATACAATAAAAAAGTTTTTATGCAGAAACAAAACAACATCTATTTTGTTAATAATGAGGGAGATAGTCCAGAGGGGAAATATCCCTATTTATCAAAATTTAATTTAAAGACAAAAGAAAATAAAATAATTTATAAATCACAAAGCGATTCTTTCGAAACAATCGAAGCCGTTCTGAATGAAGAATTATCAAAAATATTAATTAATCATCAGTCTAAAACTGAGCCCGAAAATTATTACTTAGTTAATTTGAAAAATAATAGCAGGAAAAAAATAACAAATTATAAAAATCCTTATCCAAAGATCACAAACTCAAAACAGGAAATAATAAGGTATAATAGAAAAGACGGGGTTTCTTTAACAGGGAAGCTTTATCTTCCTCCGGGATATGAAAACAAAAAACGCCTTCCTCTTATAGTATGGGCTTATCCTTTGGAATATAAAAGTAAAAAGGTGGCAGGACAATTAAAAAGCAGTCCAAATAAATTCATGAAATTCTGGGGAGCATCAATAAAATATCTGCTGCTTGAAGGGTATGCGGTTGTGGATGCTTCTGTACCGATTGTTGGAGATCCAGAAACGGTAAATAATACCTTTGTTGAACAAACAGTTGACAGTGTCAAGGCCGTTATTGATTATCTGGATAAACGGGAAATAGTCGATCCTAAAAGAGTGTGTATTGC
>VSIX01000014.1 GCA_008086245.1 Candidatus Mcinerneyibacterium aminivorans
CTAATAAACTTCCTGGATATTCAACATTTTTAATTTTATCTATTATATTAACAAATGGTTGTGGAATAACCTCTTTTGGATCACAATTATTATCATCTATTTTTTCTTCAATCTTATATGCTATATATTTTTGTTTTAATGGTTTTCCAATTTTACCTAATTTATTTTTCCCTTCCTCAATCCATTCATCATATTTTTCTATATTATCCTCCACTACACTTTCATAATTATTTTCAAAAACAGCATAAATATCATTTATTTTAGTCGAAACCTCATTAATATTTTCAACTTCTTCACCACACATATTTAATAACTCAATTGTTTTCTCCTTCATTTTATCACTATCATTATTTTTATCTCCATCAAAAATTATATATGTAGGTAATTTAAAACCATTAAATATCCTTAAAAATCTATCCATAGATCCTTTTCCATTAGTAGGAATAAGTGCTACATTATTCTTATCTAAATCATAATTCAACAATTCTGCAAAAATAGGAAAAGTATATAATTCAGTCGATCCCTCTACTAACACAATCTTATCAGCAAAAAATCCCTCATTAGCTATTGGATCAAAAACATTTTTATACAGTTCTCTCATTCCTATTTCATTAGGATCTATATTTTCATGCCTGTTATTAAAATCCTTTATCATTTTATCCATAGTTAATTGAAATATTTGACTTTTATTTTCTTTTTTCTTTACTATTCCAACTTCATCAAATTTAATAATATCCACTAAAAGATTAGAATGAGTAGAATAAAAAACTTGATCTCCACTTTTTGCTATTGTATGTAAAACTTTTAAAAAAGTTTTTTGAGCTTGGGGATGTAAATATAATTCAGGTTCTTCAATTAGGAAAAGAATATTTCTATCTTTTTCTTCCTCATTTTTCATCAATAATTCGGAATATGCTCTCAGAATACTTACAATCATTGAGCGTTGTAACCCATGTCCTTTAGTTTCAATAGAAGTTCTTACACCATCATCAGCAAATATTTTTGTATTTGAAAATATATCTTTAATATTGGGTACTTCCATTTCTAGTTCTATTTTACATTCCATTAATTCTTTCACATATTTATTCAAGTTTTGTTCAATTTTTTCTATAGCACTTAATCTCTCTGAGTCTTCATTTTCTTTGATATTTAATAAACTATTTAATTCTTCTATTTTTTTATCAACTATTTCTTTTTTTTCTGAGGGGATTTTGTTCAATATCGAATTTATTAATTTTCCAAATGGGTTATACTTTGATACTTTTGCTTCATCACTTATATCTTTAACTGCTGGTATTAATATTAACTCAGGCAAATTTGATTTTAATACACTACTTAAACCCTGTGGGTTTTTAAATTCTTGGTCTTTAAAGTTGATAATATCTTTATTATCTTTTATAAATAATTTTATAGCTTTTTTCCAAGTACTTACATTTGGCTTCCCTTTAAATTCATCAAAATAATCAAAGAAATTTTCATCTTCAATAACTAATTCATCTTTTCTTTTCCACCATTTATCTCTAATTTTTGCCTTTATTTTATTGGTTTGTAACCATTCATAATCAGGTACTGATTTAGTAGCAATTCTATTTATATCATAATCATCTTCTTCTTCAATATAATGGTAAGTTCTTTTTATTTTTAGTTTTTCTATCAACTCACCATTAATCTTCTCATACTTTAAATAATAATTAAATTTATCTTTTTCATAATCATTTAAATCTTTAAATTTTATAGAAATTTCTATTGGATCATCCAAATTGTAATTAAAGAAACAATCTTTATCTAATAACTTTTTTGAAGAATTAAAGAAAAGATTTAAAGCTTTTAAAATGTTGGATTTTCCACTATTATTTTTACCTACAAAAGCAAAAATATCTCTAGGTTGGAATTCTAAATCATATAATGATCTGAAATTTTTGATATGAATATTTTCAATTTTCATAAAAAACTCCTTTATATAATATTTATTCTACCAATACAAAAACCAAAAATCAACCACAAAAAACGGTCCCGGGTCTTAAGTCGTAGGTCATTGGCTTAAAAGTAATTCCTTCGATGGATTTACTCATAATTCGTGCGAATTCGTTTAATTCGTTGTTCTTTAAAAATCTTTTCAAAACAATTACATAAATAGTTAATAGTAATACCCCGAAAAAAATAAATATACTTTTGGAAGATCCTGAGACAAGCTCAGGATGACTAAATTCGTATATTTTTTAAATTACCAGCATTTATATTCTTTTCTTCAGGATATTACTTTCAAAACTTTCAATTTTCATCTTTCAATTTTCAATTGGCATAGTATTCATATTCCTCACTTTCAAATTAAACTCCCTGTATGAAGTCTCCCCCGGTCCGTGTGTTGCAAGTTCAAGCTTTTTTATATAATTACCGAGCAGGTACTCGAGGCTTAAATCCAGCTTTTTTTTGTATATAGGCAGATATCCCCTTTCTTCATTAAACTCCATTTGCTCCTTATATGTTTCTCCGACTTCCTTCTTATCGCAGTAGTAGAATATAAAATGCTCCTTTCTCGGATATTTATTGGCAAAAACAAATTTTATACCTACAAAATCGAATCTCTCCGGATCGAGACCGAAGTCTTTCATTAATTCCATTTTCCCCCTTTTTCTGAAGAATTCGGTAGTTACGGTACCTTTATCCTTTAATTTTTGGTTATTTGGTTTGTTCATATAACTCCTCTCCTTTAGAAAACAACGCGTATTGTACATCGTACAAAGTACAAAGTTTGAAAGTTAAACCCCCGAGTTTAACAAATAATCAAAATACAAACCTTTAAAAATTCTTAAACGCTAACCTTCAAAGAAAAAATTAAATGTAATACTAGAAGATTCCTGAATTCCGCTCATTTTATTCGCTCCATCAGGAATTTTCATTTTTATGCTTATTAATATTTATAATCATTTCCCCAGAGGTATAACTTTTAAGAACTTTCAATTTTCATCTTTGCCCTTACATACGGGCCAGCTTGACTGAAATTTTCAATTTAATAATCGGTAATGACGATTTTTATTTCCCTTTCTTATGGGACAGACTTGGCTGGAGACAAGCTCAGGATGACTAAATTTGTATATTTAAAAAATTACCAGCATTTATAATCATTTCTCCAGAGGTATTACTTTTAAGAACTTTCCTCTTTCAATTTTCAATTTTCAATTTCAAATTATCTTTGATAATTTGACAGCAATTTTTTTAACAGAGACCCGGGGGTTGACCGGATCTCCGTTTTGCTGGTTGCCTCCAGGTGATGTAGGTTTATGTGTTTTTATCCTTCTTAGGGGATAAGGGGAAGATAAAGGAGATTATCTGTATGGATGTGGCAAGTTAGAATATAATCCTGGAAGCTGTGCAAACTAAGGCTTTTATAACCGCAATAATAATCATCCTTGCTTTAATGAGAAATCATTGTGCAGGTTAAATAATTTTCTTCAATAATAATTTATTACAGCAAAAAATTAGAAAAATATTTATCACCAATATTATTTTAAATTCAATCCCGGGCTTTATCATCTTTAACTATTATAATTTTCTCAGCCCGCCCTTTTATGAAATTATTTATGCTTCTTTAAGGTTATTCTGTGCCCTATAAAATTCTTCGAGTTCCTCCTGTGTATATACCGATTTTATAGCTTCGGGATAGCTATCTTTAAAAATTAAAACATGCCCCTTTTGATTTATGATATAATCCTTCTTTTCTTTGCCCTCTGGAGAATAATATTCAAAATAACCGTTATCGGATATTTCTACTTTAAACGGATAAATTGCCATGAAATCCTCCTTATCTTTCTAATAGTCCAGGCTGGTTTTTCATCATTATTTTATCAGACCTGTAAAATCTTACTGGTTTTTAAAGCAATATGGTTAAGAAGCTGCTCTTCCTGTTCACAAATATGTCTGTATTCGATTTCCGTGATTTTACCTTTTCTTAATTTCAAGAGAGCTTCTTCCCGTCTTTTTTTCAGATCATCCCGTTTACCCCAGATCTCTTTCAGACTCATAAATACCTCCTTTTATATAAACATTTTGCAATTCGTTTATTTCTTAACTAATTTAAATGTAAACATATATTTTGATTTCTCAATACACAATTTTATGAACTGTAGTATTTCGTCGATGAACTGTAGAACTAAATCTGTTTAAATCAAATAAATTGATTTAAAAGAGGAAAATTGAAAATTTTCGATTAGATATTTACTTTTAATTTTGTTTAGACCTAATTTGATTAAAAACTGCCAAAGCAATTTTTTAAATCCAGATTGTTAAATTTGATCTTTATACTATACTTGATAGAATATATTAAGGAGGCGTTTCTATGTATAAAAAATTTATTGTTTTAATTACTGTTTTACTTTTAGTGCTATTTGGTTTTGCATGCAGTTCCTCTACGGGTTCATCAAATAATCCGCCTGATGCTGATTTTATGAGTACGGTTAACTCTTCAGTTGATGATTTGAGCCTTGCTGCAGCTGGCGATTCTTCCTACTCCGAACATAGTTCATATGATAGTTTATTCGGAACTAATCCAGGATTGTTTCCTTTATTTCAAAACTACATGAATCTCTACGAAGATTTTTCTGTAAATGCAACCTATAACAGCCAGGAAGATAGGTGGGAAGCAACTGTTCCAGACCCGGAAGAACCAACCAGTGATATAACAGTTTATGGAATTATGTCGGACAATTATATTGAACTTTATATTTCAGGCAGCAGTAATTTTGAAGTTTTCTTCTATCCCGATGAAGATTCAATAACTATAAATATCACCGGAGATCCATCAACTTCAAATCCCCATATAAGAGCCGAACTCTATAAATCCGGAGACTACTATTACGGTTTTACAATTTTACAGGATTCCTTATCTTATGCTTGTTTTACTAAATTTAAATTTAAGAATATTGACCCCACTGATGATTTTCAGCTTTATTACGGTTCATATAGACCGCTTATATATTCCAATATCTCTTCTTTAGACAATCCCGCGGTGGCTGAAGTTGATATTTCCACCTATCCTTATCTTAGAGATAGAACTGTGGATCCGGATTCCTGGTATATGAATCTAGACGATATGTATGAACAGATTAATATTACCTTTGATGGTACACTATTTGAGGCCACTGAATTAATGGGGGTAATGTAGAAATCAGCTAGTAATTTTTCAAGCTGTACTCAGACTCCCACAGACACTTTTTTAAAACTTCCTGGCAATATCGGTCAAGCTATTTATTCTTTGCTGGAAATTTACAGGTTAAATTTGACCAATTTGATTCTGATTATTTACCTTAATCCACCCGGTATACCCGTTCTTAAGAACAATTAAGTACCAGTCCCCGGTTCTGTTTTTGATATGAAATTCATTCCCCCCGTGTACCGTAAAAACCGATGTGCTGTCTGCATTTGGTTCGCTTTTAGCTTCCGTCTTTTTATTGAGATAGACATAATTAACCCTGCTGTAATTTAAATACGATATGCCGGTAAAAAAAATAAATAAAATTAGAAGGAATATCGAAACCGATAGAATTATTTTTCGATTTTTGAATTTTTTAGAATAAAATACCACTGATGATATCATCATGAGTAAAAAACTTAAGAATGCGCTTATATTTAAGTTGAAAATATGTGAGATTTTTTCCAGGATTTTATTGAATAAATTTTTGTCCGGGGTTTTAATTTGATTTTTTAGCCGGCCCCTTACAAGCTTCAGATTAGTTAGGGCAGTTTTGCTATCCGGTTTGATTTTAAGGGCTTTCAAATAGTAAAGCTTTGCGTGGGCCATATTATCCATCTTAAAATATGTGTTAGCAATATTGTAATATATCCCAAAACTATCAACTTCTTTTTCTATGCTTTTATAAATTTCAAGGGCCTTCTCGTATTTTTGCTGCTGATAAAGCTTATTTGCCCTTTCAGCTTTTGCTTTTAAAGCATCCGAAAAAACGAACCCCGTGAATAAAAGAATAATTATTATTAAATATAAATATTTTTTATCCCCCATTTTAAACCTCGCTTTCAAAAATATTAATTATTTCGCTTATTTTTTTATTGATGTATTTCTTATTTTCCGCGGTTTCCGGTGAAAATTTCCCCTTCTCGAGCTCTTCAAAAATTTCTTTAATAGATTCAACAGTTTCCGGATGCAGCTTCCCGGAATTTATTTTGTTTTTGATAGCTTCGATTATCTGATTTTTTGTTGGGAAATTGCCCTTCAAATTCAGCTTGTTTGAAAAATATTTCTGTAAAAAGTTAAAGGCAAAGAGATAAAACTCCTGATGTTTTAAATCCTTTACTTTCCTCTTGTATTTTTTTGCCATTTTAGAGGATTCCACCATTCTTCTGTATTCCTCATCTGTAAAGTACTTTTTTTCCCTGTAATCCTTGAAAATTCGTAAAGCTATCAAAACCAGACAAATAAAAACACCTGCTTTGTACCACCAGTTGCGATACACCGGGTTATACTTATCCACCACTTCCGAAGCATCCCTTATGTAGTGTATATTGCCCGTTTTAAAGGGTTTCTTTCCCTGGTTTTCCCCCTCTTCAGCGGCAAATTCTTCTCCCGCCGAAACCTCAATAGAATAATCCCGCATCTGGAGTTTTTTATACTTTTTTTCGCCGGTATCATAATAGATAATGGATTCGGAAGGCAGTTTTATATCACCGACCTTTTCGGGAATTATCAGGTATTTATACTCCACACCTCCCGGGATTTCCACAACTTCCGGTTCATAAACCTGCCAGTTATCCGTATTTTTAAATTCCGGAGGACTTGCCAGTGAGCTTAAGAAATTCCCTTTTAGTATTATTCTGTAGGTAAGTCCCTCCCCTGTAACGGCCTTTTTGCTGCTGATTTTATTTTCCACCCTTAAGTTGTCACAAACGATATTGCTGAAATTATCAAAATCAGAATCTGGGAGAGGGTTTATTCTAACTTTTTTACTTTCCGTACTTACAATGCTTTCTTTAACCCTGCTGTTTTGCATGAAAGAATCAAAAAAATCATCTCCCCTGCCGCTTCTTTTTTTCTGATAGGCTATTCTAAAATCAAATTCCGGTATATTTATGCTGCCCGTTTTCTCCGGCACCAAATCGTATTCATACAGTTTCAATCTGTAATACTCGATACCTTTTAGGACTGTTTTTTCAAAATTAACATTTTGGTTCTTCTGAAGCTCATCCATCACATCATACTTCTGAACCGATATATAGCTGTCAAAGTGCATTTTTTTATCGGGAGCTATATTTCTAATTTGATTTCCCGGTTTAACATACATGAAGTATTTAACATTGAACTTTTCATATTCGGTTAATTCTTTCCTGGAAATTAAAGGAGTTATGAAAAATTCGCGGTCATTTTCTGATATACCGGTAGCTGCTTTATCCCCTCCCACATTTAATGTAATAGGGTCGGTCCTATAAATTTTTCCTCCTATTTCTGTTTTTATGGGAGGAATGCTGATTTTTTCTTTATCTCCCCTGTATATTAACTGATATGTTATTTTATAAATATTTTTTTTCTTTTTATCAAAGTTTACAATGCTTATCTGTGTACTTGAGGAAGTAAACTTACCTCTAATTTCCAGATTCTCAATTTCCGGAAATTCAATTTTCTCCTCATCAAAATCAGCTTTTTCATCTATTAATTCAACATTTAATACAATCCGAAATGCGGTATTTTTCCTTATACTTCTGCTATCAACAGATGAATAAACTTTTATTTCTGCACTTATAAAGTTGATAACAAGCAGGAATACGGCGGCTAAACTACCAATCCTTTTCAAATGCCTCTGTACCATCTTTGTTTCTCCTTTCCTCATTTTGTTTATTTTTTAAATTTTCTATTTCCTTTTTCCTTAAATTTTCAAGAAGAGAATCATAAACTTCCCTTTTCATGCTGGTTTTTTGTTGATCTTTGCTCTGTTTTTTGGAATCCTGTTTCTTACCTGTTTCTTCAGATTGTTTATTATTGCCCTTATCCTTATTTTGATTCTGCTTTTTTGAATCTTTTTTTTCATCCCCGTTTTTTCTTTTATCATTTTTATCTTTTTTTTCGTTTTTATTTTTCTTCTGATTATTTTTTTTCTTTTTCTTATCTTCTTCGGCCTTTTTTAGTGCAAGCTCAAGATTTTTCTTTGCCTTTTCAAAATCCGGATATTTTTTTAGAAGCTTTCTGTATGCTTTAGCTGCTTCATTATACTTCTTCATCTGATACAGTGAATTCCCGAGATTAAAAAGGCTTTCCTTTGGAAGTTTTGAAATACTACTTTCAAAATGCTTCATCGCATCATCATATTTCTTCAACTTATAGAGGTTGTTTCCTATATTGTACTGAAGTGCGGGATCATCGCTAAATTTCTCAGCCTGTTTGAATTTCTGAAGTGATTCGGTATATTTTTTTTCTTTATATTTATCTACTGCTTCATTATTTAAGATATTTCCCCTATCAAAAAGAGTAAAATTCATGAAGATTGGAAGTATTAAAATTAGCAGCACTTTAATTTTAATACTTTTGAAATGAGGGAGGCTTACAAAACCCATTAAACACAGCACTCCAATGAGTAAAAAGTAGTGATACTTTTCTTTATAACTTCTGTAGCTGAAATCACTTTTATTGGTTTCGCTGTAGCTATTAATAGATTTTATTGCTTTTTTCAGGCTGCTGTAAATATCAGAGGAATAGAAGGTTTCTCCACCGGTTTCACTTGATATCTTTTTCATAAGCTCAAGGTTTGTTTTTGATATTACATAATTTCCCTTTTTGTTTTTTTTGAATCCGGTGATTTTATTATTTTCACTAACAACGGGTATTCTCGAGCCGTTTTCGGTTCCCACCGGTATTGTGTAAATATGTATGTTGTTTTCTTTAGCTTTTTTTATTAAACTGTTTAAATTTCCTTCATGATCTTCCCCATCCGATAGCAGTATCAAAAATCTTTCCTTTTCCGAGCTGCTAAAAATTAAAACAGTTTTTTCTATAAGATCTTTAAAATTTGTACCCTGCAGTGAGACTTCATCCGTATCTGTTGCAGAAACGGCATTTTTAATATAATTATAATCATGAGTTAGCGGGACTACCACCCTGGAAACGCCTGCAAAAGCTATGTAGCTCAATTTGCTGCCGTCTATATAATCAACAAGTTCTGAAATAGATTTTTTAGCCCTGGTCAGTCTGTCCGGCTTTAAATCCTTTGCAAGCATCGATTTTGAAGTATCGAGGGCTATTATTATATCATACCCTTTCTGTTTTATCTCTTTATTTTTTATTCCCCAGCGGGGCTTCATAAGAGCTAATATTATAAATATCATGGCAGAAATAAAAAGAACAAATTTTAATTTTCTGAATCGATTTTTTGGGAAAAACATATTTTTAAAATGGGGGTATTTATCAAACACTTTCATTCTTTTTTTATTAAGGAAAAAATTAATCGCAACAAAAAAAACAGGTATAATCAGTAGATATATGTGTTCAAAAGCTGCCCAGTGCATAAATCCTATCACCTATTCCATCACGAAGATTAATCTTCTAATTAGATAGTATGCGGATAGAACTATAAAAGCTGCTATCAGTGGTATGTAAAATTTATCCTCATACTTTATGTGATACTTCATCCTGAATTCACTCTTTTCGAGCCTGTTAATATCCCCGTATATATTTTTCAGTTCTTTATTGTTGGTTGCCCTGTAGTACTTACCTCCGGTTTTTCGGGAAATCTCCTTCAGAATTTCTTCATTGAACTTCATATTAACCTTTTTATACTGTGTCCCGAAAGGTGTCTCAACAGGATAAGGCACCCTGTCATCCTTCCCCACTCCAATTGCGTATATTTTAATTCCATATTCATCCGCTATATCGGCTGCTTTTGAGGGGGATATATTCCCGGAATTATTATCTCCATCGGTAAGAAGTATAATAATTTTGGTTTTGCTTCGGCTATTTTTCAGGGAGGAAACTGCCGAAGAGATTCCCATTCCTATTGCGGTTCCGTCCTCTATATATCCGATATCCAGATTTTTTATTGTGGACAGCACCATCTCACGGTTTATTGTAGCCGGAACAAGTGTAAGCGAGCTTTTTGCAAATGCCGTAAAACCTATAAAATCGTTCTGTCTTTTCCCGACAAAATCCCTTAAAACTTTTTTTGCCACTTCGAATCTGGAGGGTTCAAGATCCGCCGCCTTCATACTGGAGGAAATATCCATAACAAGCATTATTGAATATCCCCTTATTTTCTGCTCTATCTCTTTTTTCCCCAGCTGGGGTCTCATAACTGCAAAAATCAATAAAACAAAAATTATAATTTCGATTACATAAAATTTCCCGTAGCTAAAAAAGCTTTTTTTAACTTCGATATCATCTACATTTGGAAATCTTATAAAGAAATCCTTTTCAGTATTCTTAAACTTTTTGTAATAAATTATTATAACCGGTATAAATAAAATCCCAAGAAGCGGATATAAAAATCTCATATTCAGCTGCTCTCTTCTCTATCTTTTTTATTTTGTTCTTCAATATAATAACTGATTAATTTATCCATGAACCTCTCAATGTTATTCAAACTATCTCTATCCGGTTTATATTTTCCAAATTTCACCAGATCTGCAAATGTTAAAAATTCGAAAAGCTCTTTTTTAAGATTTTTATCTATTGTTTCATCAAAATATGTTTTAAATTCTGTAACTGTCATATCAATATAATTTTTTCTGTAATAAAGCGAAAGAAATTTTCTTATAATTTCGGTAATTTTAAAGTAAAGCTTCTTGTATTTTTTTTCATTTATATATTTATCTATCGGGGTTTCCGAGTAGTTCTCTTGAAGATATTCCAATGGGTCTATATCCTCTTTTAGATATATTGGCGCTGTATCTTTGCTTCTATTTCTAATTTTAAATTTTTTATAGAGAAAATATAATCCAAACCCTGCAGCTAAAAGCAGTATAATAAAACCCAAAATAGGCCATATTGAATAATTGGTTTCAATATCTTTTTTTAAATCTTCTATGTCCGAAAGCTTGGTGTTTTTATCGGTTAGCTCTTTTATATTTATCGAAGATCCCTTAACAGATAATTTTTCATCGGTTCCATTTTTTTGATAATTAATTACTAAATCGGGGAGGCTTTTAGCTTTTAATGTAAAAATCTGGTATGTCTTTTTTATTATAATTCTGTTTTTACTTCTTTTTATTGAGGAATCTATTAATTCAATATCTTTTTCTGTTTTATCCTTGATAGAAATTATTTTCTCATCTTCCTTTTTCTTTAATATAATTTCTAATTTTATCCTATCTCCGACCGTGTAACTGTTTTTTGGGTTTATTATTTTTTTATTTTCTACTTCGACTCCTAATATTGACATCTGTACTAATATCAGAATAACCGGAAGATACAGATATTTTTTCATCTAAATCTTCTCTCCCTCATCTTAAAAAATTTTAGAAGCTGGTGAAAATAGTTATCTGCTATATCTATATTTAAAAGATCCGCCTTTGCATTACGGAAAACAGCCTTAATCTGCTCATCTTTTTTTTGGAAACTTTCTCTATAATCCTTTTTTGCCTTTTTTGAATTTATAAATTTAATTTTATCACTTTCAGAATCTTTGATCGGAATAACCCCCATCTCATCCAGTCTTTTCTCAAGGGGTTCTATTAATCTAATACCTATCACATCATGTTTTTTAGAAAGCATTTTTAACTCTTTCTGGTAACCGTCTGTATAAAAATCAGAAATTATAAAAATTATCGACCTTCTGTTGAGATAGTGCAGAACCTTTCTTATGGTATCTGTTAGGTCTGTTTCTTCTGCCCGGCTTTCAAAAGTAAGAATATGCTGAATAATATTCAATGAATGTTTCTTTCCTTTTTCAAGGGGGATATACTTATCAACCCCATCCGAAAATAAAACAAGTCCCGTTTTATCACTATTTTTTAGAGCGGAAAATGTGAGTATTGAGGCTATTTCACCTGCAATTTCTCTTTTATTTGCTTTTGCCGAAAATAGAGTTGAGGGGGAACCGTCAAATACAAGGAGTATATTCAGCTGCCGGGTTTCCTTAAAGAGCTTGACATAAGGCTTTCCATGCTTGGCCGTAACCCTCCAGTCTATTCTTCTAACATCATCGCCGTACTGATAGGGCCTAACCTCGGAGAACTCAACCCCCTGACCCTTAAAAATAGAATGGTATTCCCCGCTGAAAACCTCATCTACAAGCCTTTTGGTTTTTAATTCAATATGTTTAACTTTTTTTATAATTTCTTTCATTTTATTTATCAGGGTACTTCAATATTTGCAAGTATCTCTTCTATTACATTATCAGAATCTATATTCTCCGCTTCAGCTTCAAAGGAAAGAATTGTTCTGTGTCTTAATACATCTTTAGCAATCTCTTTAATATCATCCGGAACAACATATCCCCTCCTATTTAGAAATGCACTGGCCTTGGCAGCTTTTAATATATATATGGATGCCCTCGGACTTGCTCCAAAATCAATATAATTGGCAAGTTCACTCAATCCGTATCTTTCGGGATCCCTCGTGGCAAAAACAATATTTAATATATAATCCTTTATAGAATCTTCCACATATAAATTATCAATAGTTTCTCTAATATCTATAATATCTTCGGGTTTTAGAATTTGATTTAATTCAATATTTCGATTTACCCCGTGAAGGTCCATAATCTCCCGCTCTTGACTTTTATTAGGATAATCAACCTTTAATTTAAGCATAAATCTGTCCATCTGAGCTTCCGGAAGCTGATATGTACCCTCCTGTTCAATAGGATTTTGGGTTGCCAGAACAAAAAAGGGGCTGGGAAGTTCGAGAGTTGTATTTCCAAGAGTTACCTGTTTTTCCTGCATGGATTCCAGCATTGCGGCCTGTACTTTAGCAGGAGCCCTGTTAACTTCATCTGCAAGCAGTATATTTGTAAAAATAGGTCCCTTTTTGGGTTCAAATTCTTTATTCTGTTCATTATATATCAGACCCCCGGTTAAATCGGCCGGAAGCAAATCTGGAGTAAATTGAATTCTCTTAAAATCAAGTGAGATTATTCTGGCAATCGTATCAATTGTAAGGGTTTTTGCCAGCCCAGGCACTCCTTCCACAAGAATATGCCCATTTGTAAATAAGGCGATAAGAATTCTTCTGATCATGTAATCCTGACCTATTATCTTTTTGTGAATTTCAGTATTTAGGGTATTAACAAAAGAACTTTTTTCTTCAATTTTTGCATTTATTTCCTTCAAATCCATATAACTCCCTCCCCGTTAATCTTTTAAAAAATATTAAAATAATAGAAGTAATTTGTCAACAGTATAAAAATCGCTGACGCGATTTTTAGAATCAGAACCAGAACTAGAACCAGATAAACTCTTGAATGTAATTCCTATGAAGCTCTTAATAATTTCTTCGTTTCACTTGAAATTATTAGTTCTTTTGAAGGTAATTCCTTTGTGGTTCTTAAAATTTTCTTCATTTCATTCGGAAATTTTAGATTTTTACTAAGATTGTAAATGTTTCATTTAAACCTTTATATTGTATTTTTTACATACTACATAATTAGCCATTCAGGCTGTAAAGAAATAGCAACTAATTAAGGAATATTCAAAATTTTTTGAAAACAGTCATCCTTAATTTATTTCCAGACAAGTCTGTCCCATAAGAAAGGGAAGGATCTCCTCTAATAGGCTATATAACAATTAATTATAGAAGATGCTGAAACAACCCTGAAACAAGTTCGGGGCATGGTTTTTTCAGCATGACTTATTTATTAATATTTCTATATAATATGCAAATTATCTATTTCTTTACAGTCTGGATTAGCAATTGTATTTAGCCATTAGTTATTAGCAATTGTTTTTAGGTTTGACTTCCGTTACTCAAAAATCGCTGTAGCGATTTTTCTCACGGATCACGGACCTAATACTTCAGGGTAGTTTGTACCTCAGAAAAAAGAATTTACAAATAATAAAAACACCTGACGCAGATGGACGCAGATTAACACTGTTTATAAGTGAAACCATCCATGTAACTCATAAGAGATA
>VSIX01000015.1 GCA_008086245.1 Candidatus Mcinerneyibacterium aminivorans
TAACTTATTTATAACTAATCAGAAGTATATGTCAAGAAACAATTTTAACCCCTGGTGGTCTGAGCGAGTGAGCTGGTTGTATAGAGGAGTGAGCTGGATAAGAAATTCAGCATAGATAGTTTATAGTGAAAAGTGAAAAGTAAATAGTAAATAGATTGAAAGCTATTCCATTGAAGAAAAATTTAATAGAAAACATTATAGAACATTCCAAACAAGGTCGAAAAGACTATTTTTTATATTTTTTTAAAGTCTTTTTAAGATTTTTTTTAAACTTATCCCTTATCTCAGATGGAGATAAAATTTCTACCTTGTCAAAAAATGAACCAAAATAGGCCTCAGCTTTTTTATAGGAACATTCCAGTGTATAAATATTCCCTTTTTTCTCAAGTATTTTGGGACGGTTATGATATATTACATTTTCAAACAAATCCAGCCCTTCATCTGTAAATTTAACTTTTATTTCTTTTTCATGGGATAAAAAGGGATCAAAGTTATTCTTTATTTTGTTTAGATATTCTCTATCTTCATGTTCCCAGTTTTCATCAACAACAGACAAACAGCTAACATTTGATAATCGATAATTTCGATACTCCCCATGCTTGTAGCAATATCCAAAGAGATAATTAAACTCTTCTTCTGTGTTATTGATTATCAAATAGGGTTCCAGTTTTCTTTTTTCATCATTATAGTCTATAATGATATTTTTCTTATTTTTAATCGCCCTCTCAATGCATTGAACATCCGATCTATAAAGTTTTTTCTCCCTTATATATGCAGGGAAATTTACATAAGTAGCAAAAAGATTTCTAAAATATTCGGATCTATTATGGGTGTTTACAACATCGGTATTCCAGATCTGCTTGAACAGCTCATTATTGGATTTGTGAAGTCTAAACTGTACAACTCTGCTGAATTCTCTATTAAAACTCCATTTATCGTGATCATTATATAGGTTTTCAAAAATTAAATTACAGAGAGTATTTTTCTTCATATTGAAGCTATAAATATCCTTATGAAGAATCTCATGAATGTAATTGGGTATCTGGGTTTTAATCTTTAAAGGTAAAGTACTCATATATATTTAGTATATAAAACAATTAATTCGGATGCAAGAAATATAATTATCCAAAAATTAAATAGGATATTTATTTTTTCTACTTGGACTTTTTTGGAAAAATTCTGTCTTCCCTTTCCCCGAGAGACGGCTTGTCCGAAATTAAAACTTTCTCTTATGAGCTACTTCAATGGATGAACTTATAATCAGTGTAAATCCTCTTCTATATTATTATTTTTTTCTTCAAGGTTATTCTTTTAAATTTTTAAAACGAACACAAACTACTAACTATCAACAACCACTCAATTTTCA